>NZ_JAKVPP010000002.1:0-322745 GCF_022487435.1 Mediterraneibacter sp. NSJ-151 | reverse complement strand
GATTGTGCTGGATAGTGGGCACGGGGGAAGTGATCCGGGAAAGATTGGGATTAATGGCGTACAAGAGTTCCCCGTCCCTGTTTAATTCAAACTAGACACATTTTGAAAAAGTGTGCTGTTGTTTCCTTGATAATTTTTCTACAATATAATAAGCAAAGTCGTGATTGGAGAGACATTGCCCAATTACGAAAATCAGATATCAGGAGAGGGAAGAGATGAGCAAATCGAAAAAAATAAAAATCATTATCACAATTGTCTGCATCTCATTCATACAGGGATTGCAGTTTTGCGTTTCCCCTGTATTGGGACAGATTCAGGAGCATTATCCGGATGCATCTGTCAGTATGGTGCAGATGCTGGTGACTGCACCTACGTTTTTATCTATCGTAGTTGCAATTATATCAGGTGGTCTTGTTGTTAAGATCAGTAAGAAAAAAATGTTGATTTTTGCCGGTCTGATGGCGGGAATTACAGGATTCTTACCATTTTTGGCAGATAGCTTTATGCTGCTGTTTGTTTCAAGAATTTTATATGGCTTGGCACTTGGGTTATGTATCGCGTTGAATACAGCCGTTGTAGCGGAATTTTTCGAGGGAGACGAACGAGTTTCTGTTATGGGAATTCAGGCAGCCAGTGTCGGAGCAGGAATGGTTCTTGTATCTACATTAGGCGGTGCACTTGGTAAATACGGATTCCAGAATGCATACTATCTGAATGTGATAGGATTTATCGCAATGATTCTAATCGCCTTGTTCTTACCGGAAACCGGTACAGCCAAAGTGAGTAAAGATGAAAAAATCGAATTAAACGGAGAAGTATACAAGGTTGCATTTATAGGTGTAGTCGAAATGTTGTTCTTGATTACATTTACAACAAATATTGCAATGCATATCAATGGAAGTCTTGCCGGAAGTACAACGGTTTCCGGTAATCTGACAGGAGTATTCTCCGGAGCACAGATTGTTATGGGATTGATTCTCGGAGCAATTACAAAAGTGACGAAAAAATATACATTGCCGGTTGCAATGTTATGTTTCTCAATCGGTGGAGTGTTACTTTTATTATTCCCATCAAATTACGTGATGCTGATGATTGGAGCTGTGTTCTGTGGATTTTCACAGGGCATGTTTATTCCTACAGCGATGGTAGAGGTATCCAATGCGGTAAATCCGGCATCTACAACAATGGCAGCGGCATGCATGACATGTGGTAACTGCTTTGGACAGTTGATTTCGCCGACCTTATTGAATGGAGCATCGAAAATGTTATTTGGTGAGGTGACAACATCGCATGTATATTTAATTGCAACAGTCGGAATGACAACTGCAGCAGTTATCGTAATTTTATTGCGTGCCAGAAAACAGACAGCATAATATCATAGGCCGAAAAGACAATATAATAGTTCATAGAATGTAGAAAAGTTGAATTTGAAATACAAACAAGGAGGAAGAAACAATGGGCGCTAAGAAATGGAAAGGTAAAGAAAAATATTCAAACTTATTTTCACCAATCCGAATGAGAAATGTACGTGCAAAGAACCGTATTATTGCAGCACCGACAAGTCCGAGTATGATTACAACAGAAGGACATTTTACACCGGAGATGATTGCATATCTGGAAGAAAAGGCTCTTGGGGGAGCAGGAATTGTTACATACGGAGAAGCAATTGTGCATTCTGCAACAGGAAAATCACATAACAAACAGCTTCAGCTTGACTCTTTTGGTGTCAAACAGGGAATGGCACAGGCTGCAAGAGCAATCCATAATGCAGGAGCTTATGCCAACATTCAGCTTTCACATGGTGGTAAATACGGTGGACTTGCAAGTGTTGGTGGAGATCATTTGGATAAATGTAACACTGCTTATGGACCGAGTCACGAGGTTACACCGGTTGGGGAAGTGCAGGAAATGCCAAAAGAACTGATTTTGGAAATTGTGGAGTCTTACAAAAAGGGTGCAAAACTATGTAAAGACTGTGGATTTGATATGGTTCAGGTTCATGCAGCACATGGATGGCTGTTCTCTCAGTTCTTATCACCTGTATTCAATCAGAGAACAGATGAATTCGGTGGTTCATTGGAGAACAGAGCGAGATTCCTGCTTATGGCACTTGATGCGGTAAGAGAAGGTGTCGGACCGGAATTTCCAATCGAAGTCCGTCTGTCTGGAGATGATCTGACAGCAAATGGTCTGGGAATGGACGAATGTATCAAAGTTGCAGAGATGGTAGATGACAAGGTTGATCTGATTAATGTATCTTGTGGAAATCACGAAGATCCGGATATGTTCTGTCGTACACATCCTTCTGCATTTTATAAACGTGGTGTAAATGTTTATCTTGCGACAGCAATCAAAGAACATGTAAAAACACCGGTTGCCTGTGTCGGTTCCTTAAATGATCCTGCACAGATGGAAGAAATCGTTGCAACAGGTCAGGCAGATATGGTAGAAATCGGACGAGCACTTCTAGCCGACCCATATCTTCCAAAGAAAGCATTGGAAGGAAGAGAAGATGACATTACACCATGTCTTCGTTGCTATGAGTGCTTTGGAGAGACTGGAAAGAGCGAGACAGTAAAATGTTCCGTAAACCCTACAATGGGACAACAGTTACCTGAGAAATATCCAAGAAAAGCACCGGAACAAAAAAAACGTGTTCTGATTGTTGGTGGAGGTCCGGCAGGAATGGAAGCAGCTATTACAGCAGCAAACCGTGGTCATGAAGTAACACTTGCAGAGAAAGCAGATAAACTCGGTGGAAACTTATATCCTGCATCTGCACCATATTTCAAAAAAGATATTGCAGATTTCTGCAAGGTGATGATCAATCGAGTAGAAAAATCAGCAATAAAAGTAATGCTGAATACAGAAGTAACACCGGAATTTATCAAAGACTTTGATCCAGATGCATTGATCGTTGCAATCGGTTCTTATGAGGCAAAACCGTCAATCAAAGGTTTAGACAGAGATAACGTTGTAATGGCAATCGAAGCAGAACTTCATCCGGAAAAACTTGGCAAGAAAGTCGTTATCATGGGTGGCGGTCTGGTAGGAACAGAAGCTGCCGTATCTTTCCATCATGAAGGAAAAGAATGTGCAGTCATTGAAATGCGTTCCGAAGTTGCAGCAGATGCGAATTCATTCTATCGTGGAGGTCTTATGCCTGAGGTAAACAAATCAGCAGAATTATATACGAATACAACAGTAAAAGAAGTAACAGATGAAGGTGTTGTATGTCAGAGAGATGGAGAAGAATTTGTTGTAAAGGCAGATACTGTAGTATGTGCTCTTGGATTCAAGTCAGCATATGACAAAGTCGATGAGCTTTGTGAATTGGTTGATGAGAATTATGTAATCGGAGATTGCAAGAGTGTTGGACTGATCTACAATGCAGTAAACCAGGGATATTATACAGCGATGAGTCTGTAGAACCTTGGCCGTTGGGGGCCGTTGGGGACGGAGTTTGTGGCTCATTTAGTGTTCCCTGTGGCTTATCCATTGCAATTAAAATAATGGGATAGTCAGAATTTATTCTTAAAGAGATTATATTCTACAAGAAATTTTTGTTGTAGAATATAGTCTCTTTTTATATGGCGAAAAATCAATTATAATGGCTTTATAAAATGACAAAGGAAGAATAAAAGATGGGAAGTTTGATAACAACAGCAGTGAAATATTGTACGGGTAGTGAAACGATATATACGGGCGATATTGTGATCTTAATGGGAATTGAAAATCAATTAAACATATTAACGGAGACATCCGATGATGAAACGACTCTATCAGAAGAAGATATTCTTGTGATAAATTCGAAGTCAAAGGTTTCAATAAAAGCATCCAGGGCATTATATGCAGAGTTTACAATTTCTCTCCGAAAATTTAAAGAATTATTTCCGAATAAAAAATATCGTTTTCTGTGTGATTCGACGAAAGTAAAAAATGATAATTTTGCAATATTGCGAAGATATTTGACAGAGTTACTTATGTTGCAATATGAAAGAACAGAGTATCAACGTGCAGAATGGAATAAAGTGAGCTGCGAGTTGTTGATTTTTTTAGTGAGCAATTTTGCGACAAACATTTTTATGGCTGATAGTAATAATGCTATAGAAAATGTGACAGACTATATTGGAGAGCATTTTCAAGAGGAATTGTCATTAAAACAAATTAGTAGTCAGTTTCACATGACCCCGACCTATTTCTCGAGATATTTTAAGAAAAATTTTGGAGTGAATTATTATCAGTATTTATGTAAAGTGCGGCTGGAAGGTGCCATGGAAGATTTGCTGTACAGTGACAAAAACCTGTTGTGTGTAGCGATGGACAATGGTTTTCCAAATGAAGATTCTTTTCGAAAATATTTTACTGAAAATTATAAGATGTCCCCCTATGAATACAGGACAGTGCAAAAGGAAAAAGAAGAGATTAAGAAAAAAGAACAAATAAAAAATTTACAGACAGCTGTAAAAAAAATGGTGGGAGTCAAAGAAACAGAACAAATAGACGATGTGTTAACTATCGATACGAATAACAAACAGACATACAGACCATATTGGCGTGAAATTATCAATTTGAGTGATTGCAAATTATTGCTGAATTACGAGGCAAGAGAGCAGTTTGAAGAATTGCAGAAAGAATTAAACTTTCAGTATGTCAGGATTCATTTAGATTGGAGCAAATTTTCGGAAGAAGAAATTTATAACTTTTATCATGAAGAACAGGTTTTTGATTTTCTACTGAAAAATAAATTAAAATTGTGGTTTACAATTTCAGTCAGGGAGCTACAGGAATCAGAATTGTTATTTGCATATTTAAAAAAGATGCTTTCGCATTTTGCACCTCATTATGGAAGTAATGAGATACGCAACTGGCGTTTCGAATTGGAATATAATACATTGTTTAATGAAGAAAAAGTAGAAGTGTATTGGAAAATACATGATTGCATAAAAGAAATTTTGGAGATATATCAGATAAAAGAACTATTGGGTGCAGGGCTGGAATTGGGAGACTGGGAAGGAATCCGCAGATTTGAACAGTTTACCAAGAAAAATCATAGGAAACTTACGGCATTGACAATGCAGGTCAAACCATATACATGTATGGAAACGGCGGACGGAATGAGCGTAAATCGAGTTACAGACAGCGGTTATGTAAAAAATCAGCTGCAGACTTTCCGGGAATATTTTCCAGAGTTTACTTCCGAAATCCGTGATATTTATATTACAGATTATTATGATAGCATTCAGAGGATGAATATTTTAAATGATTCTTGCTATCGAGGTGCATCGATTATTAAAAATGTGATTGAGTGTTTTGGAAACACAAGTGCTCTTCCACATAGTATGCCACTGGATCTTAGTTATATAAATGGAATTCGGGATAAAGTTTTATTCGGAGGGGATGGATTGATCACAAAGCAGGGAATTCGAAAACCATCATACTATGCATATTCTTTCTTACAAGAGGCAGGACCTTATTATCTTGGTAAAAAGAAAAATGCAATTATATTCGGGAATGAATTTCTGGAATATCAGATCATATGTCATAACTGTAAACGATTAAGCTATCATTATTATCTGGACGAAATGGAGCAGCATCTGGAAAAGATAGGGCAGTATTTTGATGATCAAGATGAAAAAGAACTGGAATTCCGATTAGAAAATGTAAAAAATGGACGATACATTGTAAAAAAACATTCCGTAAATATGCAACATGGAAGTGTTCAGGATGAATTGAGAAGAATTGCACCATATGAAACATTACTTATGCCGGCATTTCTGCATAATGATGATGTGGATTATTTGAAACAGATTCTTGTGCCACAGCAGACATTACGGACCTATGAGGTGGACAATGGAGTGTTGGAATTACAGATTACATTATCAGCAAATGAAATTGCTTATTTGAATATTCAATTTGCGTATTATTAAATAGATTAGATATATAAGAGTTGAAAAAGATAATTATTTTTAAAATTATTATCTTTTGGACTCTTTTTTTATTGAGAAAAGAAAGAAAAGAAAATTAATTGTGCAAAAGAAACATGATTATTCGGGAGAAAATTATACTAAGTAAAAATATAATATATTCATAGCAAGCAATACAATTTACATGTGAATATGCTGAAAAAGAAAAGGTGGGTGGATATGAGAACGTTAGAAGTAACTATTAACAGTAGAGAAGACGTAAGTCTTACTGTGTATCTTCAGGATGTTGAGAAGGAATTTCGAAACATAACAAAGAGACCGGCAGTTTTAATTATTCCGGGAGGTGGATATCAGTTCTGTTCAGATCGTGAAGCAGATCCGGTGGCTTTGGCTTATTTGAAAGCAGGATATGATGCGTTTGTTTTACGTTATTCTGTTGGAGATAAGTATAAATGGCCTGAGCCGTTGGAAGATTATGAAGATGCAATAGAATATATTGAAAGCCATGCAGAGGAATGGAATGTTCTGACAGATAAAATTGCAGTAGTGGGATTTTCAGCAGGAGGTCATCTTGCAGGAGCTGCGGCAACAATTGCAAATCATAAACCGGCAGCAGTTGTGTTGGGATATGCAGTACTCAATGAAGTAGTAGATGAGATTGCACAGGATGCACCAAGGATTGCAGAGCACGTAGACTATGATACGGTTCCGTGTTTCTTATTTGCATCAAGAGCAGATAATGTGGTTCCGGTAAAAAATACACTGGATATGATGAATGCTCTGGATAAGGCGGGAATTACATTTGAAAGTCACATTTATGCGTTTGGTCCACATGGATTTTCTGTTGGGGACACTGCAATTCAAACGAGAGAAAGCTCTTTTTGTGAGAGGATTCCAAACTGGGTGCAGGATAGCATCGGATTTCTAAAAGATGTGATGGGTGATTTTTATGTTGGAACAGCAGAAAATAAAATATTAACCGAACCAAAGTGTAAAGCTCATATGACAGATGATGGAAGCGCATGGCTTTCTCTGGATTGTACAATTGGAAGAATATTTGGAAATCCGAAAGCAAAAGAAGTGCTTATAGATGTGATTGCGATAATGCAGAAAAAAATCATTCCATTTACACCGGAGATGACATTCGGTGATATGATGGAGTGTTTTAGCAGAATGAAATTAAGAGATCTTCTTCATGAAAGATCGATTGAGATTGATGAAGAAAAAATCGATGCACTCTTAGGAGAAGTTCCGAATATTTGATAAAGATAAAATGGAAGGAACCTATAATGGAACGATTGTGTGCGTGAAATGTCACACGGAAAGGAAATTATGAAGAAAACAACAAAAAATTCTATATACTATTCTATGGGATTTATGTCCCAAAATATCATCTGGTACATGATCAACACTTATCTGATGCTGTTTTATACAGATGTAGTCAGTCTTTCAGCCGGAGCAATTTCCACGATTATGTTAGTGGCTCGTGTATGGGACGCGGTAAATGACCCGATGATGGGAGCAATTGTCGATAAGACAAAATCAAAATGGGGAAAATTCAGACCATATATTATTATCGCACCACCATTTCTTGCTATTTTTGACATTTTAACATTTACAGTATGGCCGGTAGAAGGAACAATCAAAGCAGTACTTTGTGGAGTTTCTTATATTCTTGCAGGTATGGCATATACAGCAGTAGGTGTTGCAATTAACGGTATTGTAAACAGACTGTCTACAGATTCCAATGAAAAAATGAAGATTATTTCTATTGCAAATGTCGCAAGTAACGTACTTCAAACAGTACTTGCAGCCGCAGCAATGCCAATGATCTTATTCTTCAGCCATTCTGACACAGCAAATGGAAAAGGATTTTTCTGGACAACAGTCATTCTGGCAATTGTTTCGGTTCCGTTATTTCTGGTATGTGGATTTAAGTGTAAAGAAGTTGAGATTGTAGAGCCACCGAAAAAAGAAAACAGTGGATCATTTGTAAAAGACTTAAAATTAATGACAAAGAACAAACCACTGATGATCTCCATTATCTCATTGTTTATCGGTGTTGTTGGTGCAATGGCAAGAATGTCATTACTTACATATTATATTATTTATGTAGTTGGATCTTACACAATGATCTCAGCAGTATTTACAACATTGACAGTATGTCAGATTGTCGGTACAGCAACATTACCTTGGGGAACAAAGAAATTTGGAAAAAAAGGTTATATGATTATTCTGCTTATCATCAATGCAGCAAGTGATCTGGTTCTGTTCTTTAATGGACATCCAACAATTGCTTTTGTACTTGGAGTTTCTATTATTGGTGGATTTTCACAGAGTGTAGGATCTATCTCATATGGAATGATGTGCGACAGTATTGATTATGGCGATTACAAATTTGGAATTCGTAATGAAGGTCTTTCTTCTTCATTGATGAGTTTTGCAATTAAACTTGCATCAGCGATTACAGGATCTTTGAGTATCTGGTTACTTGCAGCAACAGGGTATGTTGCAGGAGCACAGCAGAGTGCATCAGCAATGACAGGAATAAATGTGATCGTAAATTTGATTCCGGCACTACTTCAGCTTGTAGGAATTATTCCATTGATCTGGTATAAACTGGATTCTAAGAAGATGGATGAGATTGCAGTTGCATTAAAGGAAAGAAATAGCCGATAGGGACGGAGTTTGTGGCTCGTTTAGTGTCCCTATGGTCAGGCTTTCCGTTGGAAAATAAAGAACCAGTGGGGACAATTTAGGAGCCACAAACTCCGTCCCCGCTGGTTCTTTTTGTAGATGAAAGAGGAAAAGGAAGATGAAATATTTTGATATAGAACATGAAGTGGCAGCGTATTTTCATAAGTATCAGCAGATAGAGTTACATCAGATGAAAATGTGTGGTGAAGGAAGAATTTCAATGAGTATGTCACCGGCATATTGGCTTTCATCGGATGAAAGAACAGGTGGTATGTCTTGTGATACATATACCTATCATATTTACAAAGAACGAGAAGAGATTCTATGTAAAGTGGAAGTGAAACGATTAGAAGCTGTGTGCCGGGAAAATGAACATGCGTTAGAAATTGAAAAAATCCAGTGGGATACGATACAGGTAATGAAACCGGTGCCATATGGACGGAATAATCCATTTGAAAAAATCGGGGAATATCCGGATTTGCCATTAAAAGGAAATGCAAGCGACAAGGATTATTTTGCTATACGAAATCTGCAAAATATGTTTTTCGAGCATCGTTTACATGAAATGGAAAAACTGTTTTCAGTGAAAGAAGATACGGTGTTAACGGCAGAGTGTTTAAAGATGAATGCGGTTTGCGGAAAAAAGAAGATTTTAGAATCATTTGCAGGATGGTTAGAAAAAGAGCAAAAGAATAACCACTGTTATCTGTTTTTGGGAATAACAGGAATGCCGTTGATCGAAATGACTGAAACAGGAGAATCTGCAAAGGGAATTTTTATGACTCAGATTTATCAAATAAAAGCAGGATTATTGGGGTCAGATGTAGACAATTGGAGATTAGTCAGAACGATGGCAGTGACGGAAACTGAGTATTGCAGAGAAGCGGGAGAATGGAAAATTCATAAAATGAAAATCCAGAATCTGGCGAGTTTACCGGAAACACCATATAGAAATGATGGAAGATATGATAAAAGTGGAATGAGCGATGAACCATGGGATGTTAATCAAGTCATGAGATGTCAACCGGATACGGAGACAGCAATGGAAATTGAAAATATTATCAATCGCTGGGTATATGGTTGTCGACGTGGAGCACTAAGGGAGTTTATCGAAAAGTATATGAAAAATTCAGAACAAAAAAATCATATGCTGATTCGAAGCTTTGGAAAAACAACTCCGGAATTAAATGATTATGAGGCAATTGAGAGAAAGATAGACGATATGACACAACAGTATCGGGAACGCTTTTTTACATTTCACGCACCGACAACTCCTGTACTTACATATGGTCCGAAGAAAAAATACATTTTAGGAACCTGGTTTGATACAGCGGCAACAAATCTGCGAAGCATGGCCGAGAGTTTAGAAGATATCCCATATATGGTGTTTGTAAATAAATATGTGCATAAATTTGAAAAGATAGATGGTCATTGGTACCTGACAGATTTTTATTGTGAACCAATCATATCACTGCAAGACTGGAGGTTCGATATGGTTCACAGCAAAGGATATATCAATGCATCAAAAACAGGAAAATATCCAAAGAGATTTGAATTGCAAGGAGAAAAATAATGAAATTAGAAAAAGCATATCAAATTATAGGAATGACAGAGGAAGAATTTCGATATTTGGACACAACACAAATATTAGAATCACCGGATTCGCCTACGGGATATGTTGTAAGTTTCCGATATAAGTCATCAGAATATAAGAAATTGTCAGTAATCGGGGACTGGATGTTTTCAGATAAGGAACATTCTTCCTTTACGGATAGTGGAAGGTATTGGCCGCATCAATGGAAAAAGGAATATTTTCCGCATACATTGCTTGGGTTAAAAACAACACCGAAAGAATTAAAAAATGGTACAAAAGGGGAAGAAATCGATGTGTCAAAATTTGAATTTGACTTGGAAGTATTGAAATTAGGAATGTATGAAATGGAAAAAGATGATGAGACAGACATTTTTTCATGTACGATTCCATTGCCATCAGGAACATACAACTATCGATTTGTAATCGATATGCCGGATGGAAATCCTTTAAAAATGGTGACTATGACAGATCCGTCAAGAAAGGGATATGCATACAAAAATGAAAAGATTCAATATAGTCAGATTCGAGTGCCGTTCTGTGCAAAATATCAAGTGGATGATAGAACTGTAGAATTGGGATGTGATGCAGTTGATAGAGGAAAGGTGCGATATATAGAGTATGCGGTAAAGAAGAAATTTGGAGTAGGAGAAACACAGCCGGCAGCAGTGTATCTGCCGAAAGGTTATGATGAAAATCGGGAAAAGCCATATCCTGTGTTGTATCTGAGCCATGGAGGAAGTGAGAGTCTGAGTACATGGTTGAATCAGGGAAGCGTGTCACAGATTATGGATTTCTTGATTGTGAATAAAAAGATACAGCCAACAGTGGTGGTTATGACGGATAATAGTATCTATCAGTGGAATCACAAAGAAAAAAATATTCCAAGTTTAATAGAATGCCTGTTGCCATATATGGAAAAACATTATCATGTAGCAAGCGAACCGGAGGGACGAGCATTTGCTGGATTGTCAGCAGGTGGATTCCTTGCATTTGATATTTTTGAAAGTGTGGGATATTTATTTGGAAATATCGGAATTTGGAGTGGTGGAAGAAGATTTGAAGCAGATTATACAAAACCGTATTTAAAAAATGTTCGTGTTCATATTGGAGCAGGAACATTTGACGATGCATATAGAGCATTTGCACAGCCGTTGGAACAGGAACTACTTGAAAATGGGATTCCATATACGATGGATATTATACCAGGTGGACATCAGTGGAGTGTATGGAGAAAGCTGTTGGAGAAATTTTTGAGCCGATAGGGACGGAGTTTGTGGCTTGTTTACTGTCCCCTAGTGGCTAGACTTTCCAGTGAAAAATAGAAGAGCCACCGGGGAAAATAAACGAGCCACAAACTCCGTCCCCAGTGATCAACAGTGGTCAATCAATCTGTATCAGCATAATCTCATGCTCCTGCAATACCTCTTGCAGAATCAGTGTATTATTCTCCGCACAAAGCGTTTCATTCTTTCTGTGTGGGATACTCTTACGCTTCAGATAAGATATCTCATCCAATGTCAATTCAAGATCGGTTCCGAGACGTTTCCATTCATCCAAAATACTGCCAAAGTTCGGGCCGAATAGTTGTTTCCGAATTCGATAATTCTTGTTTGAAACTCCTTGGAGACGAAGTGTGATTTCCAATGCATCGCGGTCATTGAAAATAATTTGTTCATCATTCATTCCGATGGCGGCTTCATCTTTGGAATAGTATTCATAATTTAATGACTTATTATTGAAAAGAAGGATGGCAAAATGTCCGAGCTCATCTTTTGTAATAATATAATGGTCATTTCGTTCAATGAGATAATTGTGCAGCTGTTTAAAGAACAGCAGTGCATAATACGGGGGTTTACAAAAACCATCAGAACTAAGCAGACCACATGCACCATTTAGAATACGGTTTGCATCCATGTCACCGGCAAAAATGTCGCTTGCATACCAGTAACAGATATCCTCTGCTTCTCCGAGCGTATCAACCATCTGATTTATCATAATAGCCGCTTTTGAAGCCATATCGTTAAGTGAATTTCGATGGACAAAACTAAGATTCCATTCAATGACAACGATTGGACGTTTTGGAAAACCACTCTCTGCTAAAATGGAGTGCATTTCGGATAGATCGTTCGAAAAAAAGTGGTCGATATTTTGACGAATCGCGTTCATTTTTGTCGGTTCCTCTGCTTCACGATAGGGAAATGAATTCATCGTTATGAAATCAGGCATATGTCTGGCATTGGCCCAATTGCGATAAAATTGAATGACCGTATCTTTGTGAACAGAAGGGCTGTATCCGACACCACCGATTGAGGCATTCGGGACTTTGGAGCGAACAGTTTCGAAAAAATCATCCCACAGGTTATTAAATTCTCCGGAAAGTCCAAGTAAGGAGTGTCTATATACAAAATACCAGATTACAAATTTCCAATTCGTTACTTCTTTTAAACCATATCGATTGACTACATGATCTAATATCTTTTCGATGACGTGATTGAATTCACGAGAATCCGAAAAGAAATATGCGGTAGACATTTCATGAATTTCATTTAGTTTCTTTAAAATATTTAAAACTTGATTATCGATAACGATCATCGGACGGATTCCATTTTCTACAAGAAAATCCAAAACATGGTCGAGATTAACAAAATTCAGTTGCGTTGTCTGATCTGAATCCAGAAGAGAAAATTCTGGAGAAAACAGACCGTTGATACAGCCATATTGAAAATCCAGAGTATGCTTTAAAAATTGAATTTGTCTTTGATAGGTTCCGGATAGAATACGGGAGGCAAATCCAAGATAAATCATGGAACCCAAAGGATTTTTAAATTCTTTTCCCTTGACACAGTCGATATCAGCGGACTGAAGTCTGATTTTTTGCTCTTTTACTACGACCATTCTTGTTTTGGAGCGGTATTCGTTTAGAATATCAGCAGATTTTTTTGAAATTTGCATCTCCAGATGAGTATTGCGTATGGCATGATTTTTACGATATTCACCAGGGGAGAGGTTGAAATTCTGTCTGAAAATTTTGTTAAATTGCGAGGCTGTTGAAAATCCATTGTTTAGTGCGATATCTGAGATTGATAACTGACTTCCGGTTAAATCCGATACAGCATGGCGAAGGCGAATATTTGTTATATACTGTACAAAGGTGATTCCGGTGTTTTTCTTAAAAAGCCGGGACAGTGATGTTGGGGCAATATGAATCTGTCTGGCAGCATCCGGAAGTGTAATATGTTCCGAAAAATGTTCTTCAATGTAAGAAAAAACATAATCAAGCCGTTCATCGGAAGTCTCGAGCAAAGGTTGCTTGTCGGATAACAGAAAAGAACAAATCAGGTGATCGCAAATTTTATATAGAATACTTAGTTTCTTTGCACTCATTTCTTTCATATCAAGTGCGTATTCCCCAAGCAAGTCATAGATCAAATAGCGTAGTTGTTCATACTTTACGCTAGAATGCCGCGAACTACAACATTGAAAATATGGAAGTTGTTTATGTGTTAATTTCCGAAATAGTTCTGCACGAACAGAAATTAGTAGCATAAAGCTTCCGGGAGAAGTTTGCAGCTTAAAGTGCCGATTCCAATTGATCATTAGAATATCTTTTTCGGATAAATGATTTGTTTCAGTAGTTAATGTTACAGTAGCGCTGCCGTGAATAATAAATAGAAGTAAATATTCATTTTGAATAGTATCAATCATAATTGAATCTTCATAAAATTTGATTTCGAAATCATTCATTATATAGAAAACCTCCTTTGGAAAGTTATAATATGACAAAGTATTTGCTATATTATAACAATTAATGGATGCGTGGTCAATTTTGGATAAAAGATGACAAGAAAAAGATGAATGAAAAGGAGAAAAAAATAAAGAAATTTATTAAAATAAAACCATTGGGGACGGAGTTTGTGGCTTTTTGAATGTCCCTAATGGTTGTAGAAAGATAAAAAAGACCAAAGGGGACGATGTTTGAGCCAAAAACTCCCTTCCCAATGGCAATGAAAGGGGATAAACTTATGAGTTACAAATTAAATAATCCAATTATTCCAGGATACTATCCGGATCCTTCTATCATTCGTGTGGAGGATGATTTCTATCTGGCTTGTTCCAGTTTTGAGATGTTTCCAGGAATTCCGATTTTTCATAGCAAAGATCTTGCACACTGGGAGCAGATTGGAAATGCGCTGACGGAAGAAAATGGATTCCATATGGAAAAAAATTGTGGAGTCGGAGGTTTGATGGCGCCTACAATCCGTTATAATAATGGAACGTATTATATTATTAATGCTAATTTCGCTGACAAAGGAAATTATATTTGTACAGCAAAAGACCCGGCAGGTCCGTGGTCAGAACCACATTGGATGGATGACGTCCCGGGAATTGATGCATCTATTTTCTTTGACAATGATGGTAGTTGCTATGTTATGGGAACAGGAGATGTCTGGGATAACGGAACTGGTGTGAAAGAAAGAGGAATCTGGCTTGCACCATATGATATTGAGAATTTCCGCGTGACAGGCGAGCCTTATACGATTTATAACAGTGCTATGAGAGGCGGGGCATCTCCGGAAGCTCCACATCTGTATCATATCGGAGATTACTATTATTTGATCATTGCAGAAGGTGGTACAGAACATTATCATGCGGTAATGGTGGCAAGATCAAAAGAACTCTTCAGCTTTTTTGAAGGAAATCCGGCAAACCCGGTTATGACACATAGACATATGGGATTCAAAAGCCCGATCATTAATGTCGGACATGCTGATCTCGTAGAGTTAAAAGATGGAAGCTGGTATGCTGTGATGCTGGGTTCTCGTTTAATCGATGAAAAATATAAAAACCTGGGACGAGAAACATTTATCTGCCCGGTTATATGGGAGAGGGACTGGCCAGTATTCAGTCCGGAGACAGGAAAGATTGAATGGAGCTATGATGGTCCGGAATCTTTGGAAGAAACAGTTTATCTAGAAGAAAATAAGTTTGACGATTTTGATGAACAGAAATTGCCATTTTATATGACATTTTGGGGAACACCTGGTAAGGAGTGCTGGAAAATTGAAGATTCTTGCCTGAAATTAAAATGTATTCATCAGAGACTGGACGATGATCTAGAACAGATGGGCATGGAAGGCACTTTATCGGATGATAAATATGCTGCTTTTGTAGGACGACGTCAGTGCAAAATGGATACTACAATTACAACACGTATGACATTTGTTCCAGAAGGACAGGAGAGTGCGGGAATTGCGGTTGTACAGGCAATGAACCATCAACTCCATGTAGAACGTGCCTGTGAAAACGGAAAACAGGTTGTACGTGTAAAACTGATCACAGCAGATTATCAACAGCCACCATATTTTCCGGGATTTACAAGCACGACAAATCGTGAAAATATTTGTACAGTGGAGTATGATAAAGATACAATTGTATTACAGATTGAAATGCATAATGAAGATTTCACGATTCGATATGGAGAGTCGGAAGAAAATCTGAAAGAATTGTGCAAGGCTGACGGATCTTTGATCAATCCAGAAAAGGTTGGGTGCATGTGCGGAACAGTGCTTGGAATGTATGCGACGGGAAATGAAGAGGATTCAGAAAATACGGCAGCGTTTGATTGGTTCCGTTGTGAATAGGGACGAAGTTAAGGGCTTTTTAGTGACCCACATGATCCAAAACTATATGATAAAATTAAAAACCACAGGGGATGGAGTTTAAGCCAAAAACTCCGTCCCCTGTGGTTTTCTATGCTTCCTCAAGAAATGTATCCGTACCACTTACATAATAAGCACCCATTCCAGGAATATGCTTTTTAAAAGTATCTCCCTGTACATGTGCAAGGAAATCTTCCTGTGAATCCCAGTGAGAAACAAAAGTAACTTCATCCTGAGCTTCCGGGTTTACTAAAACTTTCATTCCGTGGCATCCTTTGTCGTGTGCAGCGGAATCTTCTGCAAATGCCTTTGCCAATGGTAAATAAGCGTCTCTGTCGGTTACGATGTTTGTTGTAATTACTGTTGTCATGATTAAAATCCTCCCTTTTGTCTTCAAATTTATATATCAATCATAGTAAAAAAGAAAAGTATGTGTCAATTGAAATAAGATAAAAACAAAAAGAGGTCAAGAACGCATATCGTAATTATGACATAGGAAGAAGTGAAAAAAGGAGAAAGGTAACAACACAGTAAAAAATGAAGTGGATTTGATGTATACAAAAATTGACAAAGGTTATATAATTTGAACCAGAAAATTGTAAAACTCAGGAGGAAAATATTATGCGAGTAAAACAGATTACAAATGTAGACGGATTTTATAAGGCGTTGGCAAAATGCCAGGGAAGAGTGGAACTGATCACAGATGACAGAGACGTATTGAATCTGGCATCTACGCTGACACAGTTTATCGGACTTACTACTGTATTCAGTAACCCAAATATTGAGGCATATGAAATCGTTTGTTACAATCCGAATGATTTTCAGTATATCAAAGAATTTCTTGTTCCGGTAGAAAAATAACTCTATAGGAAAATAATAGAATATATACTTATATAGAAGAAGGACTTCTTGTTATTGGTGAATTTTACTAAAACAGAAGTCCTTCTTTTGTGCATGATTTCGTGAAAATTCACAATGTCATCAAAAGGAAGTCAAATTATGACCTGGAAAAGAGAAAACTGACTTCATAAGGTCATTTTCGGACTAAAATAAGTAAAAAATAGAATGGCAGGAGCTCATGCAGACTGGTAAACTTAGGTCAAATCTTGAGACAGACATACAAGGAGGAAAAAATATGAAAGCAAAAAAGATTATGGCGATGGCAATGGCCAGTGCAATGATTCTGTCACTGACAGCATGTGGAGGAAGTTCATCTGACAGTTCATCAAAAGGAGATTCGTCTAGTTCGGATTCAAAGACCACAGTAAGTGTTGTTGAACCAAATAAGGATGCGGCAAATACGGAAAAGACAGATGAAACATTGACAATAGGTCTATCGTCTGAACCATCATCTCTGTACGGAGCAGCTGTAGGCAAGACAGAAAATGAGGAACAGATTATTGGTAATGCAATGTTGGATTCACTTGTAAAAATCAACTACTCAACAAATGAGGTTGAGCCAAGTCTTGCGACAGATTGGGAATGGACAGATGATACACATCTGAAATTCACACTCCGCGATGATGTAACAATGAGTGATGGAACTCCACTTGTTGCTGATGACGTAGTTTATACATGTAACAATATTTGGGTAGCTCAGAATACAACAAATGATACAGGTAAATATATTGTTGGAGCAACTGCTGATGATGAACATACAGTAACAATCGAGTTCAATACAACAGCACCTGATTTTGTGAAGATGCTGAGTTGGGTAAGCTTTGGAATCGTTTCTGAAGATGAGGTCAACGCAGCAGGTGGTCTTGAAAAAGTTTCGACAAATCCAGTAATCGGATGTGGTCCATACAAATTCAAAGAGAGGAAGAATGGACAGTCAGTTACACTGGAAAGAAATGATAACTATTGGGATAAAGATTATGCGGGATATTACAAAGAAATCGTATTTACATTTACAAGTGATGCAGCTGCAAGGGAGATGGCTGTAGAATCCGGAGATGCTGATATTGCATACGATATGCCAGTAAGTCAGGCTGCTACATATACAGAAAATGATTCTGTAAATACAACGATTTATGACTTTGGTCAGACAACACATCTGTGGTACAACATGGGCGACAATGCAGGTGCAACAAAAGACGAAAAAGTTCGTGAAGCAATTGATAAAGCACTAGACTTTGATGCAATCGCACAGGTAGGAACAGCAGGATTCGGTGAAGCATCACTTTCATACTGGAATCCAAGCTGTGACTACTACACAGAGAACTATACAAAAGAGGAAAGAGCTGTTGATGTAGACGGAGCAAAAGAACTTCTTGACGAAGCCGGATATGGTGACGGAGTTGAGATTACAGCATTAGGACTTCAGGACAATACACCGGTATTAACTGTAATGCAGGCAAATCTTGCAGAAGCAGGTATTACATTGAAAATTGATACACCGGATACAGCACAGTTTGTAGAAGATGCATTTGGTGGAAATTATGATTTAATCTGTGTTGGAGATATGCCAGCAATCAGAACACCTGCAACTGTAATGACATTCCTTTCGAAATTAAATGTCGAGGGTCCTGGTATGGTTATCGGTGGACCAAAATGGACATCAGATGAATTTGATTCAACAATCTCTGAACTGATCAGCGAATCTGATATAGATAAGGCTACAGAGTTGGCAACAAAACTGGATGAGATGGTAAAAGATGAGACAATCTGTTCAAATCTGTATTCGGAAATGAAAGCAAGTGTATATGCAAAAGATTTGAAAGGATATAACACAATCGAAAGAGGTTATGTTGACGTAACTGGATTTTACGAATAAGCGAGAAATAACCAGATTCTTGAGTTGCCCGGAGATGAAAGTCTCCGGGCAATATTTGAAAAATTGAAAATAGGAGAATGATCTATGCTGAAATATATAATAAAAAGAATCCTGTATCTGATTCCGATTTTATTTGGTGTATCGATTATCATTTTTGCACTGAAGACATTTACTCCTGGAGATCCTGCAAGACAGATCTTAGGAAACAGTGCATCAGAAGCACAGGTTCAGGAAAAAAGAGAGGAACTTGGGTTAAATGATCCGGTTCCGGTACAGTATTTTAATTATGTTAAAGGGATAGTAACAAAAGGTGATTTCGGTGATTCTTATAGAACTGGAAAACCCGTATTATCTGAGATTGCTCCAAGACTTTTGACATCTGCCAAGATTACATTGGGAGCAGTTCTGATTGGAGCGGTGCTTGGTGTATTACTTGGTATTATATCTGCACTAAAGAAATACACGTGGATTGATTCGGGAGTACTGGTTATATCCATGTTCTTCCAGTCGGTTCCAGAGTTCGTTGTAGCTTTGGTGCTGATTATGATCTTCGCTGTAAACTTACATATTTTACCTGCAAATGGTATTGATACATGGAAAGGTTATATCATGCCGATGCTCTGTATCGGATTGTCTTCCGTTGCAAGTTATACACGTATTACACGTTCTTCTATGCTGGAAGTATTGGGAGAAGATTATATCAGAACAGCACGCGCAAAAGGACAGTCAGAGAAAAACATTACTTATCATCATGCACTTCGTAATGCCATGATTCCGGTTGCACAGTCAGTTGGAACCAGCCTTGGTAATACAATCGGTGGAGGAATGGTACTTGAAACAGTATTTGGTGTTCCCGGAGTTGGAAAATATATTGTAGATTCCATTACACAGCGTAACTATCCGTCAGTGCTTGGTGGTGCATTGATTATCGCAATTGTACTGACTTTGATCAATCTGTTGGTTGATATCAGTTTCGTATTGATTGATCCACGTTTGAAGACAACAATCATTGCCGGTGGAAAAGCAAAGAAACGTAAAAA
Organism: Mediterraneibacter sp. NSJ-151; assembly: GCF_022487435.1. Classification (NCBI taxonomy): domain Bacteria; kingdom Bacillati; phylum Bacillota; class Clostridia; order Lachnospirales; family Lachnospiraceae; genus Mediterraneibacter; species Mediterraneibacter sp. NSJ-151. The sequence goes on along the minus strand of NZ_JAKVPP010000002.1, from coordinate 303,051 downwards.
AGTGAAAGCAACAGCGTAGGAGGAAAAAGATATGTCAAAAATGAGAACTCCTGCAATGGAGAAAATAGAAAAGAAAAATGCTAAAAGAAAGAAACCGGTGAAATCCACACCGATGCACGAATCATGGAAACGATTCAAACGTAACCCAACGGCGTTGATTGGACTGGCTGTAGTCTGTATTCTGATTCTTGTTGCAATCTTTGCACCGCTGATTGCTCCGTATGATTATAAGGCACAGGACTATGGGGCAATGATGCAGGCACCAAGCAGCGCGCATTTCTTTGGAACAGACCAGTTTGGACGAGATATTTTCAGCCGAGTTATTTATGGAACAAGATATTCTCTGATTATTGCTTTGTTCTGTACAATCGCAGCGTTGTTCAGTGGAGGTCTTCTTGGAATTATTGCCGGATATTTTGGTGGAACAGTAGACACGATTATCATGCGTGTCATGGATATCTTTCAGTCTATTCCAATGATCATGATGGCAATGTGTATCGTAGCAGTACTTGGAAATGGTATTCCACAGCTGGTAGCAGCAATTATGTTCGCATCTATGCCGACCATGGCAAGAAATAACCGAGCAGCAATCCTTCGAGTTCGAGGCAGTGATTATATTGAATCTTCAGAAGCAATTGGTGTAAGCCAGATTCAGATGATTTTGAAACATATGATTCCGAATGCAGCAGGAATTATGATTATTTATTTTGTTGGATTTTTAGCTGTATCTATTATGATGATGTCATCTATGAGTTACATTGGTGTAGGTCTTACAGCACCAACTCCGGAATGGGGCTTGATTTTGAATGATGGTAAAGCATATCTGACATCAGCACCATATATGATGATGTTCCCTGCATTGATGATCATGATCACATGTTTCGCATTCAACTTGATGGGTGATGGACTGCGTGATGCATTCGATCCGAAAATGAAATAAGGAGCGGGATAAAGTATGAGCGAAAATATGTTAAATATAGAAAATCTTGTAATTCATTACGAGACAGACGAAGAAGTAGTGGAAGCTGTGAATAACATCAGTTTCCAACTGAAAAAAGGTGAAGTTCTTGGGCTGGTAGGTGAGACTGGTGCAGGAAAAACAACCACAGCATTAGGAATTATGGGTTTGCTTCCATCTAAGGTAGGACATGTGATTCAAGGTAAGATTGAATTAGATGGAGAAAACTTATTTGATAAATCTGAACGAGAAATGCGCAAGATCCGTGGTAAAAAAATCTCCATGATTTTCCAGGATCCAATGACAGCGCTGAATCCGGTAAAAACAGTCGGAGATCAGATTTCTGAAGTAGTTCTTTTGCATAATCATTGTTCAAAAGCAGAAGCATTAAAACGTGCACAGGATATGTTAGCAATGGTAGGAATCGTACCAGAGAGATATAAAGATTATCCACACCAGTTTTCCGGTGGTATGAAACAGCGTATTGTCATTGCAATCGCACTGGCATGTGAGCCAGAACTTCTGATTGCAGATGAGCCGACAACAGCTTTGGATGTAACAATTCAGGCACAGATTCTGGATATGATGAGATCACTGCAGAAGAAACATGGAACTTCTATGATTCTAATCACACATGACCTTGGTGTTGTTGCAGAGATGTGCGACCACTGTGCGGTTATGTACGCAGGTGAACTAGTAGAATATGGAACAGTAGAAGAAATCTTTGATCATCCGAAGCATCCATATACAAAAGCACTGTATCAGTCAATTCCATCTCTGGATAAAGATGTAGACAGACTGCATGTGGTTCCGGGTATGGTAACGGATCCATCCAATCTTCCTGAGTATTGTAGCTTCGCGGATCGATGCGAATCAAAATGTGGAATGTGTGAAAAAGCAGACCCTGAGATGATCTGGCTAAATGAAAATCATTGTGTAAAATGTTTACAGTACACAAAAGAATGGGAGGGAAAAATAAATGAGTAATTTACTTGAAATTAAAAATCTGAAAAAATATTTTTCTACTCCAAGAGGGGAACTGCATGCAGTTGATAATGTCAATCTGAATATCGAAAAAGGAAAAACGATTGGTGTTGTAGGAGAGTCCGGATGTGGAAAATCTACACTTGGAAAAACTCTGATGAGATTACATACACCAACTTCCGGTGAGGTATTATATAATGGCGTGGATATTGCAAGTATGCCGATGAAAGAGTTTAAACAGAAATATCGAACCAACATCCAGATGATTTTCCAGGATCCATATGCATCTTTGGATCCACGTATGAATGTGTTGCAGTTGATTGAAGAACCAATCAAAGTAAACCATAAAGATATGTCTAAATCTGATGTGACAGCAAGAGCAAAAGAAATGATGGAACTGGTCGGACTGGCAAAACGTTTGGAAGGTTCTTATCCGCATGAGTTGGATGGCGGAAGACGTCAGCGTATAGGAATTGCAAGAGCGTTATCATTAAATCCGGACTTTATTGTATGTGACGAGCCGGTATCAGCACTGGATGTATCTATTCAGGCACAGATTCTGAATTTGCTTCAGGATCTTCAGGCTGAAAGAGGACTGACTTATATGTTTATTACACATGACATGTCTGTTGTAAAACATATTTCAGATGATATTGCAGTAATGTATTTGGGACAGTTGATCGAAAAGTGTCCGGCAAATGAGATTTTCAAAAATACAATTCATCCGTATTCACAGGCATTACTTTCAGCTATTCCAATTCCGAATGTGCATGTGAAAAAAGAGCGAATGATTTTGAAAGGTGAGCTGACATCACCAATCGATCCGAAACCATGCTGCCGTTTTGCAGCACGTTGCCCATATGCGACAGACGAATGTATGGCGAAAGAACCGGAGTTACGTGAAGTAAAACCAAATCATTTCGTAGCATGTCATTATGCAGAAAAATTTATGAAATAGAGAGAAATAGATTATGAAGAAAGTGATACGAACATCGGATTTTCCAATCGTACGTACAAAACAGGGGAAACTTCATGGATATCAGGAAGATGATGTATTTCACTTTTATGGAATCCGATATGGAAGAGCAAAAAGATTTCAGCTTCCTGAACCGGAACCAAAATGGGATGGAATCCGGGATGCAAAAGCTTATGGTTACATTTGTCCATTGATGCCGGAAGAGGAACAGCCGGAGGAGAGCCCGATGGCAGCACCGGGAAATTCCTTTGAGATGCAGCATGTGTACTGGCCGATGAAAGAGCAGTGCTTATATTTGAATGTTTGGACGAAACATCTCGATAAAGAAGCAAAGAAACCAGTTATGGTATGGCTGCATGGAGGCGGCTTCTCTTGTGGTTCATCTATAGAAATTCCAGCGTACAATGGTCATAACCTTTGTGATTATGGCGATGTTGTAATAGTAAATTTGAATCACAGGCTGAATTGTCTTGGATTTTTGGACTTGAGTTCTTTTGGTGAAAAATATAAATATTCTGGATGCGTCGGAATGGCAGATATTGTATTAGCCCTTCAATGGGTGAGAGATAATATTGAAGCATTTGGTGGAGATCCGGATAATATAACAGTAGCAGGGCAATCCGGCGGTGGTGGAAAGGCAACAGCTTTGTTACAGATGCCACCGGCAGACGGACTCTACCACAAAGTGATTTCACAAAGCGGAGCACTTCGCAATCGACCGGATACAAACATTGCAGATGAGAAAAAACACTGGCAGACACTTGGAGAAAAGACAGTTGAAGTACTTGGTTTAACTAAGGAAAATATTGATAGCATCGATGAGATCCCGTATGAAACATTGGCAGAAGCTGTAGTGCAGGCCGGAAAAGAATTGGGAATGCCACAAGGAATGATGCTTTTTGAACCTTCACCGGTAGAAGGATATTATGAAGGTCTTGCGAGTATTGTAGGATTCAGGGAAGAAACAAAACAGATTCCGGTTATGGCAGGAACAGTGTTGGGCGAATTTTCATTCATGCATTATCTGGGAGATAAAAAACAATATACCGAAGTAGAAAAATATAATATTCTTGAACAGACATATGGGAAGTATACCATGAGCATTATAAAGGAGTTCCGAGAACTTTATCCCAAATTAGATATTTTATATGCACTTAGTGTAGATACATTATTTCGCCTACAGACACTTGCATTTTTAAATCAACGTTCTCAGTTTTCAAAAGCAAAATGTTATAACTATATGATGAATTTCATTATTCCATATATGGATGGTCTTGCTCCGTGGCATTGTAGCGATATTCCATATGTATTTCGTAATGTTGAAATGGAACCGGCACATTGTACAGGATATCAATATGCAGAAAAACTTCAGAAAAAAATTAGTAAGGCATGGGTTGCTTTTATGAAAAAAGGAAACCCATCAACAAGATCCTTGAGATGGAGCCCATATACAAAGGAACATCCTAATAGGATGATATTTGCAGAAGAATGCGGTATAGAAGAAAAGGATGATACTAAATTATTGAAACTTATCAGCAGGTAAGTCAAGTGTGCCTGTTAGGGACGGGGTTTAGTGGCTTTTTTGCTCGCAAAAAAGCCACTAAACCCCGTCCCTAATTGGCATCCCAGAGCAAAAATCCTACTATTTTTTTTGTCATATTTGTATAGAAAGAAATAATAAATAACAAAATCCACGGTATATTCAACAAATTAAGGAATGGATTTCAAAATTTCTGATTGCTATAATCATAAGATAGTAAAAGAGAAAAGTTTTCTTCGTAAATATGATACAAAAAGTATAACTTTAGGAGGAGCTATGGAACAGGATACGAGAAGGGATAAACTAAAACTTAATGTTTTGAATGAAGTGGATGAATTGGAACATTTTCATCAGGATATTGAATTGTTGTATGTTCTGGAAGGAAAATTGGATGTTGTGATTGGAGAACAAACAACACATATGAAGGAAAATGATGTGTTGGTAGTGAATGCGAACAAAAAGCATGCACTGAGTGGTTCAGAGAATGTTCTTTATATGCAAATTATGATTTCATATAATTTGGTCAGTGATGTATTAAAAAGTATTGATATAATTTTCTGGTGTGATTCTACAAAAGATGAAAGCGAACGTTATGATGAACTAAGAAATATTTTACGTGTACTATTGAATCATTATCTTGAAACTCATGGTAATACAGCTAATTTCGGGCATATTGCATTATGTTATCGTGTTATGGATATTTTATCAATGTATTTTCTTGTACAGGCGGCCGATCGGGAAAATATGGATGATAAAGATAAATTTGAAGATCGGATTGTGCAGATAAATAATTATATTCGAGCAAATTATAATCAGGCAATCAGTTTAAAAGATCTGGCAGATAAATTATATTTATCCAATGGTTATCTCTCCAGATTTTTTAAACGAAATTACGGGATGAGTTTTGCAGAATATTTGACCAATATTCGCCTGTTCCATGCTGTGGACGAGTTGTTGTATTCTAATGCACCAGTTACAAGAATTGCATATGATAATGGTTTTGCCAGTGTAGCGGTGTTTAACAAGGTGTTTAAAAAAGCATATGGGGAAACTCCGTCAGTAATGAGAAAAAAGGCAAAAGAGCAGAAAGAAGAGTATACGGAAGAAAAGAGAAATCCAGAGATTGAAAAGAGATTGGAAAAACATTTTATTGTAGATAAATTACCAAAGGAAAATTTAGAGCAAAAAGGGAATCGGCAAGGTGAACATTCCGTCTTAAAAAGTGAAAAAATAAAAAATATCTGGGGAAATACGATTAATGTAGACGTGGCATCTGAGCTTCTGCGTTCAGAAGTACAGGAACATATAATGATGTTAAAACAGGCATTTGATTTTCAGTATATACGTTTCTGGAATGTTTTTTCACCAGAATTTTTGATTGATATGGATAATCAAAATGGAAATTATAATTTTACAAGATTAGATTTAGTATTTGATTTTCTAGTGAATCAAGGATTAAAACCACATATGGATCTTGGAATGAAATCACATATGATTATTTATAATCTTCAAAACATACGAGTTTGCGATGAAAGAGAAAAAAGTTATCTACAAGTTGAATTTATGGATTTGAAAAAAATGGAACATTTTTTGGATGCATTGATGCAACATTTAATCTATCGTTATGGAAGACGCGAAGTTGACACATGGAGAATGGAATTCTGGTTCAATGATGGTTTATGGAGCAGACAAGCCTTTGCAGAATACTTTGAGCAATTCAGTATGATTTATCAAACTGTGAAGAAATATAGTGAAGGAATGCAGGTCGGTGGTTCTGGATTGAGGCTGGATTTAAATGCAGAGCTTAGAGAACAGTTCTTAAAAGAGTGGAACAGTTTGCAACATCGTCCAGACTTTCTTTCGGCATATATTTTCCATTATGAAAGAGGGAAAGAAGACCAAGATTGCTACTCGAAAAGAAGTGCAGATAATGAGTTTGTTCTTCACAGAATTTTGCATTTGAAAGAGCAAATGCAAAAAGTTGGAATGAATGATATTAAATTATATATTACAGAATGGAATTTTACGGCATCAGTTCGAAATTATTTGAATGATAGTTGTTTTAGTGGTGCATATATAATCAAGAATGTATTAGATTTGTATGGCAAGGTTGACGATATTGCTCATTTTGTGGCAACTGACAGGACACAGCAATATTATGATTCCAATGAACTGTTATTTGGAGGAACAGGGATTATTTCAAAGGACGGAATATTAAAACCATCAGGCTTTGCATTTGATTTTTTGAGCCGTCTCTATCCATATTATATAGGACAAGGAGAAAATTATTTGATATCTACAGACCAACATGATTCGTATGGAATCATTTGTCATAATCAGAAAGCTCTTGGCTATAACTATTATTTTACAAAAGAAGATGAACTGGAGAAAGAACATCTGTGGAGATATTTTGAAAATAGAGATGAACTGGAATTAAATCTGACACTGACTGATATGAGTGAAGGAACTTATCAGATTAAAGTGTATCGAATTAATGAAAAAAACGGAAGCGTATTTTCTATTTGGAGTGAGATGGAATATGAAAAACAACTTTCCAGAAATGATATCAAATATTTTCGACGGGCATGTGAGCCGAAATTAACGATACAGAAAATAAAAACAGAAGACAGTAAGATGAATCTGAATATTCAATTGATAGCAAATGAGATTGCTTTTATACGGATTTGTAAAATCTCCTGAGCCAATCAGTGAGCCAATTAGGGACGGAGTTTGTGGCTTTTTTTGCTTACAAAAAAGCCACAAACTCCGTCCCTAATTGCCTCTGAAAACAAGAGGTCAAAATATGCATAGCGATTGATGACTTATGAGGAAATCATCATTATAATGATAATAAAATCAGGTTATAAGAGTAACAAAAAGGGTCACTTTAAGCTAAGCAATAGAAGTTTAAGATTGATAAGATAGTATCAACAAGAGAACAGAAATGTTTTAGCTGAAGGGAGAAGAGAAAATGAGTGAAAACACAAACACGCCAGTACAATCAAGTGCTGCAGCAGCAAATAAGCTGTCTATCTGGACTAAAATTGGATATAGTTTCGGTGAGATTGGATCTCAGTGTTCCTGGACATTGATTAGTTCTTATCTGACAGTATACTATACAGATGTTGTAGGATTGACACCTGTAATTATTTCAGCAATTATGTTAATCGCACGTATTTGGGATGCCATTAACGATCCAATGTTCGGAGCAATTGCAGAGAAAACAAAATCAAAATGGGGACGCTTCCGCCCATATATTTTATGGGGAGCTCCAATCCTTGCATTATTTAACTGTCTGACATTCTTAAATCTGGACATTCCAAATGGCTGGAAAGCAATCTGGTGTGGATTTACATATATCGGATGTGGAATGGCTTACACAGCAGTTAACATCTCTACACAGTGTGTAGCAAACGTAATGACAGCTTCTAATGAAGAACGTGTATCTTTGAATGCATTCAAAGGAATCGGTTCTGGATTGATTCAGATGGTCATCAGTGCAGTTACAATGCCAATGATCCTGAAATTTGGTAATGGATCAGCAGCTTCAGGTCGTGGATATTTCATGGCAGCATTGGTATTCTCAATTGTATGTATCCCATGTTTCTGGGTATGTTTTGCATCAACAAAAGAGATTATCGGAGCAAACGAGTCAGATAAAAAATCAATTGGACAGACAATGAAAGAACTCGGATATTCTTTCAAATATACACTATCTGACAGAAATGCATTATTCTTGATTCTTGCAATGTTTACATTCCTTACAGGATTGTTCGGAAGAATCGGTATTATGGCATACTATTTCATTTACATTATGAAAAATCCTGCTCTAATCGCTGGATTTGCAACAGCAATGTCTGCAGGTATGTTAGTAGTAAACTTCTATGTACCATTTTTACTGAACCGCATCAGTAAAAAATATGTAGGAGCACTTGGATGTATCGCACAGGCACTGTGCTGTGTATTTTTCTATATTATTGGAGAAAATCAGCTGACAAGTCTGGTTGTGTTATCCGGATTCCTTTATGGAGTGACAAATGTAGTATCAATTACATGTTTTACATTGAGTGCTGAGATTATCGATGACAATTGGCTTAGAACAGGGGTACGTTCAGATGGTGTTATCGTATCATGTATTTCATTTTCTACAAAGATGGGTAACGCGATCGGTGGTTCAATCGGAGTACTTGCTCTTAGTGCAGTTGGATATGTTGCAAATTCACAGAACTTAAGTGCGACAGTATTGACAAATATGGATAGAGTAATCAACTTTGCTCCGGCAGCATTCTTTATTGTAGCGGCAATTTTCTTTGCATGTGTCGGAATGACAAAAGAGAAAGCAAAAGCAAATGAGATTAAGATTGCAGCAATGACAAAATAGCCAGTAGGTAGCTAGAGCCAGCAGGGAACGAGGCTGGCAGGAAGAAAAGACGGGTGGTCCTTTTCGGGTTTACAATTCATTTTGAAAATGCTAAAATACAAACATAAGTTTTGGATTTACCAGGGGGGAAGAAAACTATGAATGTACTTCAGAATTTGACAGAATTATATAATCATTTGTCATTTGACAGCACATATCGAAATGTCTGTAAGGGAATTTTGGAGAATATGGAAGAAGCTGCGAATGGAACGATATACGAGATTGCGGAGCTGACGAACTCTTCCAGAACTACAATCTGGAGGATGGTTCAGAAGATGGGGTACAGCAATTTCTCAGAATTCCATCATGAGTTAAAAAGAGCGGTAAAACAATATACTTATTACAATCGTATTTTACCTAAGAATGAAGGAGAAACACCACAGGGAATCAAAGAAAAATTCATGAGTCAGGTTATGCAGACATATCAGCTAATGGATACCGAGATGAATATGGATGAAATGGAGTCCATCGTGGATGAGATGGCAGAAGCAAATAAGATTGTATTCTATACGCCATATAAAGACAGTTCGATATTAGCGTTACAGCAAAATTTATCCATGGATGGAAAACAGACAGGATATTATTGTTTATTTCCGGATATGCTGGAAGACAGTCTGACGCTTGATGAACATTCCATTGTATTTACGAATATGATCGATCACTTGGAAACGATGGATATGACACAGGTATTTGAAAACATAAAAAGGCAGAAGGCTAGGGTATATGGAAGTATGGCTGGAAAATCAAGGTATCAGATATATTTTGATCAGATATTGTTTTCGAGCAAAGAGGGAAATGTCGTAGAAGGAGTGCTGACATTTCAAATGTACTTCTTTATGTTAAATGAGATATATAGAATGAAATATATTGATTAAAAAGATTGGTTTCAATTTGTGAAACCAATCTTATTTTCTTTATACAAAATATTGGTTTCAAATTTGAAACATTATTCTTCTTCTGGAAAAAGTGTTGCTAAGGAGGAACGCTTAAGTGAAGTTGTTTTGTTAGAATAAAAGTACGAAATGACAAAGAAAGAGAAAGGAGAAACAAAATGAAATATAGTTTATGTGCCGATATTATGTTTGTCGGAGTTGGTGAAAAAGGTCCAGTTTGGCCGGACACAGATGGAATCATCGCAGCGATGAAACTGGCAAAAGAAAATGGTCTGACAGGAATAGAAATGTTTGATTTGGAAGGAAGAGATCTTGCACGTATTGCAGAAGCTAGCAAGGAGCTTGGAATAGAAATTCGTGCATGCGTTTCAGCAGGAGCACCATTGTTAGGAAATCCGGAAAAGACAGAGGAACTGGTAGCTTTGTTTAAAGAGAGTGTTCCAAAGGCGAAACAGATAGGATGCGATAAGTTGATTTTGAATGCAGCGGACTATGCAAAAAATCTTTCAGATCAGGAAGTGCTCAAAGCAATGGAAGATGCGTTAAAGAAACTTGCACCAATTGCAGAAAAAGAAGGTGTTACTGTTCTTGTTGAACCTTTGACAGATGGGTTCTTTACAAGTTCAAAGCAGGCATTTGGTCTGATTGAAAGTGTAGGAAGTGAGCATGTAAAACTTCTTTATGATATTTTCCATTTCCAGAATATTGAAGGAAAAATTACAGAGACAGTGAAAAATAATCTGAAATGGATTGGAGATATTCATGGAGCCGGGGCTCCGATGAGAGCTGAACTTACAGTAGGTGAGTTAGATTATCGATTTATTTTAAATACAATCAAAGAATTAGGATATGATGGAAACTTCTGTTTGGAATTCTTTACATTCGAGAATCGAGAAGAAAAAGTGAAAGCTTCCTGCACAGTATTGCCGGAGTAAGTAAAAGAATAATAAAAATAAATTTAGGAGGATAAAAAAATGGCTAAAAAAAGAATTGGTATTATCGGTATTGGTGAAATCGGAACAACAAAACATTTGACACAGCTTACAAAACATCTGGATGAAGTAGAAATTGTTGCATTATGTGATATTATTCCAGAAAGATGCGAGAAAGCAAATAAAGATTTTGGACTTTCTGCAAAGATTTATACGGATTACAAAGAGATGTGTGCAGCGGAGGACATTGATGTTGTACATGTATGTACTCCAAATCCACTTCATTGTGAGATGACATTATGTGCATTTGAACATGGAAAAGATGTGTATTGTGAAAAACCACTTGCTTGTACTTATGTAGATGCACAGAAGATGTTGGAAGCACAGAAGAAGGCAGGAAAGAAACTGACAAGTGGTACACAGTGGCGTTACAATACAGCTCCGATGGAGATGAAGAGAATGTATGAAGCCGGAGAATTCGGTGATGTGTATTATATTCGTTCTTCACAGCTTCGTCCGGCTCGTCTGCCAGCATATGGTGTATATACAAATAAAGAATTAAATGGTGGTGGAGTTCTTATGGATGGAGGTCCTCATTCCATCGACCTTCCGATGTGGCTGACAAACAACTATGATGTTGCCAGCGTTCGTGGAGTAACATTTGACAAAATGAAAAACTTCCCAGAAGGAAATGATCTTGGACCATGGGATCCGAATAACTTTGATGTAGAAGATACAGCTATGGCTATGATCACAATGAAAAATGGAGCAATGTTCTATGTAGAAACTGCATGGCGCTCTAATATGCAGCAGGAGGCTCCTGGAATTATCTGTTCTGTAGCAGGTACATTAGCAGGTGCAGATATGGTCGGTCCGGGATTTGAAGACAGCGTACGAGTAACTAAGATGGTAGACGGCAAACTTGTAACAGAGACTAAAAGTCCGGAGGCAAAATATAACATGTGGGAATATGATATGACAAAATGGGTTGACTGCATTACAAAGGGAACAGAACCAGCAGTTCTTCCAGAGCAGGCAGCAGTTGTAACACGTGTTATTGAAGCAATTTATAAATCAGCAGAAACAGGAGAGACGATTGTATTCGATTAATACTATTGTTTAAGAGAATCTATATATCTCCTACCCATAAATATATAGAATCTTTTAATATAAGTGAGGTCAAAATCATACATATGATTTTGACCTCACTGTTTTTTGAGAGAAGGAAATAGTCATTTGGGGAGCAGTGCATATAGTGAAAGTATGTTATTCTTATATTAATGAAAAACAGTTCAGGAGGTAATAACAATGGGAAAAATTAACTTACAGATGTATTCATTCATGGACGGAACAATGAATGACAGCAGAGAAAACTTAAAACTGGCATCCGAGATGGGGTATGATGGAGTTGAATTGTTCGGACCGAATCTGGAGATTCCAGCAGAAGAGCTGAAAGCATTATTAAAGGAATATCATCTGGAACCGGTATCTATGCATGCTCCAAAAACAGAGATGGTGGAATCCTTAATTCCTCTGGCAGAAGCTTTGGAGATGAAATTTATTGGAATCGGTATGGAATGTATGGTAGATGACGAGGCAGTACACAAATTTGCGGAAACATTGAACCGCATTGGTAAAGTCTGTGCGGAACATGGACTGACACTTACCTATCACAACCATACACAGGAATTTGTTCCTTGTGAAGGAGAAAGAGTGATTGATGTTCTGATGAAAGAGACAAATCCGGATTATGTGAGCTTTGAATTGGATGCAGGCTGGTGTGCAGCAGCCGGATATGATCCAATTGAATTGGTACAGACATATAGTGGACGAGTAAAATTGATTCATATAAAAGAAAGCAGTAAAGTAATCGGAGCATTGCCACCATTGGATTTTGAAAGCATTCCGAAAGATGAGCATGGAGCACCAATCTTCACAGAAGAACAGAAAGCAGAACTGGAAGAGCAGAAAAAGATCAACTGTCCTGCAGGAGAAGGACTGGTTGACTGGAAGGCACTCAAAGAAGTAGCGGATAAGCATGGATGTCAAGCGTATATTGTGGAGCGTGAGTATACACCGGGAGAGGGAACGAGACTAGATGTTTTGAAGGCAGATTTAGAATATTACAGGACACAGATTTAAGCATGGAAAAGCAAAAAATACAGATTTTATCCAATATACAAGAAGCTCCACATTCTCATAAGAACATAGAACTTCTATATATTCTTATAGGAAAGGTGGATATTACAATAAATGGAGAAAGTTTTCAGGCAAATTCGAAAGACATAATACTGATTAATTCAGAGGAAATTCATGCCTGGAAGGAACATGGAAATGCATTGCTATGCAGAATGTATGTTGACTATTATAAATTAAAACAAGTCATAAAAAAAGAAAAAGTAGTTTTTAAGTGTAATAGTATCATAAATCCAGAGATTGATTATGCAAGACTTCGTTATATTTTGGAAACTATTTTAAGAAAATATCAGGAAGAACCGGATGGGTTTTGGGTAAAGAGCTTATATTATTCTCTTCTGGAAGCATTGAAAGCACAGTATCTGGATAAAGAGAGAAGTCTGGATGATTATGAGACAATAAACGGTAAAGTAAAAGATGTTTTAGATTATATACAGAACAACTATCAACGCACATTAAATCTAAGTGAAATTGCAAAACGATATTATATATCAGAATCGGCATTTTCTCGATTCTTTAAAAGAGAAATCGGTGTTGGATTTACGGAGTATGTAAGAAATGTACGGCTTGAACATGCAAAAGAAGAATTGCAGTTTTCGAATCAATCGATTACGGAGATTTCTTATGATTGTGGTTTCTCTAACATTTCTGTATTTAATAAAAATTTCAAGCAGGTATTTTCTATTACACCGAAAGAATACAGAAAAAATATAAAACAAAAAGAAACAGTGCCACAAGAGTCGGATATGATTGGTTTGGCAACTTATTTGGAGTATTCACAGAAGAAAAAACAACAAATCGAAAAAACTGAGCAGAAGATTTGTCTGGATTTACAACAGAGCAGATTATTGAAAAATGCAGCAAAGACAAGTATGAATGTTGGAATGTTTGCAGATTTATTAGAAGCGAAGGTACAAAAACATGTGGCAACTGCAATTGAAAATCTGGGCTTGAAATATATTCATATTGCAAACCCGTTTGATCCGGTATTAAAAATCCGTTCAGGACATGAGACAGAGCAGATGAACTTTGAAAAAGTAGACTCTGTATTAGATTTCTTGTTGGAACAGGGAGTTTGTCCGGTATTGGAATTGTCGGAGCGGCGTAGAAAAATGATCGTGACAATTGGCTCGGATGATGTACTGGAAAAGACAAAAATGGAGCCTGTCTTTTTATCGCTGGAAGAGTGGGAGCAGGTACTAACAGCTCTTATAGAACATTTGACAGAGTATTACACGGCAAAAGAAGTAAGTAAATGGATGTTTGAAATCTGGTGTGATCCAGAGCAGGTGACTGGTATAGGGAAAATCCCGTATAAGAAGTTGTATAAACATACATGGCAAATTATTAAAAGATACATACCGGAAGCAAAAATCGGTGGCAGTGGGTTGAATGCAACAATGCCGGGAAATGTATTGAGAGAACAGCTTTGCTGGTGGAAAGACAGATATGATCGTCCAGATTTTCTGACATTTATGAGTTATCCATATCAGGTAGAAAGACAAGAAGAACAAGTGACAGGAAAACAGTATAGCTTACTTAGCATTGAATCGGATACACATTTTGTTAAGCAAGATATTGATGCTTATCATGCATTACTTGATTCAATTGAATATCCGGCTACTCCAATATGGCTGACAGAGTGGAATACCTCACTTTCAGAGAGAAATATTTATAATGACAGTTGTGCAAAGGCGTGTCATATGTTGATGCAGATGGTAGATGCAACAGAAGAATTGGATCAAATGAACTATAGCAGCATTAGTGACTGGCCGGTTCAGTATTTTGATTCTACTTCTCCGCTGATTGGTGCAACCGGTTTGATTACGAAAGATGGTATATTAAAGCCGGCATATTATGCGATGGAATTCTGGGGATGGATGGGAGAAAGACTGATTGGAAAAGGGCAGCACTATATTGCAACTTCACAACACAGAGAAACCATTCAGATTCTGGCATTTAATGCAAAGCAGTTTAGTTATAGCTATAACATGAAAGCTGAAAATTCTCTTGAAGTAAAAGAACTTCCTTTTATATTCAAGAATAATGATAAGTTGAAACTGCAGTTTGAATTAAAAAATATGCGAGAGGGAAAACATAAAATTTGTATGTACAGGGTGAGTGAGTCTTGTGGAAATGTGCTGGCAGAATGGGGAAAACTTGGATATTCGAAAGAGTTGATGCGCTCGGAAATTTCTTATTTAAAACAAATTTGTATTCCACGCATGGAAGTGAGATATATGCAAACAAAAAAGGATATATTGGAATTTGAACTAGTTCTGGAATCAAATGAGATGGCATTTGTACAAATATTATGACAGAGATTTCAGAAAAAATATAATTATGCTATTATGAAAAAAGAAGCAAAAATCGACAAAAAAGTGTTTAATTTTTGCTTCTTTTGCGTTGGATAAGTTTTAAAATCAAACAGGATTAACTATAGGATAAAAATAGATAAGTTTTTCGTTCTTATAAATTTTAAAATATAAACATCAAAGGAAAAGGAGGGTGGCTTCAATGAAAGCTGAAAACACGACAAAAGAAAATGTAGGACCGATTCAAGTTGGTGCATATGGAATAGGAAACTTTGCATGTCAGCTATCTTTTACAATGGTTAACATGTATCTTGCCTATTTTTATACCGATGTATTTGGATTGTCAGCAACTGCAGTAGCAACGCTTCTGTTAGTAGCAAAAGTATGGGATGGTATCAATGATCCGATGATGGGAGCAATCATGGATAAAACTTATCAAAAGGTGGGAGGGTATCGCACATACATTATTGCCGGAGCAATTGCATTGGTAGTATTTACGATTTTGACATTTAGTGTACCGAATTTTGGCAGTACAACAAAGCTTATTTATGCATATGTTACATATATTGGTCTTGGAATGGCTTATACAGTAATGAATGTACCATTTAATGCTTTGCCATCAAGAATGACAGATACACCAAAACGACTGAACCAGATATTTGCTTCTTCCATGTGGGCAGGAGCTCTTGGAAGTACAGTGCTTGGAATGTGTACAATGCCGTTAATCATGTTCCTGGGAAAGGGCGTACAAGAAGCCGGATATCAGAAGACAGCAATTGCTTATGCAGTTATTTCGCTTCCATTAGTATTGATTATGGTGCATTTTTGTAAGGAAAATCCGAAGCTTGCAAAAGCAAAAGAAATTGCAGCATCAAAAAATGGAAATCAGGGAACAACATTTTTGGGATTTTTCAAATCTATTTTCACAAATAAGAATCTGCTTTGCGTTTATGCATACATGTTTTGTGCAATGTTTAGTCAGATCGGAAGAGCATGTACAGCCTTTTATTATTACATGTTCTGTGTAGGTAATATGGCTCTGGCTTCAGTGTTGATGTCATTGGCGGGCTTGGTTAGCCTGGTACTGATTCCAATTATTCCTTCTTTGATTGGAAAATTTGGAAAGAAAAAGATAGTAATTGTATCACAGATCATTCAGATAGTTGGTCTTGTTATGATGTTTGCTGGTCCATATACCAATATTCCTTATACAATTGTAGCAAATCTGGTTTATGGTCTTGGTGGAGGCTATAGTGCATGTGTAGGATCTATGATTGTAGATGCATTGGATAATTATGAATATCAGACAGGTGTCAGAAATGATGGAGTTGCATTTGCATTTAACGGATTAATGACAAAGATTTCTTCTGCAATTGCAGGTTCTGTAGGACTTATGGTTATGGCTGCATTTGGGTATACAAATGGTGCGGATTTAACTGCAAGAGCTCTGACAGGTATCAATGTGGGTGTTAATATTGTTCCACTTGTGGTAGCAGCAATCGCAATTATTCCGATGTTAATTTTTGATTTGAATGAAGAAAAGATGGAAAAAGTCCGTGGAGAGTTAAAGGAAAGAAGAGAAGCACTCTTAAACGAGCAATAAAAACGGGAGAAATTTGGTTAATATGAAATTAGTAACAACAAAAACAGGTAAAATAGAAGGGATAGAAGCAGAAGGATATACAATATTCAAAGGAATTCCATATGCAAAACCACCGGTAGGAGCGTTGCGATGGAAAGCACCTCAGCCGATAGAACCATGGGATGGGGTGTATCATGCAGATAGATTCCGCGAACGTGGCTGGCAGGAGGCAGATACAGAAGGAGAAGTACCTTTCTGGAAAGAAAAATTAGTAAAGGAATTTTATGATCTTCCAGAGTATATACCGGAGATGAGCGAAGATAGTCTGTATTTGAATATTTGGACTCCTGCAGAAAAGCCAGATGAGAAACTTCCGGTCGCATTTTGGATTCACGGTGGTGGCTTCGGAAGCGGTTGGAGTTGGGAAAAAGAATTTGATGGAGAAGCATATTGTAAAAAAGGCGTTATTCTGGTAACGATTGCGTATCGTCTTGGAATGTGGGGAAATTTGGTACATCCATGGTTAAATGAAGAAAATGAGCATGGAGTTTCTGGAAATTATGGAATTCTGGATCAGATTGAAGCATTGAAGTGGGTATATGAAAATATTGAAAACTTTGGTGGAGATCCGAATAACATTACCGTGTTTGGTCAATCTGCGGGTGCAATGAGCACGCAGTTCCTTGTATCGACAGAGCTATCCGGGAATATGATTTCAAAGGCAATTTTTCAAAGTGGAGGTGCTCATAATAACGAATCTTTGGGAGGACATACATGGGAAGAGACACAGAAGATTGGAGAAGAATTCATAACTTACACAGGAGCTGCTTCATTAGAAGAACTGCGAAAGATACCTGCCGAAAAATTGGAGCGAATGGCAGAAGAATTTGCAGCAATGAAGCATGAGATGATTTTATTTATGCCGGTGACAGATGGATATGTGTTTAAAGAAAATACAACAGATTGCTTGAATAATAATCATGTAAAACAGATTCCGTATATGCTGGGAACAACAGAAGCTGATTTGTTTGTGACTCCGGAAATGATTGAAAGTGGAGAAAAAACAGCCCTTTATAAAGGATGCATTGAATGGAGTGAAAAAACAGAAGAACTTTGGGGTCAACCATCTTATGTATATTATTTTAAGAGACATCTTCCGGGGGATGATTGGGGAGCGTTTCATTGCGCAGAGTTATGGTATATGTTTGGAACGATGGACCGTTGTTGGAGACCGTGGGAAGAACATGATAGAAAATTGAGTGAAGATATGCTGAATTATTGGACACACTTTATGCGTACAGGAAAACCAACAGATGGAGATGACTGGAAACCTTGTACAAAAGAAAATCCGTATGTGAAAGAATTTGAATAGTACTTCAAAAATATATCATTATATTGGTTGAGAAACTTTATATTATTATCCTACCCTGAAAACATATAAAGTATCTTAATATAAGAGAGGTCAAAATTAAATGTATAATTTTGACCTCTCTTGTTATTTTTTCGAAAAAGATGAGCAACTTAAAGACAATGAAATAGTCATTTGGGGAGTAGTGCATATAGTGAAGGTATGTTATTTTTATATCAACGAAAAACAGTTCAGGCGGGAAAGACAAATGGCGGAATTAGATTCTAAAGGAGTAGATGTAAGATGGGATTTGCAATGAGAATGGACTTCGTTGACGTTGTTGTTGATGACAGTTTAAAAAATGTGAAAGTAAATGGAAAAAATATCGGATATCAGTTTGATATTCGTCTGAGTTATTATCGTGGACATTTCCTTTCTGTAATTGATGAATTCGGTGTAAAGGTAGACGGAAAAGAAGTGCCAGCAGAAACAATTAAATTCTGTATTAATGGAAAAGAATTCAGTCCGATTGAATTTGATAAATGCTATACAGAATTCTGGCAGGTTATTGAACCGGCAACAATCAAAGTATTTTGTCCAGGGGGATTAAGTGAAGGGGAACATGATATTGATGTAACATTGTTCTTCCGCTCGCCATATATGCCGATCGGACCAGATCACCAGTATATGCCGGTAGACAGCTGTGGAAGTAAACACATGAAGGTAATTGATTAGGAGGTGGACTGATATCATGGCAAATGTAAAAACAGGAATTACATTATTTTCATTGACAGAACCATATGTAAAAGGAGAACTTGATCTGGAAGATGTGATCAGAACAGCAGCAGAACTTGGTGCAGAAGGATATGAAATCGTAGCTGCACAGATGATTCCTTCTTATCCATATGTCAGTGATGAATTTGTAGCATTTATTGAGAAATGCAAAGAAAAATATGGAATCGGACCAATCTGTTATTCAGCTAATATGGACAGAGGTATGTTAAAAGACCGCGACCTGACAGAAGATGAGATGGTAGCAAGAGCTATTACGGATATTATTTCTGCAAATAAACTTGGCTGCACAGTTATGAGAGAGCAGTATTTGTTATCTCCATCCGGACTGGTGCGGATTGCTCCATATGCAGAGGCCTATAATGTTCATGTAGGAATTGAAATTCATAATCCGGAAAGTCCGATTACACCGGCTATTTTAGATTATGTAGAGGCAATCGAGAAGTCAGGAAGTAAATATATTGGATTTGTTCCGGATTTTGGATGCTTTGCAACAAAACCAAATAAACCTTACTGGGATCGTGCACTGGCAGCAGGTGCGACAGTAGAACAACTGGAGAAATGTGCACAGCTTCGTTACGATGAAGTCCCAATGGAAGAGGCAATGAAGATCATGGCACCGGATATTGAAAAGTGTCCTCAGCTTGGCGGAACACTGAACAGTATGTATGGATTTGTACAGTTTAGAAAGAGCTGTACAAAAGAACTGGAAGGGCTGAAACGTATTATGCCATATTGTTTTGAGATGCATGGAAAATGTCATTACGTAGATGAAAATCTCCATGAAGTGGCAATTCCTTATGAGGAGATCATTCCAGTTATAGCAGCTTCTGATTATGAAGGATACATTGTAACAGAATATGAGGCAGAAGGTGGTTATGACAGCATTGAGCAGACGACACGTCACGTTGCGATGGTGAAAAAATTGCTTAAGGAATGTGAGTAAGGGATCCGACAGGGACGGGGAAGCCGATAGGGACGGAGTTTGTGGCTTTTTTGCTTACAAAAAAGCCACAAACTCCGTCCCTATCGGCTTCCCCGTCCCTGCTGGCTCCCTAATGAAAACTAACCAAGGACAAAAATTTTATTCGTTTTTTTGTTCTTGGTTTTCTGCTGTGTCAAAACACATTAGAGAAAAGTATAAATTTCATATAGGATTAGAATAAAGAAATAAGAGACGATTCATCCGTTTATCTTGTATGATAAATACATCATCAAAAGAAGTTACAGAAAATTCCAATATATTTGTAATGAGACTTATGTTGTTAATGAAAAAACAAAAGAAAGGATAAAGAAAATGGAAAAGAAAAAAGTAGTTGGTTTCTCATTTGGTAGAAAAATGTCAAACACAGAGGTCATGATTAAAGAAGCATTATTAGAATGCGAACGTGCAGGAATGGAGATTCAGTTTGTACGTTGTGATGACCTTAACATTCATATCTGTACAGGATGTTGTGCATGTGTAGGTGGACTGATGTCAGGACGCGGAAGAGGTACATGTGTACATAAAGATGACGAATTCTATATCATTGAAGAAGCATTGATGTCAGCAGATGCTGTTATCGTTGGATCTCCGACATATGAATTTGCACCAACAGGTAACTTCAAAGTTGTTTGTGACAGAATCGGACCTTCTCATGATAAGACATTCCGTGGACCAGCAGTAGAGAAGGGAATCGAAGAGGGCAGAGATCCTCAGACATATCCAGATGTAAGAAGTGTAAAACCAAGAGTTGGAGCTTTGATTACAGTTGGTGGAGCAAGAACAGAAAACTGGTTATCACTTTCACTTCCTAACATGTACGAATTTACATTCCCAATGGGAATCGATGTAATCGATAAATACAAATATTTTGGAGCAATGAACATCAGCCATGTTCTTGGCAGACCGGATGTTATGGATAGAATGACACAGCTCGGAAGAAACATCGTAGATGCATTGAATGCTGAGACAGAAGAAGAGCGTACAAAATATCGTGGTGATGATCAGGGAACATGTCCAGTCTGTCATGAAGATATTCTGACAGTCAGCCATAAGGGAAATAAAGTAGAATGTCCAGTTTGCGGTATCGAAGGCGAACTGACAATCGAAGATGGAGATATCAAAGTAATCTTCTCTGAAGAAGAACAGAACAGATCACGTCTTCATGATGCTGGTAAATGGGAGCATTCAAATGAAATCCGTGATGGTGCAATGACACAGAAAAAAGTAGAGAACCTGAACGAATTAAAACAGAAATATATCGGTGTTGGTGAAGAAAAATAAAATACTGAAAGAAACCGCTAGGGACGGAGTTTTTTGGCATGCATGCGAGCCAAAAAACTCCGTCCCTAGCGGTTTATCCTCCCAACGGCTTATCCATTTTTACGATATCGTTCAGGAGTCATCCCAACAATATTTTTGAACGTTTTTCCGAAATAACTTGGACTGTCAAATCCACACATTTGTGCTACATCGATGACCTTTTTTTCAGGATATTGAATTAGAAATTGTCGGGCATGACCAATACGAATGCTGGTGAGACATTGAATAATTGTTTCACCGGTATTTTTCTTAAATAAAGCACACATGTAATCCTTTGTAAGATTGACAGTTTCGGCCAATTCATTCAGGCTAATCGGCCGGGCATAATTTTCCTCTAACCACGAAATGACTTTCAAGACGAAAGGATTTTCGTGGGAATATGTAAATTCATGTGTGCGCGTGATACATCTGGAAAGATCCAAAAGAAAATCGTAGCATTCTTTTGAATAGGAAAGCGTCTGATCACTGGAACGATTTTCATAAAGCCAGAGGAGTTTTTGAATATGCTGTTCGAAAATAGAGCCATCCGAAAAATGATAAGCGCCGGATTCGCCCATTTGAAGTAAAGCAAGAATATCAGAACAGAGAGGACCATTGAAGGCAATAATATGCAAAGTCCAGTTATTTGTGACTGCCTGATAAATATGTTCCCGATCAGGATAAATAAGAAATCCCTGCCCTTTTGTAATTATGCTTCTTTGTTCATCTAAGATAAGCTCGCCCTGTCCTTTTACACAGTAGAACCATTGAAAGTAAGGAACTCCCTGAGGTCTTCGGACCGGTTCCTGCAAATGATTTGCTCCAAACATCCAAAGTTGGATAGGAAGAGTCTGGGAAAATTCTTTGGAATGAAATTGATATAGCATGTGTTAAAACCTCAAATCTATATATCGTTATATAAATATCATTATATTTAGATTGAGGAATGCTGTCAAGGGCGTATAATGAAAGTATAGAATTCAGTAGTTTGCAGGCACATTGCTATTTATAGAAAAGAGCTTTGAATATTGAAAATTCAGCAGAATATGGTGATGTACGCAATCATGAAAGGAGAACGACAGAACATGAACTTAACAGAAGTACAGAAAGCAAAAGTAGAAGATCTTTTAAGCCAGATGACATTAGAAGAGAAGATTGGTCAGATGAATCTGGAATCGCCATCAATAGTAGGCGGGTTTGAAGTTCCGTTTGAAGAGTTGATCGAGATGATGACAGACGGACGTATTTCTCAGGAGGAATTCCAGAAAATCCTCGCAACTTCAGAGCAGGATTTCCATGAAGATGATATCCGTGCCGGTAAAGTCGGAGCAATGATGGTAAATGACCCACGTAAAAATAATGAATTGCAGAAAATTGCAGTCGAAGAAAGCAGACTTGGAATTCCGCTGATTGTAGGATTCGATGTAATTCATGGGTTCCGCAGTGTGTATCCGATCGCAATTGCAGAGGCAGGATCTTTTGATGAGAATCTGTTCGAAAGAACAGCAAAGATGGCTGCAAAAGAGGCAAGAGCTTATGGAATAAACTGGACATTTGCACCGATGATCGATGTCGCAAGAGACTCTCGTTGGGGACGAGTTTCCGAGGGACCTGGAGAAGATCCGTATCTGGGGTCTTGCTTTGCGAGAAAGAAAATTCAGGGATTGCAGAATAATCAGGAGTCTGTAGAAGATTATGTGGCAGCCTGTGTAAAACATTATGTTGCATATGGTGCCTGCGAATCAGGAAGAGATTACAATACAACAAGTATGTCAATCTCTCAGCTTCATAATGTATATCTGCCGACATTTAAGGCAGCAGTAGAAGAGGGAGCTGCAACAGCAATGGCATCATTTAATGATTTGAATGGTGTTCCATGTACAGTCAATGAATATACACTTCGTCAGGTATTGAAAGATGGATATGGACTGGATGGATTTGTTGTCAGTGATGCAAATGGAATCAAAGAATGTGTGGCACATGGTATTGCTGAAGATGAAAAAGATGCCGGTCGTCAGGCTGTCAATGCAGGCCTGGATATGGATATGGGAACAAACATTTACTCCAAGAATCTGGAACAGCTGATCAAAGAAGGCAAAGTATCTATGGATACAGTAGATGAGGCTGTGCGTAGAATCTTATCAGTAAAAGTATGGCTTGGATTGTTTGAAAACCCATATGTTCCGGATGAAGTGATCGAGCAGTATGAAAAAG
This sequence comes from Mediterraneibacter sp. NSJ-151, assembly GCF_022487435.1. Taxonomy (NCBI): domain Bacteria; kingdom Bacillati; phylum Bacillota; class Clostridia; order Lachnospirales; family Lachnospiraceae; genus Mediterraneibacter; species Mediterraneibacter sp. NSJ-151. The sequence continues at coordinate 279,617 of NZ_JAKVPP010000002.1, read as the reverse complement.
CATTGCCGGAAGAACATGTTGCAACAACATTAGAAGCAGCGAAGAAATCAATTGTATTATTAAAAAATGAAAAAAATATTTTGCCATTAAATAGAAATTTGAAAATTAGTCTGGTTGGAACTCTGGCAGCTGAAAAAGCAGAAGTTTGCGGTGCGTGGGCAATGGCATTTAATCAGGCAGACTGTGTATCAGTGTTAGAAGGACTGCAGAACAGTGGAGCAGATGTAAAATATTATCCATGTGGCGGACCGGAAGGTGCGATTAATGAAGAAGAGATAGAACAGGCTTGCCTGGAAGGAGATGTGATCATCGCAGTAGTTGGAGAGACTGCTAGTATGAGTGGAGAGGCATCTTCAAAAGCAGATACAACATTGCCGGGAGAACAGAGACAGTTGCTGGAAAAATTATTAGAATTCAGAAAACCACTTGTAACAGTATTGATGAATGGACGTCCGCTGGCACTTGGCTGGGAGGCAGAACATTTACCGGTTATCGTAGAAGGATGGCATCTTGGAATCCAGGCAGGAAATGCGTTGGCATCCGTACTTTTTGGAGAGACAAATCCGTCAGCAAAATTGTCAGCTTCGTTCCCGTCAGTAACAGGACAGTGCCCGATTTATTATAATCATCCAAGTACAGGAAGACCGGGAAGCAAGAGTAAGTTCACATCACGTTATCTGGATGCTCCGTTCGATGCTCTATATCCATTTGGCTATGGATTAAGTTATACAACATATGAATACGAGAATCTTCATGTGGAAGAAAAAGCAGAGGAACTGGAAGTAACAGTACAGGTGAAAAATACAGGAGACCGCGAAGGTATAGAAATCGTACAGTTGTACATGCAGGATGTAACAGCAAGTCTTGTGCGTCCGGTGAAAGAACTGAAAGGTTTTGCAAGAGTAGAGCTGAAACCTGGACAGGAAGAAATTGTTGTGTTACATTTGGCAAAACAGGATATGGGATTCTATAACAATCAGGCTGAATATGTATTAGAAGATGGAAAATTCAGAATCTATGCTGGTGGAAACTCAAGAGATTGTCTGTGTGAAGAAGTAAATGTTAAATTTTAATTAAAGGAGGAACAGTGCAGGAAAAGTCTATCGGACAGATAGAAAATCTTGTGCTGTTCTTTATATAAATATATGGGAGGAAACAGAAAATGAAAACAATAGAAGTTACTTTGAATGAAAAACGAAATGTCCGTTTAACAGCATTTATTCAGGATGTAGGAAAAGAATATCGAAATATTACCAAGAGACCAGGTGTACTGGTAATTCCAGGAGGCGGCTATATGTTCTGCTCAGATCGTGAAGCTGAACCGGTAGCGTTGGCGTACTTAAATGCAGGATATGATGCGTTTATTCTTAGATATACGACAAATGAGGTTGGAAGCTGGCCGGACCCATTACAGGATTATGAAGATGCAATGGAATATATCATCAATCATGCAGATGAATGGAATTTGATGGCAGATAAAATTGCAGTAGCCGGATTCTCAGCAGGAGGACATCTCGCAGGTGCAGCTGCAACGATTGCCAAGCATAAACCGGCAGCAGCAATTTTAGGTTATGCAGTATTAAATGAACAGGTTGATGAAATCGCGACCAATGCACCGAGAATTGTAGAAGAAGTAAACTATGATACTTGCCCATGCTTCCTTTTCGCAGCTCGTACAGACAATGTGGTTCCGATTCATAACAGTATTCAGATGATGGATGCACTGGATAAGGCAGGAGTAACATTTGAGAGTCATATTTATGCATATGGACCGCATGGTTTTTCAACAGGTGATGAATCCATCCAGACAAGAGAATCCGCATTTTGTCCAAGAATTCCAAATTGGGTAAAAGATAGTATTGGATTTTTAAAGGATGTGATGGGTGATTTTTATGTTGGAACAGCAGAAGATAAAGTACTTACAAAACCAAATTGTAAAGCACATATCACAGATGATGGTGCAGCATGGCTTTCTCTGGATTGTACGATTGGAAGAATTTTTGGAAACCCGGCAGCAAAAGAGGCACTTGCGGATACAATCAAAGTGATGAAAGAGAAAATAACTCCATTTAGACCGGATATGACATTTGAAGATATGATGACAACACTTAGTAAAATGAAATTGCTAGATTTGCTTCAGGAGCGTTCTATAGATGTGGACGAAGAGAAGTTGAATGAGGTGCTGGGAAAGATTCCGAATATCTGATAAAATATGAATTTAAAATTTATAAATGATACGAATATAGAATTTTAGCAAAAAACAGGAGAGCGGATCAAAAGAAATCTGTCCTCCTGTTTTTAGCAATTTTATCTGCAATATCCATAATGCGAGTATAATTTTTCTGGAAAAACATCTGATAACTTTTACAGTAGTAATTTTGATAACTGTTGGAAGTTTTATTATAGTCGCGGTTTCTTTGACAGCCACCCTTGCAAAGTGGATAATATTTACAACATTTACAATTAGAATCCATTTTTTGAGAGCATTCTATAAATCCCGAATCTACCCGATGCTGATTGATTACATCTATCCGATCTGTGTTAAAATTACCGAGGAGATATTCGTCAAGAACATAGAAATCACATGGATAAACACTTCCGTCTGCTTCAACAACATTCTGGATTCCGCAGAATCCACGCTGCTCACAGGATTCTGGATAATAACCCATTGCGATTGCAACATAGTTTTCGAATTGACGGATAAATGGCTGCTTTCCTTGCTGTAGATCGCTGTACCAAAGTTCAAAAAGATCAATCAAAAATTGTCCATATACTTCTGGTGAAAGCGAATGAGGATTGTTTCCGTGAGGTTCATTTAAAGGATCGAGACAGGCAATATATTGTTGATAATTCCATCCTTTTTTTTGATAAAAGGAATAGATGGTACGTATGTGAGCGGCAATTTGGGGCGTTACCACTGTTAAAATATTGTAATCGACCTGATATTGATCCATTAACTTGGCTGAGGCAACAACCCTGTCAAAAGTATCCTCGTTATTTGCTGTACGTCGGTAGATATTGTGGATTTCTCTGGTGCCATCAATAGAAAGTCCTACCAGAAAATGATTTTCGTGAAAGAATTTGCACCATTCTTTATCTAACAGATAGCCATTGGTTTGGAACGAATTTGATATGGTAATGTTGTTTTTGTTATATTGCTTTTGAAAGGCGACAGCCTGCTTGTAGAAATCCAGACCACGTAAGGTTGGTTCACCGCCCTGATAGGCATAACTGATATATCCTTCTGCACGAAGCAGAGTCTTTCGAATAACATTTTTTAAGGTTTCTTCCGTCATAAATCCATAAGATTTATGCGTTCGCTTCTGGGCTTCATCACAGTAAAAACAGTAGTCACAGGACATGTTGCACAGACTGGATGAAGGTTTCATAAGAACACTGATTGCGGGCATATAAATTCCTCCTGTTAGATTATTGCTTATATTCCAGACCGTATGTTCGAGATAAAGTGAACGATAACAAATTATCTTTTATTTTATAAAAATGTCTAAGTTCAGTTTACATGAGACGCAGAGAAAAGTACAATGCAAAAAGAGGATTGTGTCATATCAAGACTGCATGAATGATAAAAAATCTGCATTTGAGTAAAAGATAGATTTATGTTACCATGAAGTTATTGAGGTGAGCAGGATGAATTTATTACAGATAAAATATTTTTTAGAAGTAAGCAAAACATTGAATTTTACAAATGCAGCACAGAATCTATTTGTATCGCAACCTGCATTTAGCAGGCAGATTCAGGCACTGGAAGAAGAATTGGGGGTAAAATTACTATTTCGAAATAATCGGAAAGTGGTACTTACAGAAGCAGGAAAAGTGTTTCAAAATCGATTTGAAAAGATTGTTAATGAGATTGAGGAAAGTTTAGAAGAAGTGAAAAGTAAGACCGCACATCAGGACTTTGTTCGAATTGGAGTATTGCAAGTGATTACTTCGGAGTTGATTGATAATTTATTAGAAAAATTATGCGGATTTTTCTCTCCGGAAAAGATTCAAATATACAGATATCGATTTGATGAGTTAAAGGAAGCTTTTGAAAAAGATAAGATAGATATTGTTATATCTCTGGGCGGATTTTTATCAGAAAGAAGCGAGATTGAGCACTATACGTTGGAACGAATTTCAGCTGGGATTATATGTTCTAAAGAGATGAAATTTAATCAGAAAAAGAAGGAAGTCCTGTATAAGGAACTTAAGAATAAAAAATTAATCTGTGTAGAAAAAGAATTAGATCCTGAGTTTGGAAAATATCAGGAAATGATATTGCATGAATTACAGATTGCATCAGAACAAGTTATATATACGGGCGATGTTATAAATACGATTTTACATTTACATAAAAAGGATGGATATAGCATTTTTTACAAAAGCCCAGATTTGCTTGAGTCTGAGAAGATACAGTTTATACCGATTGAGGATGAAAGCATCTATTTTAAGATTATGATAAGTTGGAAAAGGGAAAAGAAATTTCCAATAAAAGAAGTATTTGGATAAAAACATGGTTTGATGCAAATGCAGAATTGCATGATGAGTTTCAGGTATTATACAAGTAAAAGCAAAATTGTTATAGTTTCTTTAGAACGAGAGACTATAACTTTTTTATTATATTAGGAGATGATATTTTGAATTATGTATTGCTGTTTCCAGATGAAATGAGAGCAGAAAGTCTGGGGTGCTATGGACATCCGTTGGTAAAGACCCCGTACATTGACAGACTTGCACAGGAAGGAACATTATTTGAACAAAACTATACGACACATCCGGTTTGCGGTCCATCCCGATGTAACTTGGTCAGTGGCTGGTATCCGCATGTAAATGGAAAAAGAACGTATTATAATATTACAGAGCACGATCCTAATTTTATATCGCATTTAAATGAGGCTGGATTTGTGACGTGCCACGCAGGAAAAGATGATATGTTTGATAAACAATCCATGCAACATGTCTTCAAAAAATTACTCCCATTTAAAAGGAGAGATGTTACAAAATCATATCGTGCAATTGAAAACGCACCATATTCTATGTTATATCCACCAATTCCAAATATAGATCAGAAAGAAATCGGGGATGAGCAACATACAGAAGACGCAATTGAATTTATAAAAGAACAAGCTCAGAAAAAGCAACCCTTCTTTTTGATGTTATCATGGATGAATCCGCATCCTCCATATACGGCTCCGGAAAAATACTATAACATGTATAATGCCAAACAGATTCCATTTCCGAGAAAATTGGAATGGGTGAAAAAGAACAAACCTGAATTATATAAGGTTTTAAAGAAGTATCGAAATACGGAAGAAGAGACAGAATTATTTTTTAGAAAAATCAATGCTGTTTATCTTGGAATGATATCTTATGTGGACGAATTGACAGGTAGAGTTGTACAGACGTTGAAAGAAGCCGGAATTTATGAGGAGACAACAATTATTTTGTGCTCTGACCATGGAGACTTCGCGGGAGATGCAGGAGAAGTTGAAAAGTGGCCCTCAGATATGACGGATATGATAACGAGAGTTCCGCTTATTATAAGAAGACCGGGATGTAAGGGTGGACAGCGAATTAAGACACTTACACAGTCTTTTGATATTTTCCCGACGATTTTGGATTATGAGAATATAGAGTTGCATTATCAACAATTTGGGGTTTCACTTCGTCCACAATTAGAGGGAGAGAATGGGGATGAGTCACGTGCGGTTTATTGTGAAGGGGGGTATGATATAAATGAACCACATTGCTTTGAACCGACATGCTTTAAAGGAACACCATTGGATTTTCCACAAATTCCAGGAACAGATTATTATCCGAAATGTCTGCAGCAACAGGAGAGACCAGAAACAGTATGCCGTGTTGTGATGCAAAGATATAAAGAATGGAAACTGATTGTGAGGACAAATAGAGAAAATGAATTATATAATATGCAAATAGATCCATGGGAAGAAGAAAATTTGTATGGACAAGAGGAATATAAAGACATTTCTATTAAATTAGAAAGAAAAATGTTAAATTGGTTGATTCATACTTCGGACGTGGTGCCAATAGAAGGTAGATGATTACAGGAGGGCGAAAGATGAATGTATTATTCTTTTTTACAGATGAAATGAGAGCGGATGTGTTGGGATGCTATGGAAATCAGGTGTCAAAAACACCAAATTATGACTGGATTGCAAAAGAGGGAACTTGTTTTGAGAATACTTATGTTGCAAATCCAGTATGTGTTGGTTCAAGATGTTCTCTGTTGACAGGATGGTATCCGCATGTAAATGGTCATCGGAGTTTGTTACACTTTATAGACGAACATCATCCTAATTTCATGAAAGATTTTAAAGATGCAGGATATAACGTACAGTTTTATGGGAAAAACCATTGTTTGAACGATGAGGCTTCAAGGCAGTCTTTTACGAAGAGTCTGGGATTGAAACTGGCATGGCGGAAAGACAATGAGGTTGTGAAAACTGAAAAATTACCGATGTTTTCTGGACGTTACCACATGTTATTGGAGCCAATGGAAGACGAAGAATTAGAAGAAATGACAGATACGAAAATGGTAAATGCCGGAGTCGATTTTCTGAATCACTATCAAAAAGGAGAGAATCCATTTTTCCTGTTTGTATCATTAAATAATCCACATGCGCCATATACGATTCCGAAAAAATACTATGACATGTACAATCCGGATGATTTGCCAGAATTGCGAAGAAAAGATTTGGAAAATAAGCCTGCTTTTATGCGAATTATTCGAGAATATAGTCATTTCGAAAAGGTGGATGATGATACATTTCGTAAGTGTGCAGCAGTGTATCTGGGTATGGTAAAGTATTGTGACGATATGTTGGGTAGATTAATTGAAGCATTGAAACAGAATCGTTTATTGGAAGACACGATTATCGTAACCTCCTCTGATCATGGAGACTGGGCAGGAGATTATGGGCTGGTTGAAAAATGGCCAAATGCGTTTGATGATGATCTGACAAAAGTTCCGTTATTGATAAGGGTTCCAAATTCGTTAAAAGAACACAAGGTAAAACAACTGGTGTCAGAGCTGGACATTTTCCCGACTTTATTAGATTATGCAGGCATAAAAGCAAAGCATGATCATTTTGGCAAATCGCTTAGAAATTTGATTGATGGGGAGAAAGAAACCGAAGATGCAGTTGTTTATTGTGAAGGGGGATATGATGTTCGGGAACAACAGTGTTTTGAAGGAACGGAGCGGGACTATAATTTTTTAATGCGACCAGAGTGTATTTATTATCCGAAAATGTTGATTCAACAGGAAAGACAGGAATGTGTGTGTCGAGGTACGATGATGCGGAAAAAGAACTGGAAGCTGATTGTGAGAACAAATGGAGAAAATGAATTATATAATTTGGAGGTGGATGCAAAAGAGGAAAAGAATTTATATTATAATCCAAATTATAAAAATATTGTCTGTGAGATGAAAAATCAAATGTTGGACTGGTATTTACAGACATCAGATGTTGTTCCAAGATTGCAGGAATGATATATTTATAGAAAGATATGTCAGTAAGAGGAGGAGATTTCCTCCATAAGAATAGAAATATAAAAAGAAACACAAAAAGATAGGACGAGAGCGATGAAAAGTAAAAAAGAAATTTTACTGAAATTATTTATATCTACACTTTATTTAAGTACATTTACTTTCGGAGGAGGATATGTCATCGTAACATTGATGAAGAAAAAATTCGTAGATGAATATCACTGGATTGATGAAAAAGAGATGCTGGATCTGATTGCAATCGCACAATCTTCGCCGGGCGCGATTGCCGTGAACGGAGCAATTGTTGTAGGATATAAGCTTGCGGGGATCTTGGGAGCAATGACTGCGATTATTGCGACGATACTACCTCCGCTTGTTATTATTTCTGTCATTTCTGTGTTTTACAATCAGTTCCACAATAATGTGATTGTAAGCCAGATATTAACTGGTATGCAGGCGGCGGTAGGCGCAATCATTGCGGATGTAGTATATGGAATGGCAAGCGGTGTAGTAAAAGAAAAGAAGGCAGCACAGAATCTGATTATGATTGTAGCATTTATGGCAACCTGCTTTTTTGGAGTACCGGTTTATGCAGTGATTTTAATCTGCATTGGAATTGGATGTGTGCAAACATGGATAGGACGGAGGAAATGGGCATGATTTACTTACAATTATTCTTTAGCTTTTTGCAAGTTGGCCTTTTTAGCTTTGGCGGAGGGTATGCAGCGATGCCATTGATACAGGAACAGATTGTTACAAAGCATGCGTGGTTGAGTATGGTTGAATTCACAGATTTAATTTCCATTTCGCAGATGACACCGGGACCGATTGCGGTGAATTCTGCAACTTTTGTGGGAAATAAGATTGCAGGTGTTGGAGGCGCTTTGATTGCTACAATAGGCTGTATTCTTCCATCTTGTATTATTGTGACGAGTATTGCCTATGTTTATCTGAAAAATCGAGAGAATCAGGTAGTTCAAGAAGTGCTTCAGTCGTTGCATCCGGCGGTAATTGCCATGATTGCATCTGCGGGTATTAGCATTTTGATTACCGCATTCTGGGGAGATTGTGGGAAAATTTCTGTTTCAAATACAGACTGGAGCATGGTTGTAATTTTTGCTATTTCCTTGTTCTTATTGAGAAAAACTTGTATAAGTTCAATCTTAGTGATGATTTTGGCAGGCGGAATGAAACTTTTTACTTCCATGCTTCTGTAAAAGGTCAAAATTGAATATAAAAAGATGACCTTTTAAGTTTCGACAAAAAATAAAGAAAGATGAGCAGGTCATTTTGAGTCCAGAAAAGAAGGCATATGTGATGAGGTGCTTTTATATATCAATCGATATAATGAGTATGTAATATCAATCAGGTCGAAATGAATCGTAATAGATTGGAAAATCGAGTGAAAAAGAAAGGAAATAACTATGAAAGTATTAGGATTATCATTTGGTAAAAAGAATGCAAACACAGACATTCTTGTAAAAGAAGCTCTTTACGGAGCAAAAGAAGCATTTCCAGATGCTGAGATTAATTTTATCAATACACAGAGACTGAACATTGGTCGTTGTATCGGTTGTGGAGCATGTTCTACAGCTTTAGAAAAAGGAAAAGACAATAATTGTATCATCAAAGATGATTTTCAGATGGTAGAAGAAGCTGTCCGTGAAGCAGACGCAATCATTCTTGGAGCACCAGTATATGTATTACAGCCGGTAGGACAGTTCAAAGATTTTGTAGATCGTTTCTCATGCCGTCACGATGTATCCGCTATCAACTGGGTACTGGATAAGAGAAGAAATGGAGAAGCACCAGGAAATGCAGATGACTACCCGATTGAAAGATTAAAGCGCCGTACAGTTTCTTACATTTCAGTAGGCGGAGCAAGCACAGAAAACTGGGTATCTATGGGAACAGCAACATTACATTTATTTGGATTCCCTGCGATGATGAAAGTGGTTGCAAACTATAATGCAAACAGTATGGGAACAATTGGGAACCCATATTTGAATGAAGAAATGATCGGACACATGCATGAAATCGGAAAACGTACAGCAGCGGCTGTGGATATGGAAGATAAAGATGTTGAATTCTATGGACCAAAAGGAATGGGAACATGTCCTGTATGTCATCAGAATCTGTTGACGGTAAATGGAACAACAACAGTAGAGTGTCCAATCTGTGGTATCGAAGGAAAAATTTCTATTGATGGAGATAAATTAAATGTTGAATTTTCTGAAGCGCAGCAGGCAAGAGCAAGAGGAACATTTGCAGGATTAAGAGAGCATACAACAGAAATTCAGGGATTCGGAGCAATCTGTGGACCAAAGATTATGGCAAACAAAGAGTTGCTTGAGAAGAAGATGGAACGTGTTAAAAAATTCGACGAAATGATCAATGCATAATAAATGATACATTCTAAATTGTAATACAGTTTATTTATATGCCCCACAGCGTATTGTGTCCATGTCAGACACATATGTGCTGTGGGGCTATTTCAATGCTTGACGAAAATATTATCAACTATTAAAATTAAAAATAGTGACTAAAAAGCAGAAACCACAAAAGAGAGGTAGTACTTGAATGGATAATATGCGAACAATTATGGACTTCGAATTTGATACTAGCGAAGTACAGAATACACATTTTCATCAGAATCTGGAGATTGTGTATGTTCTGGAAGGCAGTGTGGAAGTACAGATTGAACCAGAAACTTATAATTTGAAAAAAGGTGATTTTTTACTTATTAATGCGAACAAGCGTCATTCTTGGAGGGCGACGGAAGAAAAAATCCTTCTTGCATCATTTCAAATCAATTTTACAATGTTGGCAGAATATATGGGAACAAATCAGTTGTTATTCTGGTGTAATACTACAGCTGATAAGAACGAGTCGTATGAGCAGTTAAAACGAGTGTTGGATCAGATGCTGAACCGTTTTTATGACAAAGAAAAAGAAGGGGCGATTTATCTCAACAGCATTTATTATGAAGCCATTTATTTGTTAGTGGCATATTTCATGATAAAAGCGGACGACGTAAGAATGAAAGAGAATTTTACCCCTGATAATTCGCGAATATTTGAGATTCAGAATTACGTACAGGCAAATTATCAAAAACAACTGAGTCTGAACGATCTGGCTCAGAAATTGTATTTATCGAATGCATATTTATCCAAATATATTAAGAAACATTTTGGACTTAGTTTTTTGGAATATGTCAATAATATTCGTCTGTTCCATGCAGTAGATGAGCTTCTCTATAGCGAAAAAAAGATTACAAGAATTGCACTGGACAATGGATTTCCTACAACAGCAGCATTCAATAAGGCTTTCAAAGAAATCTATAATATGACTCCGTCGGCATATCGTTCGACTGTTCATAAAGAAGAAAATCTGAATGAGAATAAAGAGGCAAAACAAGAACTGGATAAAAGGGTGAAAGAATATCTGGCAGGCAAAGAGCCGGTGGAGGATAATACAGCGACAAGAAATATGAATCTGTATGTCGTAGATGCAAAAAATACTACAGAGTGGAAAAAACCATGGGATAAAATCATCAATATGGGAAATATTGATTCGCTGCTCAATTACGATGTGCAGAGTCAGCTGCTTATGATGCAGAAAGAAATCGGATTTTCCTATGTCCGAATTTACAATATATTTATGAAGGATATGTATTATGAAAATATTTCCGGAGATAACAAATACAATTTCAGCAGAATAGACCGCGGGCTGGATTTCTTGGTAGAGCATAATTTGAAACCATATATAGAACTCTCATTCAAACCAATAGATGTAAATTATACAATCAACTCTTCTGTAGGAGACCGATATAATGAAATTATATTTCATGACAGAGAAAGTTATGTTGAAGTTATGGAAGCGCTTTCATCGCATATTGCAAACCGCTATGGGGTAAATGAAATCGAGAACTGGTATTTCGAACTTTGGAAAGATGACCGTCTCAACATGTTGGATGCGAAAGGGTGGTATTTTGACTGTTTTGAGATTGGATATCATGCGTTAAAGAAGATATCGTCAAAAATTAAAGTGGGAGGAGCTGGATTTGCACTTGGGTATGACAGATATAAATATAGTGCATTGATTCAAAATTGGAAGGCAAGAAATATTAAACCGGATTTTATCAGTGTATATTCCTACTCATATTTATTACTTCAGCAGGATGGTGTTTATTTTGGAAAGCGCTCGCTTGATAACAGCTTTGTAAAAAATCAACTGGAATTGTTCAAAGATGTTTTAAAAGCAGAAGATTTTATGGCGGATGAATTACATATTACAGAATGGAATTTTACGATTTCAAACCGAAATTGTATCAATGACAGCTGTGCACAAGGTGCTTATATTATGAAGACCTGTATGGAATCAATCGGAGAAGCAGACATGATGGGCTATTGGCATGGCTCAGATCTTCATACAGAATATTATGATTCAGGAGCGGTATTATATGGAGATAATGGACTTCTGACAAGAGACGGAATTAAAAAACCATCCTTTTATGCATTTCATTTCTTGAAATTTTTGAAAAAAGAAATGCTTGGGAAAACAGAGAATGCATTGCTTACAACTGATGGACATGGTGTTTATACAATTGCATGTCACAATTGTAAGAAATTCAATTACCGCTATACGATGAAGGACGAGAAAGATATTCGGGTAGAGGATATTGATGGTTTGTATGAAGATACAGATTCGATACATTTGAAATTCCAGATTAATAATGTTAAAAATGGAAACTATGTGATGCGTATATTCTATGTAAATGAAAATAATGGAAGCATTCAGAATATCTGGAAGGATATGGATTATATCAGTAACCTTTCAAAAGGTGAAGTAGAGTATATGAAAAGAAGTGCCAATCCAAAAGTAGATATGAGGAAAATTACAGTGGAAGATAATGTTCTTCATATAGAAACAAAATTGAAAGCACATGAGATTAAGGTGCTGGATATACATTATCAATATTAAGAAATATTTAAAGCTAAAGGAAAAAGAGTGGATTGAGAGGAAAGAAAAGTGAATAAGTTAAAAAAAATATTCGCACCAGTGGATATGACGGCTGAAAGACCATGGGAAGATATTCTGATCTTTACGATACCGATGCTGATAGGAAATATTGCGCAACAGCTTTATAATACTGTTGACAGTATTGTGGTAGGAAGATTTGTAGGGGATAATGCACTGGCAGCAGTTGGAAGTGCCGGTCCGATTTTGAATCTTCTGATTGTGTTGTTTGTTGGAATTTCAGTAGGAGCAAGTATTATGGTGTCTCAGTATCTGGGAGCCAGAAACAGAGAGGCGTTATCTGGAACAATTGGAACATGTATTATGTTAACTGCGATTGCATCGTTGATCATTATGGTAGTTGCGACGTTGGCGGCAAGACCGCTTTTGGAATTATTGAATACGCCCGATAGTATTTTGGATTGGTGTACTTCTTATTTGAAAATTCTGTTTTTGGGCGCAGCAGGACTTGCATATTATAACATTCTAAGCGGAGTACTTCGAGGCTTGGGAGATTCCATGTCAGCCCTTTTATACTTGCTGGTGGCAAGTGCGTTGAATATTGTGCTGGACTTACTTTTTGTAGTAAAGTTTGGAATGGGTGTAAACGGAGTTGCACTTGCTACTGCAATTGCACAGGGAATTTCAGCAGTGTTGTGCGTGCGAAGGCTTTCGAAATTAACAGAACTGTTTGATTTGAAGTGGAAATATATTAGATTAAACAAGCAGCATGCCAAAAATATTATCCGACTTGGAGTTCCGTCGGGTGTAACACAGGCAATGATTTCTATGGCAATGTTAATTGTACAATCATTGACAAACAGTTTTGGAGAACAGTTTATTGCAGCGAATGTAATTACAATGCGAGTAGATGGATTTGCAATGCTTCCTAATATGTCGTTTGGTAATGCGATGACTACTTATGCCGGACAGAACGTTGGAGCAAATAAATATGATCGTGTTGCAAAAGGTGCAAAACAGGGGCTTTTTATGGGAGTCGGAACATCGGTAGTGATTACATCGTTAATTTTAATCTTTGGTAAATCACTGATGGGAATTTTTACAAGTACATCAGAATTGGTTGATTTAAGTTATCATCTAATGCAAATCCTTGCAGTAGGATATCTGGTTATGTCAGTGACCCAGGTGTTGTCTGGTGTTATGCGAGGTGCCGGAGATACAATGACACCAATGTGGATTTCCATTGTACAGACAATCATGATTCGTGTACCACTTGCGTATCTGCTTGTCTATGCATCCAGAAGCACAGCGTTCCCACAGGGAAAACGAGAATATATTTATCTGTCACTGGTTATTTCATGGGTGATCGGAGCGTTGATTACAATTTTCTTCTATAAGAGAGGAAAATGGAAAACAAAAGCAATTAAATAAAAAAGGAAAAAAACAGATGCAGGTTTCAAATTCGAAACCTGCATCTGCTTTTTTGAAACGAAGGTTTATGAAAGAAAAGAATGGAGCAGAAATATGCACGCTGAAAAATGGCGAAAAAGATAAAATGAGGATATCAAACATAATAAAGGAGGGTAGGAAGAATAAGTGAATAGCAACATTGCTAAAGATGGGAAAGTCGGACGAAATGAAAAGTTCTATTTTTGATAAAAGAATATAATCTGTCAGTCATATTTTATTTAAAAATAGACTCTTGAAAATTCGAACGAAGAAAGGAAGGGAAACAATGGAAAAACTGGAAAAACTGAAAGGAAAAGATTATTTCTCATTTGGAATTGGAAACGTGGCATCCCAATTATCATGGACAATGGTAAGTTCGTATCTGACATTATTTTACACAGATGTATTTGGATTGCAGGCAGGAGCTGTTGCAATATTGTTTTTGGTAGCAAGAATATGGGATGGAATTAATGACCCGATGATGGGTGCGATTATGGAGCATACACATACAAAATACGGAAGATTCCGTCCTTATATTGCAATCGGTGCTCCGTTGTTGGTTGTATTTACAATTTTAACATTTAGTGTACCAGGTTTTGGTAGTGTGGGAAATCTGATTTATGCTTACATTACATATATCGGACTGGGAATGGTTTATACAATGACGAATGTGCCATATCTTGCATTGCCAGCAGTTATGTCAAATGATCCGAAAGAAGTAAATAAGTTAAACACAGCACAAATGATGGGAATGGTAATTGGTATGATTGCTTTACAGTTATGTACATTACCATTAGTAAATTATTTTGAAGGTATCTGGCCGGGAAGAGGATATCAGATTACAGCAGGAGCATATGCAATTGTTGCATTACCACTTTTCTGGTTGTGTGCGAAAAACTGTAAAGAGAGAATTACAGTAAAGAAAGAAGAGCAGACTTCTACAAAAGAATCATTAAAATATGTGCTGAAAGATCGCAATGCTATGTCTGTTATTGCATACACAACATTGAATATGATTGGAATGATGGGAAGAATTGGATGTGCAACATACTTTTACATTTATGTTGTTCAAAACTTTGCTTTAATTACTGTGTTTATGATGATGCCAATGTTTGTAGGTGCAATCGTAATGCCTTTTGGACCAAAAGTGATTGATAAACTTGGAAGAAAGAAAACATTGTATGTAGCTCTGATTTTTCAAACAGTAGGATGCCTTATGATGTTCTTTGGACCTTATACAAATATTCCGTATTTGTTGCTGGCACATGTTGTATATGGAATCGGATATATTGGTGGAGCGTGTGGAAGCTCAATGTTAGTTGATGTAGTCACAGATATTCATGATAGAACAGGTGCAAGACCGGATGGTATATTATTTTCAATGAACAGTCTGGCAGGAAAGATTGGGCAAGCAATTGGTTCTGCACTTGGAATTGCTATTATTGGATGGTTTGGATATGTAGCTGGAAAAGACATTACAAATGAAGTCAGAAACGGAATTCAAATTGGTGTAAACTTAATGCCGGCAATTGTATATGTATTAGCACTGATACCGGTAGCTATGTACAAGTTGGAAGACTAAAGAAAGCGAATGAAAGAAAAAGAAGACAAAAAAGATATACCTTTTTTTGTCCTCTTTTTTTTGTACAAAAAGAAAGAGTCCAAATACTGTATGAAATTAGGTTAATTTTGCGAAAGCATGCCGGAAATACATTTTATATAATGGAATCAAGTTAAGAGAGAAAAATGAAAAGGAGCGAAACAGCATGAAATTAGGATTTGTAAGTGCAATTCTTGATACTTGGAGTTATGAAGAAATGATGGATTTTGCATCAGATCATGGGTTTGAATGCGTAGAAATTGCCTGCTGGCCACAAGGCAAAGCAGAGAGAAGATACGCAGGAGTAAGTCATATAGATGTAGATAAAGTCCTTGCAGACGATGAGTATGCAAAACATATTCTTGACTACAGTAAAGAGAAAAACGTAGAAATTTCTTCTCTTGCATTTTATCCAAACACAATGGATGGAGATTTAGAAAAGAGAGCTTCTGTAGTAGAACATTTGAAAAATGTAATCCGTGCAAGCCATAAGCTTGGCATTGGTATGGTTACAACATTTATCGGAAGAGATCAGACAAAGAATATCGAAGAAAATCTGGAGCTTGTAAAAGAAGTTTGGCCACCGATTATTAAACTTGCAGAGAAAGAAAATGTAAAAATAGCAATCGAAAACTGCCCAATGTTGTTTGGACCAGACCAGTGGCCGGGCGGACAAAATTTAATGACAACACCGGCTATATGGAGAAAAGTATTTGCAATTCTTGATAGCGATAATCTGGGAATCAATTACGATCCATCACATTTTGTATGGCAGATGATCGATTATATTAAACCGATTTATGAATTCAAAGATAAAATTTTCCATGTTCATTACAAAGATATTAAGCTTTACAATGACCGTTTGAATGATTGCGGAATTATGGCATATCCACTTGATTTTATGTCACCAAAGCTTCCGGGACTGGGAGATGTGAGATGGGATAAATATGTATCAGCACTTACAGACATCGGATACGACGGATATACATGTATTGAAGTGGAAGATAAAGCTTTTGAAGGAAGTAAAGAAAAAGTAGAGCAGTCTCTTGTTTTAAGCCAGAGATACTTAAAACAGTTTGTCATCTAGGAAGAAAAACAAGCGGCTGCGCAGCAGACATTTGTTTTTAACCTAGATGACAGCGAAAGAATCAAAGAGTGCGAAGCACGACAGATGCGTTAAGCATCTGGATTCTTGAGCTGAATAAGTGAAACAAACTAAAATATATAAAAAGGAGGAACCAAATGGGAAAATTAAGAATTGCAATCGTAGGTTGTGGAGGAATCGCAAATCAGAAACATATGCCATCTATCAAAGCAAATGCAGACAAAGCTGATATGGTAGCTTTCTGTGACCTCATTCCTGAGCGTGCAGAAAAAGCTGCAAAAGAATATGGTGTAGAAGGTGCTAAAGTTTACACTGATTATAAAGAGATGCTTGCAGATACAAGCGTTGAATTTGATGTTGTACATGTATGTACACCAAATGTGGCTCACTGTCCGATTACAGTAGCTGCTTTTGAAGCTGGAAAACATGTAATGTGTGAGAAGCCAATGGCTCATAATACAGAAGATGCACGTAAAATGATTGATGCATGGAAAAAATCAGGAAAGAAATTCACAATCGGTTATCAGAACCGTCTGCGTGATGACACTCAGACATTGCATGCATCTTGCGAGGCTGGAGAACTTGGAGAAATCTATTTTGCAAAAGCACATGCACTTAGAAGAAGAGCTGTTCCTACTTGGGGCGTATTCCCTAATAAAGCCCTTCAAGGCGGCGGTCCTTTAATCGATATCGGAACACATGCACTTGATATCACACTGTGGATGATGAATAACTATGAGCCAAAATCAGTATCAGGACAGGTATTCTACAAGCTTGGACGTCAGGAAGATGGTCCTGAAGGAAATGTATTCGGACCATGGGATCCTAAGACATTTGAAGTAGAAGACTCTGCATTCGGTCTTGTGAAAATGAAAAATGGTGCAACAATTTATCTGGAAGCATCTTGGGCACTGAATATACTGAAATCTATGGAAGCTTCTACAACACTTTGTGGAACAAAAGCAGGTGCTGAAATCCATCACGGCGGAAGCTACCCACAGGATGAACTGATCTACAACACAGTAGAGCATAATCAGTTAATGGAAAAAACAATCTCACCTGCAGGTGTTGTTGATTTCTTTGAAGGCGGAGCAGCAGCAGAGGCAGTTCGTGAGCAGGAGCAGTGGCTCAATGCAATTATCAATGATACAGATCCGCTTGTAAAACCAGAGCAGGCATTTGTTGTAACACAGATTCTCGAAGGAATTTACAAATCAGCAGAAACAGGAAAAGAAGTATTCTTTGACTAAGATGAATATTGAGAATACCGGTATCTTTCAAGAGATATTGGCATCTCAGCTATAAGTTAGGAAAGCGAGGAGTTAAAAATGGCTGGCAGACAGATTTATAATCCGGCTGGATTTAAAAATATAGAAGAAAACGGAAAGGTAACAGGTTACCAGTTCCAGTTCAAAGCACAGTATTATCGTGGAATTACATTGTCAATCGTTCGTGATATCCAGATCAATGTAGACGGAGAGGATGTTAAAAGAGAAGACATTCGTTTCACAGTAAACGGAGAAACATTTACATTGGAAGAAATGCGTACAGTTGTAGATTCAGATTATCGTTGGGAATTTGGCGACTATGCAACAGTATCTGTGATTAAAGAAGGTGGACTTGCAAAAGGAAATCATCACATTCATGCAAGACAGATTATTGCACCGTCATATATGCCATTTCAGATTGAAGCAGATTGTGACGCAGATTTCGTGATTGAGTAGGAGGAACTTGAAGATGAGTTATGATATTAAAAGAAGTGTTTCCCTGTATAGTTATCAGGATGAATATTATGATGGAAAATTGGATCTTGAGGGGTGCCTTAGAGAAACAGCAAAAACAGGAGCAACAGGTGTAGAGCTTCTTGCTGAACAGATGATCCGCAGATTCCCATTGCCGATTGAAACAGAAGAATTCAGAGCACAGTGGTTTGGCTGGCTTAAAAAATATGGTCTTGAGCCATCATGCTATGATGCATTTTTGGAAAACAAAATTTATGACAATCGTACATTAAGTCTTGGAGAGCAGATTAATATGATGAAGAGAGATATCCGTCTCGCTTCTATGATGGGATTTCCTACACTTCGTACATTGGTTTCTACACCGATGGATGTTATCGAAGGAAGTTTAGAGTATGCAGAAGAAAAAAATGTAAAAATCTGTCTTGAAGTACATGCACCATTTTCTTTGAACTCAGGATGGGCTGACGGATATATGGAAATGATTAAGCGTACAGGAACAAAATTCTTCGGATTTATGCCTGATATGGGAATCTTCTGCAAGAACATCCCAGATGTTGTAAGAGATAAAGCAAGAAGAATGGGTGCATCAGAAGAATGCATTAAGATTGTGGATGATGCTTATGCACAGCGTGTTGCAAAAGGATTTACAAAGATTAAATATGATCTGAACCTTGGAAAAGCAAATATGGAATATCGTATGGCAAACGGAATGAAAGAAATGATGGATGCTATCGAAGCAGCTGGTGGAAATGATGCAGACCGCTGGTATGGAAATGCATCGTTTACATATTCTTGGTCTGAGCCACAGGATATTATCGATAATATTGATTACATTTATCATACACATGCAAAATTCTATAATGTTCACGAAGATTATGTGGAAACAGCAGTTGCAATTCCTGAAGTAATCGAGGCATTTAAGAAAGCTGGATATAAAGGATATTTAAGTTCAGAGTACGAAGGTGGAGAGCATTTGAGAGATGTTGGTGTTGATAGTATCGAACAGGTACGTCGTCATCAGGAAGCTATGAGAAGAGCAATTGAAGGATAAAAAAGGCTAGATTTAAGATTCGGAGGAGGGAAAACCCTTGTCTGAATCTTGGTCGTTAAGGATATTGATAATAAAAAGATAAAAATCGGAGGGATAAATGATGGAAACAGTTAAATTAGGTATTGTTGGATTTGGATTTATGGGACATTGCGATGCTGATATGATGAGTACATTTGATGATAGTGAGATTAAACTTGTAGCAGTAGCAGATACAAACCCAGAACAGCTGAAGGATGCACCAGAAGGCGTTGAAACATATAACAGCATTGAAGAAATGCTTGAAAAAGCAGATATTAATACAGTTATGGTATCTACTCCAAACCCAAGCCATCCAGAAATGGTGAAAAAAGCTGCGGCGGCTAAGAAAAATGTAATCTGTGAGAAACCGGCAGCAATGAGTGTTGCACTTTTTGATGAAATGGTAGCTGCATGCAAAGACAATGGTGTATTATTCACTGTTCATCAGCAGAGAAGATGGGATAAAGATTATCGTATCATGAAAGAAGTATATGACAAAAACATGGTAGGAGATATGTATGTGATTAAATCTCAGCTTTATGGTTTTAATGGAAATATGCATGACTGGCATGTATACCCAGAGATGGGTGGAGGAATGCTTTATGATTGGGGTGTTCATTTGATTGACCAGATGCTTGATATGATAAAATCTGAAATCGTATCCCTTTATGCAGATGTAAGAAATGTTATCAATGAAAATGTAGATGATTACTTTAATATCATTATGAAATTCAAAAATGGTGTAACAGCAGAGATTGAACTGGGAACATATTATCTGACACCAAAGCGTGCATGGTTTATCGGTGGTAATAAAGGATCTGCTATCATCGATGGATTTAATGGAGAAGGTAAGATTGTCCGTACTGCACACTTGCTTGAAAATGTACCTGGTAAAATTACAATGACAGCAGCCGGTCCTACAAGAAGCTTTGGCCCGGCAGCACCTGGACTGCTTCAAGAAGAAGCATTGCCGGAGGTTGATGTAAATCACAGAAATTACTTTGAACATTTTGTGAAAGCATTTAACAAAGAGGAAGAAGTTATTATAAAACCAGAACAGGTTAGACGTGTGCTGTGCGTGATGGATGCAGTACGTGAGTCAGCAAAAACAGGAAAAGCAATCGCATTTGAAGCATAATACTATACAGAGAGCAAAAAAAGTATCTTCTTTTTTGCTCTCTGTAATTTTTTTGATAGAAGTAAAGACAAAAAAATAATGTTTTTTGGTATAAAAAGCAGTATATGATGATACGAAAACAAACTAAAATAAAAATAAATCAAAGAGAAATAAATCATAAAAGTGAGGGAAAAAACATGGCAGATTATGAAACACAAGTAGTAGTAATTGCAGGAGGTCCATCAGGATTATCAGCAGCTGTTCAGGCAGCAGAAGACGGAGCTGAAGTTATCGTTCTTGAGAAAGCAGCAGCAGTTGGTGGAGCAGCTAACATGGGAATGGGACCACTTGGTATCGGAACAAAATATCAGAAACAGCAGATGGAAGATGTAACAGTAGAAAAAGCATTTAACATGTTTATGGAATATACTCATTACAATGTAGATGCAAGACTTGTAAAACGTTACTTCGAACAGTCAGCAGAGACAATTGAATGGCTGGAAGATATGGGTGTTGAATTCGAAGGTGCTTATCGTTACTTCCCAAAATCAGAGCCAACATGGCATATCGTTAAAACAGATCAGGGAATCGGACCTAGAGCCGCATCATTCATGAACAAAGCTTTGTATGCAAGAGCTCAGGAATTAGGAGTAAAGGTACTTCTTGAGACACCTGCTAAAAAGATTATTATGAAAGACGGAAAAGTTGCAGGTGTTCTTGCAACAGATAAAGATGGTAAAGAAATTGAAGTTGCTTGTAAAGCCGCAATTATTTGTACAGGTGGAGCAGGATGCAACAAAGAATTTATTGAAAAAGAGACAGGTTACAAACATGGTGTAGATATGTTCAACTTTGCTATTCCTGGAATGATGGGAGACGGACTTCGCATGGCATGGGAAGCAGGGGCTGATCACCTTCCGGTAAGAATTGAGCAGGCAGCTGCAATTGAAGGTATAGATAACCTTCCAGGAAGTGTTGGAAACATTATGGGACAGCCAAACTTACTTGTTAATTTGCAGGGTAAACGTGTTATGAACGAAGATCATATGCAGAATACGACATTCCTCTCAAATGTGTGTTCACATCAGAAAGGTAGAGTCTGCATCAGTATTGTAGATTCATCAATTGCAAAATATTACATGAGAAATGGTGTGGATAACGTATCTATGGTTCGTCCTGATCCAGATGTATCAGATTTCGCAGATGCAATCAAGATGGCACAGGAGAACGGAAATGAAGGTCTGTTTATCGCAGATACAATCGAAGAACTTGCAGAAATGGCAGGAATCGATGTAGATAATCTTGTAGATACAGTAGAAGAATATAATGATTTCTGCGACAGCGTAGATGAAGAATTCTTCAAAGATAAGAGATATTTAAGACCAATCACAAAGGCTCCGTTCTATGGTGCAAGAATCCGTCCAGGCGGATATGGAACAGTTGGTGGAATCCGTATCAATGAGAATTGCGAAGCTTGTGATAAAGACTTCGAGCCAGTTCCAGGATTGTATGCAGCAGGAGCAGATGCTTGCAACATTTATGATGACAGTTATATGTTCTTACTTCCAGGAAACTCTATGGGATTTGCTGTTAATACAGGACGTATCGCTGGTATGAGTGCTGCGGAGTATGTTGAAGATGAAGACTAATTCCTAAGTAACCGCAAACAAATAATGACAGAATAGAAGATGAGCAGAAGCAGGTAATATAGCTTCTGCTCATCTGGGATAAAAGGATAATATTGGAGGAATTCAAATGAAAGAAACAGTAACAGACATTCTGAATCGTAGAAGTGTAAAAAATTATAAACCAGACCAGATTACAGATGAAGAACTGATGACTGTATTGAAGGCTGGAATGAATGCTCCTTCTGGTGGTAATAAACAGTCTCCGATTTTTATTGCAGTACAGAATAAAGAATGGATCAAGAAGCTTTGTAAATTAAATGCAGAGATTGCGGGAGCACCGGAAGGTGTCGATGTATTTTACGGAGCACCAACCATTATTCTTGTACTGGCAGAAAAAGGTGTCGGCAATCCGGTAGAAGATGGAAGCCTTTGCCTTGGAAATATGTTCAATGCGGCATATGCACTCGGCCTCGGATCCAGATGGATCAATCGTATCCGTGAGACATTTGAGACAGATCTTGGAAAAGAACTGTTAAAAGAAGCTGGTTACGAAGGTGAATATATTGGAGTGGGTTCTTGTATCCTTGGATATCCTGCAGATGGATTCCCGGGACCAATTGAAAGAAAACCAGATTACTTTAAGATTATAAAATAAGACATTAGAAAGTGCAGGAATAAAATCATGGAACAGAAAAACAAGGACGTGATTCAGAAATTTTATCAGGAATTTTTTAATGAGCATATTATCGAATCAGCAGATAAATACGTAAGAGAAGACTACATTCAGCACAATCCGGGAGTTGGCCAGGGCAGAGAAGCATTAAAAGAAGCCTTTGCAGAGAAATTTGTAGAACATCCAGAATTCTGCCTGAATATTAAAATGATGATTGCAGAAAAAGATATGGTTGCCGTATATTTAAAAAATGTTGATCAGCAAGGAAACACAAGATGCCGTGTTGTGGATATCTACCGTTTGGAAGACGGAAAGCTCGCTGAACATTGGGATGTATTACAGCCATGCTAGAAAAAACAAAACCAGTAAATAAGAAAAAAGTAGCAGTAAGCATATTTTTTACGGCATTTGCATTTGGATTAAACATAGTAGGTATCTCTCCGGTACTAGGAGTGATTAATGAAAAGTATCAACAATACGGCACAAGTGTAATCCAGCTTTTACAAACAATACAATATCTTCTTATTATGGTTGGTTCACTTATGATTGGCTGGCTGACAACAAAAATCAGCAAAAAGAAAATTGTGTTGAGTGGACTTCTTATTATAGGTATTTGTGGCATCATGCCATTTTTTTCAGAAAACTTTTGGATTCTTGTTTTGTCGAGAATACTAATTGGTTTTGGATTTGGAATTACGGGACCGATGAATACGGCAATCGCTGCTGAATTAATACCGGAAGAGGAACGAGCCGGTTATATGGGTCTTCATGTTGTTGGAATGGGAATCGGAACAATGGTAGGAAGCATGCTGGGAGGAATGCTGGCAGGCTGGAGTTATCGTAATTATTATCTGGTGTATCTGATTCCATTCATTGCAATGGCTGGTGTGCAGATGCTTTTGGTAGAGACTCCACCAATAAAAACAGAAAAAGCATCGGATATGAAATTAAATAAAATAATTTATCTGATTTCATTTGCATCCTTTGTACATACATTATTTATCAATGCCTATAGTACAAATATAGGAATTTATATTGCAGAGAATATTTCAAACAATCCGGGGCTGGCAGGTATGGTGACATCTGTGAATGCGGCGTTTGCACTTGTGACAGGAATGTGTTTTTCAAAAATATCTGCAAAACTAAAGAATTTTACACTGCCATTTTCAATTCTGACTGCAGCAGTCGGATATGGAATGGTACTGACAGTACATGGAATGGTGGGAGTATTGATTTTAAGTGCTCTTTGCGGAGTGTCATTAAGTTGTTTTATGGCAATCGGAGCTTATCTGCTTTCAATTTCTGTTGAGCAGGAAGCGGTAGCAAAGGCAGGCGGAGTATTTTCAATCTTCGGGGGAATCGGCGGATTGATAGCACCGATTTTTATGGGAAATACCGCAAAATTCACATTAGGTGAAAATACAGCAAACAATCAGTTTGTGATTGCATTTTTCGGAATGTTGATTTTCGGAGTAATCGCAGCAGTGGTTATGATGAAAAAAAAGGAGAATAAGTAAAGATGAAAAAATATGGATTTGGTGTTGATATCGGAGGAACAACATGTAAGATTGGTCTTTTTGATATGAACGGAACAATTTTAGAAAAATGGGAAATTAAGACAAATACAGAAAATCATGGCGCAGCAATTCTAGATGATGTTGCAGCAGCTGTGTTAGATAAGATGAAAGAAAAGGAAATCACAAAAGAGGATGTTCAGGGAATCGGACTTGGAGTTCCGGGACCGGTTGACAGTGAAGGAACAGTTCATAAATGTGTTAATCTTGGATGGGATGTCATCAATGTAGAAAAGGCTTTAAATGAGAAGACAGGTCTCCTTGTAAAAGCAGGAAATGATGCAAATGTAGCAGCCCTTGGTGAGATGTGGCAGGGCGGTGGAAAAGGCCATCAGAATGTCATTATGGTGACACTCGGAACCGGTGTTGGCGGTGGAATCATCGTGGATGGTAAGATTATTGCAGGTTCTCATGGAGCCGGCGGAGAACTTGGACATATTCATATGAATGATGATGAGACAGATACTTGCGGATGTGGAAATAAGGGATGTCTGGAGCAGTATGCATCTGCAACCGGAATTGTCCGTATGGCGAAGAAAAAACTTGCAACAGAGACACGTGCTACAAAATTAACAACATTTGATCCTTTGACAGCAAAAGATATTTTTGATGTCGCAAAAGAGAATGATGAAGTAGCATTGGAACTGGTTGACGTACTTTGCACAATGCTTGGAACAGCTCTGGCAAATGTGGCTGCAGTAGCAGATCCTGAAATCTTCGTTATCGGCGGTGGTGTATCAAGAGCCGGAGATATTCTGATTCAGGGAATCCAGAAGAAATTTGAAGAGAAAGCATTTCATGCATGTCGTGGAACAGGTATTTCGCTTGCAACACTTGGAAATGATGCCGGAATGTATGGTTGTGTAAGATTGTTATTCTAAAGCAATAGCTAAGATTCTGCCGGATTCAGATGAATTCGGCAGCGTGAAATAAAGAGGAAAGAATAAGAGAAAATAAAGGAGGAAGTTATGGCAATTATTACAATTGATGGGAAAAAGATTGAAGTCCCAGAAGGTAAAAATGTGTTGGATTGTGCACTGGATGCAGGCATTTATATCCCACATCTGTGTCATCATAAAGATTTGAGCCCACTTGGTTCATGTCGTATGTGCGTAGTAGAAGTAGAAGGACAGGAAGGAGTAACAACTTCTTGTACATTGAAAGCAAAAGACGGAATGAATATCACAACAAAGAGTGATAAACTGGAGCAGCTTCGTATGCTGGCTTTGGAATTGCTCCTTGCAGGACATCCGGAAGATTGTACAACATGTCCAAAATATGGTAACTGTGAATTACAGATGTTAATTCAGTATATCGGACCAAAGACAGGTCGTTTGAAATTACGTACAAAAGGTTTCAAACAGAATGAAGAAAATCCATTGATCATTCATGATATGAATCGTTGTGTACTTTGCGGCCGTTGTGTACGTGCATGTAACGAATTGCGTGGAGTAAAAGTACTTCAGTATCAGAAAAAAGATATGGAAACATATGTAGGAACTGTACATAACAAGCTGTTGAAAGATGCAGACTGTCGTTTCTGCCAGGCTTGCGTTGAAGTCTGTCCGACAGGTACAATTCGTGACAAACTGATGAATTCTGAGGTGAAGAAAGAGGATGCAGTCGTGCCATGTCGTCATGCATGTCCTGCACATACAGATATCCCTCGTTACATCAGACACGTGAAAAACGGAGAATATGATGAAGCTGCAGCAGTTATTCGTGAGAAAGTTCCATTCCCGAAAGCATTAGGTTATATCTGTAGTCACGTATGTGAATTACAGTGTAAGAGAAAAGAAGTCAGCGATCCGATGGCAATCCGTGATATCAAACGTTATGCAGCAGAGCATGATACAGGTGCTTACTGGAAAGGAAAAGGAAAACAGCTTGCAGATACAGGAAAGAAAGTATGCGTTGTAGGAGCAGGTCCTGCAGGTCTGACAGCAGCATATTACCTGAGAAAACAGGGACATGATGTCACATTGAAAGAAGCACTTCCGACAGTTGGTGGTATGATGGCTTATGGAATTCCTGCATATCGTCTTCCAAGAGAAATCATTGCGGAAGAGGCAAAAGTAATCGAAGATCAGGGTGTTAAGATTGAAGTAAATGCAAAAGTTGAAAAACCGGTTGATTTACTCAAAGAATATGATGCAGTACTTATGACAATCGGTGGACACAAAGGTGTGCGCCTTCCAATGGAAGGAAGCGATCTTGACGGAGTAATTTTAAATGCAGATTTCTTACGTAACTGCAGTATGGGAAAAGAAACAGGCATGGGCAAACGTGTCATCGTTCTCGGTGGTGGAAACGTTGCATTTGACTGTGCAAGATCTGCAAAACGTCTCGGAGCAGAGGAGATTCATCTGGCATGTCTGGAAGCAAGAGAAGTCATGACAGCCGATGATGAAGAAATCGAACAGGCAAAAGAAGAAGGAATCTTTGTACATCCTGCACAGACTTTCGAGAGAATCACAGGAACAGATCATGTGACAGGCGTTGATTTTATGAATGTAAAATCATTTACATTTGATGAAAACCGCCGTGCAATCATCGAAAAAGAAGAAGGTTCAGAGCATCATATCGATGCAGATACAGTTATATTTGCAGTTGGTCAGAGACCTGACATCACAGAAGAAGCTGGTCTGGAGCTTGGAAGAGCAAACAGCATTGCCGTAAAAGATATTGAAAATGATAAGACAACTTCTGTAGAAGGAATCTTCGCTGCAGGAGATGTAATTTATGGTACAAAATCTGTTATCATGGCAATCGAATCAGGAAGAGAAGCAGCTTCTCAGATTGATAAATATCTCGGAGGAGATGGAGACATTTCCGAAGTACTTGCTCCTGAGCAGAAAAAAGAAGCATATATCGGTCAGTGTCCTGGATTCGGTTATGAAGAAAGAAAACATACACAGGTTGACCCGGCAGAGAGCCGAAGTGACAACTTCAATTTGTTCGACCATGGTATCTGTGATGCAGATATTTGTGCAGAGGCAGGAAGATGTCTCCAGTGTGATTTACGTCTGGAAATTTCAAGACCAAGTCTTTGGGGCGATTTTGTAGAAAATAAGGAGGCTGAATAAGATGAGTGCATTGGAAAACGCAAAAAACGGAAGCAGTCAGGATGTCCTGAATAAAGTCCAGGAAGCAAATCTTTCTGAATATGGTTTGTGTGCACAGCCACTGTTCGACCGCCTGATGGCAGCAAAAGAAGAAAGTGCAGAAGAACAGAAAGAACTCGGTGTGGTTGCAGCATTGAATAATGCTGATACAGACCATGCATTACTGGCAGTATTAAAAGAGCAGCCGGAGCAGGTAATGGAAGGAATTTCCATTGCTGCTTACGCGCTGGAAACTGAGAAAAAATCCTTACAGATTCCGGAAACAGAAATAGAACTTCTGGAAAGTCTGAAAGAGACAGCAGAGAAATATGGCGTAGAACTGGTAAGTGGTATCGTCAATGTCCGTGCAGTAAAAGGAAGCGCAGTCCTTCATATCGTTACAGTGAAGAATCTTGCCGATTTATTTGACGGATGTTATGAAGATGGTGTATATGTATCTGTAAATGGTGCTGAACTTCAGAAAGTTGCAGTAGATAAAAAAATTGCAGAACTGATTGATAAGGATGATGTAAAGGCGTTATACTTTGGATATGAGTATCATACACCGGAAGCAGCAGAGTTGACAGTCGGTGAGGCAGGAATCACAAACGGAGTTATTCGTGTATTGACAAGCAAAGATTGTATTGTACAGGAATGTCAGAAAGAACTTTTCGCATCCAGAAAAACAAGTTGTGGAAAATGTGTATTCTGTCGTGAAGGTCTGATTCAGTTAGATCACATGCAAAAAGAAATCACAGAAGGAAGAGGAAAAGCAGAATTTATCGATCTGACAAAAGAAATCGGTGAGGCAATGTGCTATTCTACACCATGTTCTATGGGACAGGTATCAGCGAAAGCTGCTTTAAGTGCAACTGAATTGTTTGCAAAAGAATATGAAGAACATATCAAGAAGAAAAACTGTCCGGCAGGGGCATGTACATCTTTCGTTAATATTTATATTGATCCATCACTTTGTAATGGATGTGGAGAATGTATGGATGTATGTCCAAAAGACTGCATCGAAGGAAAAGCAAAATATATCCATATGATCGATGATTTTGATTGTACAAAATGTGGTAAATGTATGGAAGTTTGTGAAGAAGATGCAATTGTACAAACAACAGGTAAGTTACCAAAACTTCCAAACAGATTAACAAAAGTTGGTAAATTTAGAAAGAGATAAAATAATAAAGACAACCTTCAATTACTTGATTCAACAATAAAAATGAGACCAGATACAATTTTTGCGTATCTGGTCTTGTTTTTTGAAGACACTTATCAGTATTGATTGGTAATTTCCCATAGACATACATTGTGCGGATGGATGGGAGATGTAACAGTCAGTCTGTCTTTCACTTGCATATAAAGAACACGTTCTTCAGGAATACAGGCAGATGACAGATAATTCATATCTTCTGGGAAAGGAGAGAGCTTTTCATATAAGAAAGTTTCTTCATCGATATTTCCATTTACCAGTTCACCAAGTTGAATATCCAGATAACTTCCATGAAAACGATCAAGCAGAGAACGTTTGATTCGATAAGTACCGGATGAGATATTATTTAGATGAAATATCATCTGAAGCGGAGGCATATGTTCATAGTGCTTATACATTTTGCGTAGAGAGTGCTCTTCAGCATTACTTAAAAATGCAGAGCTGGAAAATGGAACACAATGCCAGGCAATAACCTGGTAAGAGTTTTCACTTGTCTGTGTAATGCAGTAATTATCGCCTTGCTCTATCAATCGCCCACCCAATTTACTGAGAAGACGAAGCGCAAAATATCCAGGAGTTCTAATTCTGGATGCCGTAATCAATCCAATCCCATTTATCTGATAAGATTTAGGACTTTCAATATTTGAAAGTGTATCTGTCAGCATCCAGTAACCGGATAAAGGAATTTGTTCATGTATTGCAAGCAAATTATGGCAAAGAAAGGCAGCCTGATAACATGAATTATTAATGTAGCTTCCCGGAATTAAAGAAGAATTATATTCTGTAATATATAAAGGAATATCCTGTCCGAAAAATTGCGTTATCTTTCGTTTCATCCAAGAAACTTGAATAGAAAAGATATTAGGGTCTAAAAGGCGGACTAATTTTTGCTTCTGATCTTGTAATAAATATTGTGCCGTAAATATATGAACAGAAATAAAATCCGGAATAATCTGATTTTTTGAAAATAGTTCCAGGTAATCGAGAAAATTAGTGGAAGGCATACCTGTATTGTGTCCGGGGCCACCAAATTTGGCGGAAGGGATATAAGTCTGTATTAATTTATGAATACTTTGATATCCTTTCATATAAATGTCAAGAGATTCAGCAGGCGGATTCCAAAGCTCAAAGACCCATTGGTTATACCAGGAAGCATCATAGTGGCTGGTTACATATTTTAAGAATGCTTCTAAAAGTAAGTGGAATTTGGAATTTGTACTATATCCACGAAAAATCCACTGATCAGTATTATTCTGTAAATAATTATATGAGTTTTTCCCGAGTTCAATAAAAGGAATTAAGTGTAGCTGATACAATAAATTTAATACTGTTTCGATAGAAGCAAAATAAAAGCTGTCCTGTTCAGAAAGTCTTGGAATCATCGCATTGCTAATAAGTCCTTCTATTCGGACATACTTTAAAGGAAGTTCATGGACAGTTTGTGTCAATTGTTTTTGAAAAGAAACGGAAAGTAGATTTTTTGCAAAACCAAGATTTATCATGGAACATAGATTTTGCGAAAAAGCAGCTGTTTCTGAACAATCGACAGTAATGTGCCGTGTTTCTTTAGTCACGTCAGTACTTAAGTATACATTTCGCTCATTTAGTTGCGGAGTTTCCTGATCAGAGGAAAATGTAGTTTTGGAATTTTGACGATATTCTTTTGGAGTACATCCATGTATTGTACGGAAGTATTTATTAAATGTAGCAACATTTGTAAATCCATGATTTAATGCAATCTCTGTTACAGATTTATCAGAATAACAAAGATCGTGTTCCGCATATTGAATACGGAGCTGATTTACATATTCATTAAATTTTATGTTGAAGCAGTCTTTGAATATTTTTGATAAATACTGGACCGATAAATGCAAATGTTCGGCAAGCGTGGTCAGTGTAATCGGCTGATTATAATTTTGTCTGATATAATCTAAAATTTCAAAAGAGCGCTCTTTTTGCCTTTCATTTTTATATTCAATAGAAAGCGGAAGTTTTAATGTATATTCTTGATTTAATAAATCCAGCAATTCAAATAAAAGACTGTAGATTGCAAGGTTATAAACGGGTCCATCGGTGTTGTAACGCCAGGAAATATTGCTTAGCAGACGGCGCACAGCAAGATAACTTCGGTTTGGCTCTAAAGATGAATCACAGAAAAGAATAGAATCCATACCTAAGTATTTTTCAATGAAGGAAGGCAGAAGACGCATATGAAGTATTTCATTTTTCTCATTTGAAGAAAATGTTGCATATTGATTCGGATGAATGATTAAAACATCGTGATGATTATAAATGCGTTCTTCGTGGCGTTCCAGAGAGATTTTTACACTTCCGGATAAAATACAGAGAATGTCATATGTTGTATGACAAAAATTAATTGGAGTCTCAACACTGTATTGCATGAGACTGGTAAGAGGAAGTTCAGCTTTTTCGTTCATAAATACAGTCCTTTCATTAATTTTCAATATAGTCGATTAAAATAAGTTTTACTTCTGATGGTTCTAGATGAACAGTGAAATCAAGAAGTTCATCAGAGGATACATTTTTTGTATACAGATTTATGCCTGGTTGTGCTAACTGCTCAAAGGTTTCATAATCTTGTTTTGAAAGGTGCGTAATAGAGCTGCACTTAGCCCAGTATGATAAAATGTTTCCATTAAATGCATTTACAGTATAGGTTTTAAAAAGATAAGTGCCTGGAACAGCCTGTTCAATTTGAATATGTAAAGTTTGTGGCGTTGTATGTGCAAATAATTGCTCAGGAGTATCCAAAAGTTTTTTGTTATGTATATCATAAGCAGCTTCTTCGTTAATGTGAACATAATTGATAAAAAGTGCCTGAAAATGATAATTGGAATCAGTAGTAATCAAATAATCAGAGCTATGACCGATAATTTGGGTTCCGAGTTCTCTGAAAAATTTATAAATATGGTAAGTAGGTTTTGGAATCCCTATGTAATTGAATAATCCATTTCCACCAAAAAATAAATTCCAGGAATCAGAATAGGAAACACTTAAATCGGACATTGTAAAATAGCCCATTCCTTTTACCAAATGCATATTTTCAATTAGAAAAGAGGCAAGAAAGCAACTTGAAAATATCATATCATTTAAATAGTTCCTTGAAGTATAACAAAAACTAAATTCAGTGATGAGCACAGGTATGGAAGGATAATAGCTGTTGATTAATTTAGTTGCTTCTTTTATTTTATTGGACATATAATCAGAATCCAGAGATAGATGTATCTCAGAATCTGTCATAACTCCTCCATAGGCATTGATTGTGATAAAATCCATAGTAATCTGTGAATCTTGCAGAGTGCGAAATTTATCTTCCCATAATTCAAAAGGTAAAAAAATGTTGAAATCAGCACCTCCGATTTTGGCCTCAGGAACAAGACTTTTGATTAAAGAGCGTATCGTCTGATAATAGTCCATATACTGTCGAAATGTA
Organism: Mediterraneibacter sp. NSJ-151; assembly: GCF_022487435.1. Lineage (NCBI taxonomy): Bacteria > Bacillati > Bacillota > Clostridia > Lachnospirales > Lachnospiraceae > Mediterraneibacter > Mediterraneibacter sp. NSJ-151. Next base: position 247,390 of record NZ_JAKVPP010000002.1, on the reverse strand, counting down.
ATAGTTGACAAATGTTCATATTCTTCGATGAAATCGTAGTATACAGAAAATTCCCATAATTTTACAGTTTCAATTCCATAGCGATTACAGCATGCACGAAGAAAATCAGGTAAAATCTGAATTAGTTTATCATAATAGGAACAAACTTCTTCGTCCATAGTTAAAATTTGTGTTTCATGAAATTGAAAATGAATTTTTGCATGTTTATATCCAAGTTCAATAAAAGGTATTAAATCAAGCTGAAGCATATCATCAAGTAATAGAAAAATATTTTCAAAACCATAACGGGTAGTATGGTTGATACTATGAAGAGTTGTCAGGTCCAATAATCTACAAATCCGACCATATTTAAAATGTACCTCTTTTTGAAATTTTCTTAATTGTATCTGCATTCGATTATCATTAAATTGGTAAGCATATCCCATATTTAAAAGATATTTCCAAGAATTAGGACAATATCTTACAGATTTATGAGAAATCTTGTGAATATCTTCTTCTACAGGAAAAATGTCAGTAGAAGAAGGTGTATGTGTCAGATTGGTGGAAAGGAGTTCATCATAGTAGGGAGACAGAGGAAGCTTATTTCCAGAATCTGGCAGGGATAGAGTCTCCTTCTTTTGAAAGGTTTCCCGATATTGGAAAAGAGACAATCCACATTGCTGAAACATTGCATTTTGTAAGATATCTACACTTTTAAAATGAAATTGCTCGGCTATTTCTATTTCAGATATTGAAGTATAACGCAACCAAAGCTTGATTGCTTCTATTTTTTTATTAAGGATATAATCTGAAAAAGTGCAGTTAAAATTTTTTTGAAACCAGGCAGAAAGATATTGCGGAGTAAGTCCAAGCACCCGGGCTGTTTTATTTTGTCTAAAGGTATCCTGTATATGATTTTCTATATAAGAAAGAATCAATTCTTTTCGTTTTTCAGAATGCCGAAGTTGAGAGCTTTTTTTCAAAGGAACAACAGGAGGAAAAAATGAATCCAATGTATTGTATAAATTGCTGATGATCTGAAATTCATTTTTTTCTTTATTTGTGACATATAAATGCGACATATTTAAAATAGCGTAAAGAGTTTCAGCCCAAAATTGTGAAGCAAGGTGACAGACCGGAAGAGAAGAAAAGCGGTCGGCCGAAAAAAGATTCAATAAAAAAGCAGGGTTAAGTCGTATCATTAGATATATGCACATATCATCTGGAATCAAAGTGACGGGCAATCCAGTTTGAAAAACAAAAAAGTCATGAGGATGAAGCTGTAAGCTGTGTAAAGTATTAGCATCGTTGATATCGTGGTATTGAACTTCAAGATTATTTTTCAAGGGACAGATAATGCCAAAGTCTGGGAGACAGATAGTTGTGGATGTATAGAAACGATATAAAGCCAGATCAGTAATCATATAATCCAGATGGTTTGCGGATAACATAATAAATTTCTCCTAAAAAGAATAATGTATTAAATGATGAAAATATATTTTTGTATTTTATGGTTAAATTTATTATAAAAAACAAAGAGGAAAAGGTCAATAAATGAAATATGAAAATATGAATAAAATAAAGCAAAAATTAAGAAAAAAGTAATTACAAAGATAAATAAATTGTTTGAGTATAGAAAAAATAATAAAAAATCAACAAAAAAACTCCTGACAGTTATGAAAAACGTACATACTGTCAGGAGCTTTTTACTTATTCGCCAATCAAACGGGTCATCATTTCATGATGTCTTCTCACTTGCTCTACTTCATTAGGCAGATACTCCAGGCCACGATCCTGTTGATCTCTTTGTCCTTCATATTCAGAATCAATATAACCATCGAATCCATGTTCTTTAAGAATACGGATCGGTGTTTTATAATCAATAGCTAAATCTTCATAGCATCCCGGTTTTCCTGGTATTTCTGTCATGTTATAGAATTTTCCATGAATGCTCATGATGTATGGAAGAATTTCTATGAGGTCATTTGGATCTGCGGAAGCCTCATGAAGTGCCATACGTTCAAGATTAGAACCGTCAATACCATGTCCAGGGTATTTTTCATTTACAAGAGCTATCATATCATCTAAATCATGGTCTTTGCTGTTTGCAAGAATAAAGTCAACAGCTTCAGGGATTGTAGCATGACGTTTTACATAATCAATTGCTACCTGAGAAGGAGAATGCTGGAAGATTCCAAAATCAGGAACAAGTCCTACGTGTTTACTTCCGGTACGTTGTGCAAGATCAATGATCTGTTCTGACATACGGAAGTCAAGTGCAGCAGCCATACCGCTTGTAGGTTGTTTTCTTGCACCCGGACGGATTGGAAGCGGAGCGTGAATCTCTTTGCCAATCCGGACGTTATATTTTTCAGCAGTATCCAGAGCCATTTCAATGACATCAATTGGAACAAGACAAAGAGGACGTACATTTTGAAAACCAAGTCGAGCAGCAAGTTTAATATCATTTTTTAGACGTTCTGCAGCTTCACGATGATTCATAATATGGTCACGGAATTGATGTACATCTAAATAAATATCCATAGTGACAGGGGTCATTTCATAGCGTGCAATATAATTATTCCAATCAAAAATAAATTGTTCAGATGGAAATGGATAGTCACGAATAGTAGCTTCATCAATAATTTCTACACCGTCAGTATGTAAATTATCACGGATTTCACGAATCATATCTTTCCAATCCATTTGTTTAAAAAACTGTGTCTGTTGATAGCTGTATAAAGATACACCGCGTTTAATACTCATATTAGTTGTCTCCTTCCTGTAATTCTAATGTGAAAGAACAGATAGATGCAGTTTTTCCAGAACCGGCACCGTTTCCCGGTACGGGCGGGTTTTTAAGCCACTCTTCATCCCATGGCATGTAGCCATATTGAGAAAGGATTGACTGTTGCAATTTAATGATATGTTTGCCGGGAGTAAGGCCACCCTCTTTTGTAACATAAACATAAGCTTCATCATCATAGTTCCAGTGCTCCCAGACACAAGTTTTTATTTCATTAAAATCTCGTGGAGCCTTGCCGTTAATTTCAAATTTTTGTAATTCTCTCGGATAAACTACATCATCGCATTCGATATAGTATCCATTGTGAAGTGAGAGAAAACAGCCACGATAATCAGCAATACGTACTGCAAATTTAAAACCGGTTATTTTTCCGTCTTCGACAGTATTTTCAAGACTGTCTTCTCGAATTAAATAAGAATCAAACATATTAAAAACCTCCTGTGCTTTTTTGTTAGGTATATTTTAATAAAAGAAAAAGAAAAAAACCTATATAAAAAAATATATTTTTGAAGAAAAAAAAGAAAAATTGATGAAAAAAAGAAAAGAAACATGTGAAATTGAATATAAAAATTAATTATCAAACTAAATAATTAAGAAAAAGCAAACTAGAGAAAATAGAAAGATGAGCTGTTTCAAAAAAAACAAAGAAAATTGAAAAAAAGAATAAATATTGTATTAGTAAAAGCAGGGGTGAAGTGTCATTCCTGCTTTCAAATATCATTGGATAACTTTTGTTGTACACAATACAAGTGGACAAAAAAGAACATATAAAAATTGTTCTAATGCTACAAAGAAAAATTAAAAAAGGATATTTATAAGGATAGATTGAACAAAATCTCACATAGAGTGTAAACAACTAAAATAATATAATGATACATAGAATCACTAGGAGGGATGAAAGATGGATACGACAAGAAAATTAATGCAGTTTTATTTTATTGCAAATGCAGAAACAGCAACACATTATCATCAGAATCCGGAAATGTTCTATGTACTTCGTGGAAATCTGGATATCAAGATTGATGACAAAACATATAAAATGCAAAGCGGAGACATTGTTCTTATAAATGCAAATAAACGACATACAGTAATTGGAAACGAAGAACTTCTGGGGGCAAGGTTTGAGATAGATTTTCATTTACTGGCTGAATATATGGGTTCGATGCAACTATTGTTTTGGTGTAATACAGTTGCAGACTGTAATCATGCATATAGTAATCTTCGCAGATTGCTGGACCGTATTTTGACAAGATATTTTGAAAAGGACGATAAGAGTGCACTGTATTTAAATGCATTGTATTTTGAAACGTTGTATGTGTTGACAAGCAATTTTCTTGTGAAAGCAGACGATATCCGATTAAATCTGGAGGATTCACAGGATCGACTGAGAATACGACAGATTCAAAATTATGTGCAGGCAAATTATCAAAGCCAGATTAGTTTAAATGACTTAGCAGATAAATTGTATTTGTCAAATGCATATTTATCTAAATATATAAAAAAGAATTTAGGAATGACATTTATGGAATATCTGAATAATGTCCGTTTATTTCACGCAGTAGATGAACTGATGTATTCAGATAAAAACTTAACACATATCGCTTACGATAATGGATTTCCGACATCAGCATCTTTTACAAAGACATTTCGTGAGGTCTATAAAGATTCGCCAAGTGAATATCGAAAAAAGATGCAGGAAGAAAATGTGATGCAGCAAAAGGAAATCAAATTGCAGGAGGAAGAAGAAAACCGGATTTTAGAATACTTGAAATTTCGTGAGAAAAAGGAAAGTCCACAATCGACAAAGGAAAAGGAATATGTAACAGACGCAAAAAAAATTAAAGGAACATATACTGATTTTAGCAAGGCGATCAGCATCGGAGACGGATATATATTATTGCAGTCAGAGGCACAGAATCAGGTGGAAAAGTTGCAAAAACAGACAGGAATAAAATATGCAAGAATCTGGAATATTTTATCGAAGGAGCATTGTTTCAGTGAGAAAGACGGATATAATTTTCGAAAGCTGGATCAGGTGTTAGATTTCCTTCTGGATCATCATTTGAAACCATACTTGGAGTTGGGGAGTAAGCCAAGTCTGTTTATGTATACTCCGGAAAGAAGTATTAACATAGAAGAAACAAAAACAAGTGTTTTTGATTTTGCTACATTTTCTGAAATTATCCAGGAAGTGTGTGTGCATCTGGTCAATCGATATGGCGTGGATGAGCTGGAGACCTGGTATTTTGAATATTGGAACGACCCGTCATTACATAGCTTTGAGCCAGATGGAGAGTATTATCAGCGGTTTGATCTTTTATATCAGACAATGAAAAGATATTCGGAAGAAATTTCTGTGGGAGGGGCCGGATTTATATTGGGATATGAAAGCATGGCTTGCAAAAATATTTTCGAAATATGGAGAGAGCGAGAGATTCATCCGGATTTTTTGTCTTTCTGTTCATTCCAATATATTGCGTTGATAGAAGAAGGAGAAAGAATTGGAAAGAAGTCCATTGATTCCGAGTACATTTCTAACCAGATGCAGATTATGAAATTAATTATGCAAGAAGCAAAATTTGAAATTCCAGAACTTCACATAGATGAGTGGAATTTTACAATTTCAAACCGAAATATATTGAATGACAGTTGTGAACAGGGTGCATACATTTTAAAAAATTGTATTGATATGAATGGTCAGGTCGATATTATGGCGTATTGGCATGCATTGGATCTTTATTCAGATTATTATGACACAGATACTGTTTTGAATGGAGATTCAGGGCTGATATCGAGAGATGGTATCTGTAAGCCGTCATTTTATGCATTTCAGTTTATTAACCGACTGTGCTCTAAAGTGTTGGGAAAATATGAAAATGCAATCGTGACGACAAATGGACGTAATCATTTTGTAATCGCATGTCATAACTACAAAAGTCTGTCGTCCAGATATGTCTTTACAGATGAAGATGAGATACAACTGGAAGATATTGAGCAGTATGTTGAAGATATTGAACCGATTAAATTGAATTTTACAATTCAAAATGTACAAAATGGAAAATATCTTGTTAAAACATATCGGGTAAACAGAGCAAGCGGAAGTGTGCAGGACCTTTGGAAAAATCTGGATTATTCAAAGGGGCTTATGCGAGATGAAGTAGAGTATTTAAAGAGTAGTGCAATTCCAAGTATCGAGATGAAAACAATAGAAGTAGAGAATGGAGAGTTGTGTCTTACAAACAATCTTGAAATGCAGGAAATCCGTTTGATTGATATTCAGTATCAATATAATGTGTAAAGCAAAAAGAGCAAAAAAGATAGGATGATTTTTGCTTTTTGACTTCTTGAAGAAAAAATTATGACAAAATATTGAACGAGGATAGGGTGGTTCTGGGAAAGTCGGGAACATTAAAAAAAGTTAAAATAAAATCATCAATAATTAAGATTAAGAGATGGAGGAACAATATGAAAGTATTAGGAATTTCTTTTGGAAGAAAGAACCAGAGAAGTGATGTCATGCTTAAAGAAGCATTGTTTGCAGCAAAAGCAGCAGGTGCAGATGTTCAGTTTATCAATACTATAACATTAGATATCGGACATTGCCGTGCATGTGATTTCTGTAGTAGAAACAGAGACAAAGGTGCTACAGAAATTCACTGCTGTATGAAAGATGATTACCACATTCTGGAAGAAGCTTGTCTGGAAGCAGACGGAATCATTATCGCAGCTCCTGTATATGCAGTAGGTATTGTAGGACAGTTCAAAAACTTTGTAGATCGTTTTGGACCATCCCATGACAGAGCAGCGTTGATCGAAGAAAACAAAAAACGTATTGCAGAAGGTAAATCAGAAGATGAATTACTTGACCCAAGATATTTTAAAGACAGATATGTTGGATATATTTCAGTCGGCGGAGCGCAGACTCACAACTGGGTATCATTGGGACTTCCAATGTTAGATTTATTTAGCTTCTCATGCTGCATGAAATGTGTAGGACATGTAGATGCTTATGATCAGGGAAGAACAGGACATCCTTTGTTTGATCCGGCACTGATGCAGAAATGTGCAGACCTTGGTAAAGCAGTAGCAGAATCTCTTGGAAAACCATATGATGAAGTCGATACATGGGTTGGAGAAGAAGGCGTATGTCCTGTATGTCACAATCCATTGCTTAGCATGAATGGAACAACTCACGTAGAATGTCCAATCTGTGGTATTTGGGGAACATTGTCCGTAGATGGGGACAAGGTAAATGTAGAGTTCTCAGAAGAAGAAAAGAACAGAGCAAGAAACACAACAATTGGTATTTACGAGCATTACAATGAAATTCAGAACATGATCAAGGTATGTGTTCCAAAATTGGTTGCCAATAAAGATACACTTCCAAAAATGATGGAAAAATACAAAAACTTTGATAAAGAAATCGAATCTATGTAATAAAAAGCTACATAGATTGCTGCCATAAAACCGGCAGAGGGTAGGAGATTAAAATGGGTGAGAAAAAATTAAATGAATACGGTATGACACCGTTAACAGGAAAACATTATTTTGTATACGGACTTGGTAACTTTGCATCACAGCTTTCATGGACAATGGTAAGTACATATCTTTCTATTTTCTATACAGATGTATTTGGACTTGGAACTGGTGCAGTAGCACTTTTGATGTTAATTGCAAAAGTATGGGATGGAATTAATGATCCAATGATGGGAACTCTTATGGAGCGTACTCATACAAAACACGGAAGATTCAGACCTTACATTTTTGTGGGAGCCATTTTCCTTGTAATTTTTACAATTCTGACATTTACAGTACCAGGATTTGGAAGCACAGGTAAATTGGTTTATGCTTACATTACATACATTGGCTTAGGTATGTCTTACACAATGACAAATGTACCATACCTTGCATTGCCTGTAGTTATGACACGTGACCCTAAAGAAATCAATAAATTAAATGCAGCTCAGATGATGGGTATGACAATCGGACAGATTGTTTTGAACCTGTTTGTATTAAAACTTGTTCTCTGGTTTGGTAAAGGAAATCAGGCTGCAGGATATCACTCAACAGCTATTTTACTTGCAGTTATTGCACTTCCTATGTTCTGGGCAGTAGCAATCCTTTCAAAAGAAAGAATCACTGTTAAGAAAGAAGACCAGGGTAAAGTAAGTGATGGTCTGAAAATGGTATTCAAAAACAAAAACCTTATGTGTGCAATGTTATACAGTTTCTTTAACATGTTTGGTATGTTAGGACGTATTTCAGTAGCAGTTTACTTCTATTTGTATTGTGTACAGAACTTCGCATTCATCACAATTTTCATGATGATGCAGATGATCGTCGGAACAATCATTATGCCATTTACACCAAAGGTAATTGACAAACTTGGAAAACGTAATACAGCAATCCTTTCAATGGTTATTCAGGGCGCTTCATTGATTGTACTGTTTGTAGGTCCTTATGAAAATATCGTATTTGACTTTATTGTATTGATTGTATATGGTCTTGGATATGTTGCAGGTCCATCTGGATCTGGTATGATGGTTGATGCAATCGACGATTTTGATGATAAATATGGAGCACGTAACGATGGTATGGCATTCTCATTCCAGGGATGTGCTATTAAAATCGCAACAGCTATTGCAAACTCATTGTTCCTGGTTGTTATGGGAGCATTCGGATATGCCGGTGGAGTTGATATGACACCACATATCCAGACAGGTATCAATATTGCAGCAAACCTTCTTCCTGGAATTGTATTCTTCGTAGGAATAATTCCACTTCTGATCTATGACCTGGATAAACCGGGACATATGGAAGCTGTAAGAGAAAGACTTGCAAAACGTGATGCAGCTAAGAAAGAGGCTACAGAGGCGGCAGCTAAGTAAGGTGGCTATACACGGTCCTTGCGAAAAAAAGATAGTTGAACTTCTAGTTCAACTATCTTTTTTTGCAAGAACCGTGTATTGGAAGTGGAAGGAAAAATTTTCAGTTATCGAGTTGTTGAATATTGGATAAGATGAAGTTTGCTTGCTCCAAATCTTTCTTTAGTACTAATATCTTATATTGATACATTTGTTCAGAAGGATTTCCGATGCTTCCGGTACGACCTCGAAGTGAGCCATGTATTGCCCATTGTCCGAGTTCATTTTTGACTTTGTAACGATAAGGAATATGCCGGGTATCCAATTCATCACGAATCTGATTAAATATTCGCATGTTTGTTCCAATCCATAAAGTGTCTGAATTAAAAAATGTGAACATGAGAAATCCCTCCTTTTGAAAGAAAATGATATAAGTGTTAAGAGTAGAGTACCATATCTACGGCTCAATTACTACATTATCCGCAAGTATCTCCGGCTTATTTTTCATGCTGTCGGCTTCGGTAAGCTTACGGATTACTTTGCATGGAACTCCGGCGGCAAAGCTATTTGCAGGAATGTCATGGGTTACAACGCTTCCGGCGCCGATGACGCAATTATCTCCGATCGTAACGCCTGGGCATACTGTGACGGAGGCACCGAACCAACAATCGTTTCCGATATGAACCGGTTTGGCATAACATAAAAGCTTCTTTTCGCCAGCAGCGGTTAACAATTCTCTTCGTTCGTTGGCGAGCATCGGATGAATCGGAGTGACGATCGTTACATTCGGTCCAAAGTTACAGTTATCTCCGATGGTCACTTCTGCATCATCCTGAATTGTCAGGTTGAAGTTTCCAAAAAAATGTTTTCCGATTTTCGTGTGTGTTCCATAGTGAAAGAAAATTGGTCCCTGGATTCGGCTTCCTTCACCAAATTCGCCGATAATCTCGGAAAGAATAGAAGCTCTTTTTTCTATTTCATCTTCATATGTATTATTGTAATCTACATTGAGATTGTGAGTTTTTCTTTTTATAGCTACTAATTCTGGATCGCCAGGGCAGAATAAAATGCCTGCATTGATTTTTTCTTCTTCTCTCATAATAAACGCTCCTTTATAAGTCTGATTAAAAATAATATGAAATATCTATTAATAGAATTATACAAGTCAATGAAAAAAATATATAGTAGTTTTCTTGCTGTCTTATATATAAAATCTTATAAAAATTGGATAAGTATAAAGTGAGAGGAGCAAAAAAACAGCGTTGTAATCTTTGGACGACTTATTATATTACGATTCCGATATTTGCTATGACTGCAAATGCATTTGCTGATGATCGTCAAAAGGCGTATGATGCTGGAATGAATGAACATCTGACAAAACCGCTTGAAACAGAGGCGGTGCTGAAAGCACTTTCTAAATATTGTGTGAAGAATAAGAAAAAGAATCAGAGTTAAAAAGTAAAATTACAATAGCCGAAATAAATCTGGAATACAGAAGTGATTCGGCTATTATAGATTAATAAGACTATGAAATTTGGTTTTGTGAAAAAGTTATTGAACAAATTTTTCCAGTGTATGGAGCAAAACTTCAACATCGATTGGTTTGGCAATATGTGCGTTCATTCCTGCAGCGAAAGCTTTTTTCTTATCTTCATCAAATGCATTGGCAGTCATTGCGATGATAGGAATTGTAGCACGTTGATTTTTCAGGTTTCGGATTAAGCGTGTGGTTTCATAACCATTTAAATTAGGCATTTGGATATCCATTAAGATTAAGCCATAATAATCTTCTGGTTTTTTCTGGAGGAGTGCTAAACATTGGCATCCATCTTCTACACAATCTACTTCAAATCCGTTTTCCTGAAGAATTGTCTCAGCAATCTCAGCATTTAATTTGTTATCTTCAGCCATTAAAATCCGTTTTCCAAGAGCGTGGTTAGTAACAAGATTCGGTGAATATGTTTGACTCTCTTCAATCTGTTCCTGGGTGGCAATCAAAAATGGAATTTGAATCGTTGTTTTAGTTCCTTCATTTACTTTACTTTCAATCTGAATGGTTCCACCCATCAAGTCTACCAGAGATTTTACAATCGGGAGTCCAAGTCCGGTTCCGGCAATTTTATTTTCTGTACTGGTATGTTCGCGGGTAAACTCTTCAAAAATATGTGGCAGATATTCTTCACTCATACCGATACCGGTATCTTCAATAATCATTCGATACGTTGCAACATCACTTCGCTCGGATGGAATTTCAGAAATATCCAGTCTTATATGTCCACCGCGAGGTGTATATTTGATTGAATTACCTACGATATTTAACAGAATCTCACTTGTTTTTGTTTTATCATATACAATGTATGGGTGTTGAATATCCAGGTGCGTAGAATACGTAAGTCCTTTTTCTTTTAAAGCCGGTTCAAAAACGGTTTGGAGAGAATCACGTAATTCCTGAAAGTGTCCGGTATCTAATCTTAAGTCAGCTTTTCCACTTTCAATTCGTGCCATTTCAAGCACATAATTGATTAAAGAAAGCAGTAAAGAACTGGAAGATTTAATCTTACCGATATAATAGGTTACTTTGTCTTTTTCATCAATGTGCTTTTCAAGCAATTCGGAAAATCCAATAATCGCATTCATTGGAGTGCGGATATCATGACTCATATTGAATAAAAAACGTGTCTTTGCTTCATTAGCAGCTTCAGCCTTCTAAACTGTTTTTTTCATTTCTTCTGCATGGAGAATATCCTTCAGCCGACGCATGCTGGCCTGCCAATAACCAATTGCCAGAAGACTTGCAATGATCAGGGCAAAGAAAAGACCGAGTACTACCTGATGAACGGTTGTCCACCCTTCTTTCGGAACAATTTCAAAATACCAGGTATCATTTGGAACAGCACATGCTACTTCAAGGGTATCCGTAGGAAAATAGCTTTAGCTTTGTGCGATTACAATTTTTTCTCCGTTTGTATCATTTGTGTAGATTGGATCAAAAAGCAGTGAACCGGTGCCACCTTGTACAAGTTCATAAGGTCCTGCAATGGTATATTCTCCGGTTTCTTTAGCAAGGTTAGCTTCTTTTTTTCGTTCTTTGTTTTCAAGCATATCCAAACCAATAGCAGCTTCATTGCTTTCTAATGGATAGACATAGGAAATGACACCATCCGGAGCAAGTTCGTGGGCCTTGATCACATGCTGTTTGTCCTGCATGAGTTCAGAAATAGTAGCAAATTGTTGCGTATCAATGTCTCGCCCGGATTCTACAATCTGCTTGATCAGATTGGATTCGGCCAGATATTTATTCAATTGAGCTTCTATATGGGTGATCGTTGATTCTGCGGTGTAAGCAGCTTTTGATTTTTCTTCCTTTTTCCTGTGTCTGGTTTTGATAATCTGTCAAACCGGCAGCAAGAACAAATGTAATGAGAAAAACAAGCGCTGTCTTTATTTCTAAATTTCTTTTATTTACGTTATCTTTCATAAGTAGAAAACCTCATTTGTATTATGTTTGCAGTTACAATTATACGCATTATTTTAATGAAGTAAAGTGAAAAAAATATGAAATTTAATTAGCGTGGGATCATAATAACAACAGTAGTTCCCTTTCCAACTTTACTTCGAATGGAAAGTGTGCCATGGCACATAGAACTCAGACGGGATTATACATTTTTCAGTCCGACATGATTTCGTCCATCGGAGAGTCCATTCATGTTCTTGTATAAAAACTTGCAATATTTATATGAAAGGAAGATAATATCAAAGGTGACATTGTAAGAATAGAGAAAAAGTGAAAGGGATAGATATCAAATGAAACAACAACACATGTTTTCAAATCAGATGATTGCAGCGATTCTTGTTCCGGTAATATTAGAGCAGCTGTTGAATTCGGTTATGGGAACTGCAGATACAATGATGGTAAGTAATGTCGGTTCGGCAGCAATATCGGCGGTGTCGTTAGTTGATTCAATTAATGTTCTGGTAATACAGGCATTTTCTGCTCTGGCAGCAGGTGGAGCAATTATATGTGCACAGTATATTGGACAGAAGAATAAAGAGCGGGCAAATGAGTCAGCACGCCAGGTTTTGTTTATCATCACAGCAATTTCAATTGTAGTCAGTTTAATCTGTCTTATTTTCCAGAAGCCGTTATTAAGAGTAATCTTTGGTTCAGTTGAAGCAGAGGTTATGAGAGCTTCGGAAATATATTTCTTCTACACAGCATTATCATTTCCATTTATTGCGGCGTATGATGCAGCAGCATCCATCTTCCGTGCACAGGATAATACCAAAGGACCGATGATCATTTCGATGATTTCCAATGTAATGAATATTGTGGGAAATGCAATTATGATATGGGGCTTTCATATGGGTGTTGCAGGTGCAGCAATTGCTACGTTAGTTTCACGTATCTTTTGTGCAGTTGTAGTACTGATTCAGTTAAGAAAAGACAGACAGCCAATCGTAGTGAGAGATTATATGAAAATACGTCCAAACTGGAGTATGATACGAAAGATTCTTGGAATAGGAATTCCATCCGGTGTGGAAAACAGTATGTTCCAATTAGGAAAACTGGCGATCCAGTCAACGGTATCAACTCTTGGTACAGCGGCAATAGCAGCACAGGCTATGACTAATATTTTGGAAAATCTCAATGGTATTGCAGCAATCGGAGTTGGCATTGGACTTATGACAATCGTAGGTCAATGTATGGGAGCCGGAAGAAAAGACGAAGCGGTTTATTATATAAAGAAATTGTGTGTGATCGCGGAAGTTATTATTATTGTAAGTTGTCTGACAGTATTTGCGTTGACGAAACCGGTTACAATGTTAGGTGGAATGGAAAGAGTAAGTGCAGATATGTGCTTCCATATGGTGATGTGGATCACAATTGTAAAACCATTTGTCTGGGTTCTGTCATTTATTCCGGCATATGGTTTGCGCGCAGCAGGAGATGTGAAGTTTTCAATGATCACATCCTGCATTACGATGTGGGCATGTCGTTTTTGTCTTTGTGTATTTTTAATTCGTGTCATGGGATTTGGACCAATGGGAGTCTGGATTGGTATGTTTGCGGACTGGACTGTTCGTGGAATTATATTTACATGGAGATTTCATAGCAGGAAATGGCTGGAGTATAAGGTTATTTAATATAAAAAGAAAAACAGCTTCCCGGTGTTTGTGCCGGGGAGCTGAATCAGAAAAAGTTTCAGATGATTTTACATTCCGTCTTTGAGGATATCATGGTCTCTGAGTACCTTTTCAATAACATTTCCTTTTACAAGCTTCAGAAGCGGTTTTTTGAGTGCATTTAGCGGACCAGGAAGCGGAATTTCCAGTGGAGATTTTCCATCCATAAGCTTTACGCTGCTGTCGAGAAGCTCACGGATATCATAAACACTTCCCCATACTTCAGGAACACCTCTGTCGACTTTGAGAAGTCCATAAACAGCTTCCATAGCAGTACGTACAGAATACTCTGTTGTGAAAACGGTGTCGCGAGGAGTATCAGCAAACTGTCCGAGGAATGCGAAGTTGACACATCCGTCAGGAATGACATCCGGGCGGTCACCTTTTGTACGAGGCATAAAGAAAGCAGTAATGTAAGGCATCATTGTCGGTACACAGATCGCACTATTTTCTGCAAAATCCATAATCTGGTCTTCAGGTACTCCGAGATGATACAGCCATTCAGCAGTGATTTCTTTACCTGTACAATCTTTCATAGGTTTCTTAATATAGTCTCCAGGCACATCTGTAAATAAGCCATATACCCATACACATACCTGGTTTTTATCCTGATCTTTAAACTGTCCCTGTCGATTAATTGTCCAGCTAAGCAGCCAGCTTGAATCCTGACAACTTACGATACCTCCTGTTACAACATTTCCTGTGCGAGGGTCACGTTTGCAAATATCAGTGATATATGGGATGATCTTATCATCGAGAGTTGTAACAGTTGCAGATTCCCAGTTCGTTTTTGAAATGTCAGAACAGAATTTTTCCGGATGTCCAAAGGATGGATCCTGTCTGGCAATATTCTTCCAAAGATTCCATACACCGCTTGTACGGACTTCAGCATCTCCGTTCGGGGCATGATTCTGATCTCCATAAATGGTTCCCTCTGTACAACTTCCGTTCGTAACAAATACGAGATCATTTTCCGTTAGAACGATGCCGCTTTCTTTTCCATTCACCTTACATTCTATAGCAGAAGCAATCTTCTTATCTCCTTCAAATTTAAATACAACGTTTGTAACCTCTGTATTGAACTGGAAGTCAACACCAGCAGCCTCCAAATACTTTTGCATAGGAAGGATCAGAGATTCATATTGATTATATTTTGTGAATTTCAATGCACTGAAATCAGGCAGTCCGGCAATGTGATGGATAAATCTCTGGAAGTAGAGTTTCATTTCAAGAGCACTGTGCCAGTTTTCAAATGCAAACATTGTTCTCCAGTATAACCAGAATGTAGAATCGAATACTTCATCATCGAATACATCTTCAATAGTCTTATCGTACAAATCCTCATCTTTTGTCATAAAGAGTTTCATGATCTCCATGCAGCCCTTTTGACTCAAATTAAATTTACCATCTGTATGTGCATCTTTACCACGATTGATGGTAGCACGACAAAGTGAGTAGTTTGGATCATGTTTGTTGAGCCAGTAATATTCATCCAGTACAGAAACACCAGGTGTTTCAATAGAAGGAATACTGCGGAACAAATCCCACAGACATTCAAAATGATTTTCCATCTCGCGTCCTCCACGCATTACATAACCGCGGGAAGAATCGTAGATTCCATCACATGCACCGCCGGCAATATCCATCGCTTCCAGAATATGGATGTGAGAACCAGGCATTTGTGCATCACGTACAAGGAAGCATGCGGCAGCAAGAGAGGCAAGTCCGCTTCCTACAATATAAGCATGTTTGTCATCTACACCTTCCGGTTTTTCAGGATGAGCAAATGCTTCATAGTTTCCATTAGAATAGTAGATTCCCTTGCTGTTTCGCTCATATTTTCC
Organism: Mediterraneibacter sp. NSJ-151; assembly: GCF_022487435.1. Lineage (NCBI taxonomy): Bacteria > Bacillati > Bacillota > Clostridia > Lachnospirales > Lachnospiraceae > Mediterraneibacter > Mediterraneibacter sp. NSJ-151. The sequence continues at coordinate 231,713 of NZ_JAKVPP010000002.1, read as the reverse complement.
ACGCTCCGTATTGCGATAATTGTTCTTAATGGAAATGTCATCAGTTTTCTTTTTACTAAACAAAGGTGAAATAGATTGAGATGCATCACCATTTTCAAATTTATTTTTTGCTTTCTGTGCGAGGTAAATTGCAGTACCTGTTCCTGCTGCAACTGCTGAGATCATACCAAGTTTAGATTTTTTATTTGCCATAATATAACCACCTTTCTGTGAGCTATCCATTTGTTATGATTATAGTATGAGCATTTTTGTCTGTTTTCAATTTACAAAAAGGGCAAAATGATAAAAAACTTATCAAATCATCCTTTTTGTAAAAAACAGTTATTTACAGATTTTCATAGGAAGGTCTATTATCAAATCTTAGAAAATATGATAAGGTATATACAAAAGATTGATGAATGATGTATTTAAAGTAGTGCAAAAATGCAAAAAATTTAAATTTTTGAAATCTATATTGTATACATCCCACGATTATTGATATAATAAATCAGTTAAGGTTCGACTAAATTTTATGGAGGCTAAACTTATGAAACAAAAAAGTGGTTTTAGCGGGCAGATCGGTTTTGTATTTGCTGCTGCTGGAAGTGCTGTAGGAGTTGGAAATCTTTGGAGATTCCCATATCTCGCAGCAAAAGACGGGGGAGGACTTTTCCTGATTATTTATTTGGTATTGGTAGTTACTTTTGGATTTACATTATTAACAACAGATATCGCCATCGGACGTAAGACTGGAAAAAGTGCAATTTATGCCTATGAGTCGATGCGTTCGAAGTGGAAATTTTTAGGAATTCTGACATTTTTGGTGCCGGTGCTGATCATGACATATTACGCAGTTATTGGGGGATGGATTCTGAAGTATATTACAATCTATCTGTTTAGTTCAGGTAAAGAAGCTGTGGCTGATGGATGTTTTACTGGATTTATTTCCTCACCATCTTCTGTGTGGTTCAGTTTGGTATTTATGCTGTTAACAGCACTGATCGTTTATAATGGTGTTGAAAAGGGAATTGAACGTGTATCTAAATTTATCATGCCAATACTTTTGGTGATGGTAATTGTGATCGCAATCTTCTCATTGACACTCAAAACAACTTTGGATGATGGAACTGTCCGTACAGGCTTACAGGGAATGATGATTTATCTGAAACCAGATTTGACTGGCGTTACAGTAGGACGTTTTCTTCAGATTACGCTGGATGCGATGAGTCAGTTATTTTTCTCTTTAAGTGTATCAATGGGTATTATGATCACATATGGTTCTTATGTAAAGAAAGATGTTGATCTGAACAAGGCGGTATCCCAGATTGAATTGATGGATACAGGAGTAGCATTCTTGGCAGGTGTTATGATCATTCCTGCTGTATTCGTTTTCTCAGGACTTGATGGAATGTCAGCAGGACCTGGACTTATGTTCGTGTCTTTGCCAAATGTATTCTTTAGCATGGGAAAAATCGGAAGATTTATCGGAATCTTATTCTTTGTACTGGCGGGATTTGCAGCATTGACTTCTTGTATTTCGGTATTAGAGTCTATTACAGCAAACTGCATGGAGCTTTTCCATACGGAAAGAAAAAAGACAACAGGAGTTTTGTCTGTTATCTATTTGACAGCAACAGCAGTCATAGCATTGGGATATAGCATATTCTATGTAGAAGTGGCATTACCAAACGGAAGCACAGGTCAGCTTTTGGATATTATGGACTATATCAGTAACAGTTTCTTGATGCCGTTTATTTCATTGTTGTCTGCAATTCTGATCGGATGGATCATGAAACCATCATGGATTGCAGAAGAGATGGAATTAAATGGAAGCAAATTTAAACGCAAAAAGCTTTATAATGCAATGATACGCTATATTATGCCGGTCATTATGTTGATTTTATTCTTACAGTCAACAGGTGTACTGAATTTAATTCTTAAATAATAACTTCATATATTTTTTAAACGAACTATATCATTGAATGGATGACATAGTTCGTTTTTTAGTTCCGGAAATTTACATTACGGATTACATTTTTTGCATGGCTCATACCCCATTTTAATGACATCAGCTCTTTTTCCGGTGTAATTTTTGCGATTTTTTTTCTTCATCTGTTTTACGCTTCCACAAGTTGGATAGTGGAATTTGTGATTGTTTGTGTTTAGCACGTAGGTAGTGGAAGAAGATGAATTTTTGGTTGTTGCGCTGCTGTCGGAAGAGGTGTCGGCTTTGCTCTCTCCGGTAGCATAATCAATGGAGACGCCAGGTTGAACATTGTATACAAATATACAAAAAAGAATACCCTCCCCGTTGTCTTCAACAGACATTGCTTCCATAACAACCCCAGATGCAACAAGATTATCTCCGTCATAGACAGGTGTCACCCGGTATAATACGTGGTTACCGGTTTCTTTTATATAATCAGCTGTCATATTTTCAAAAGGAAGCATACCTTGTACATTCAGATATCGTGTTCCGGTAATCAAGTTACGTTCATTGTCATTCTCGCCGGTAAGCTGATACCCTATTAAATGACAACGATTATAGAGATATTTTCCATCAACAAAATCATATTTTACAGTATGCCATCCGGAAGGCTTGATTTTGCCGATAGCCCCTCGTTTTTCGGTTGGCATTAAATCTTTTCCGACATTTGCATATGCAACACCGCATCGCCCAAACTTGTCTAGCGCACTGTAGGTTTCAAAGGAAGTGGATACATTTAGTTCACTTTCAGTGAAATAAGGGGTGTTGTTATTAAGAACAACATAAGGGTCTTTAGAGTAAGTCGGAATGCCTGTCAGATCAAAAGAAGTCGAAGCTGCTTTTGCTGCAAACGTCTCGCTACAAACAGAAAGTGAGAGCAGGAGCACTAAAAATAGAGAGAATAATCCTTTGGAACGAAAAATAACTTTTTTCAATCTTTTCATTTTACATAAATCTCCTCTGTTATTTTATCGTGTGAGGAACCGACGAAATCTTCACTGGAAATTAGCTTCCATCCATGCTCAGACAGTGGAATATCAAAATAAAAATCAGCAGGATAGTCCCGGTTCCATTTATATAAGATTATCTTTTTAATTTTTTGCTCAAACGCAGCAACAGAACAGTCTTCAACAAAACATATATCATTGCAGGCAGCTTTACTTAGGAAATTCTCATCAATGTTATAATTTTGAGAATTGTTGATATAATTTTCAAAATCTTTAAATTGCTTTTCTGAATAGTGGTTCATCCAGAAAATTTTTCCAGAAGCCGATTTAAGGATTCTCTCTCTTAGAGTACGATCCTGACTCTGCCTTCTATGATTGAAAAGCATGCCCATATTGTTATCTACGCAAGTTATTAATATCATAATAGTGTATACCTCTTTCTATTGATAATTATATTATAGGGTTTTAGATAAAAATATCAATGCATTGTAAGAAAATGGTAAAAGGGAACAGCTATAGCTTTTCATATACCGAAATTCTATAGCTGTTCCCTTTATAGATGTCTTATAGGTTTATAGGAACCTTATTTTGATTTTACATAAGTGTTCAAATCATGAACACAATATTCGTTATATGGATATTTATCAGTTGTTACATATCCAGCCGGAGCATCAATTAACTGTGGAATACGGTTTACGATGGTAGCACAAGTCATTTCTACAGTCGCAGGCCGATTTACAGAAACAGTTGTTTCAGGTTCGCCGATAAAGGTCCAATCATTTCTGTCAAAGTCATCTGGTGCGAATACTTTGCCTACACATTCGGTTTCGAGAGTGATGCCTTCTTCTGTCTCAGTAGTAACAACAGCACGCATACCCGTCGGATCACCAGCTTTGATTGTAGCATTTAAAGTTGTAGAGAAAAGATCTGCGGTATGGGTAGTAGGATAACACTTCTGCGTCTGTGAAATAATATGAAGGTTCATTTTGCTGCAAAGCCAACCATTTTGATTCCACATATATGCCGGAACATACTGACCACATTCAATAAGTTCTTTAAGTTCATCTGGTGACATAGTGTTAATATTTGCAATTTCTTTTTTGAAACGTTCTGGCGTAAATCCTGCACCATGACCTTCTGCAAGTGCGATACCATAATCTTCTACGTTATACCAACTGCTACCATGAATTTTTGTGATTTTGAATGAAGAACCGGCAAGATTTGTAACCATAGTACCCCAAACAAGATCACAGTAGCCAACACCAGTCAGTGTACAGTTGCCCTCTTTAGCAAGTTTGTCCAATTTGTGTGTAAGAGCAGGAGAAGAGTTCCATGGATATAGTGCTTCTTCACAGGTTGTAATCGCATTGATACCATGCTTTGCACAAATTGTAAAAATGTCTTCGAGTTCTGCGATGGTGCTTCTAGTAGCAATGATGCAGACATCCGGTTTCAGATTTCCAAGGATTTCATCTGCCTGGCTTGCATCTGCAATCTGAATTCCGGTAGCCGGATAGCCATCACCTGCAATCTCTGCTGCATCTTTACCTAAAATAGCAGGATTCACATCAAATGCGGCAACTAATTCTGCTCCTTTTTCAATTCCGTAACGAATCAAGTATTTTCCCATTTTACCACAACCGTATTGAGCGAATGTAATTTTTCTTTCCATAAGATACCTCCTTGATTAATACGTATTTTTTGAACTGTTTTGATATAATTATTCTATACCTTTCCAAGAGTCAGCGTCAAGGCAGGAAATCATTTCAAAAAAGTTTGTTTATTAATGTTAGCAATAAAAATGACTGCCTAGAAATTCCAAGCAGCCATTTTAAGAAAGAAAGTGTAAACTATTTACAAAATAGATGTTTGACTAATGAAAGAAGACCGAAATGCTCAGATTTCATATAATCATTTACAAAATTGTCACAATACATATAACGTTCTGTTCGCATCCATTCTGGAAGAGAAAGTGAATCTAAAGAATTTGTATAAGTTACGAATCTCATAACAGTGCCCCCTTTTAATTTATTTCCGTTTCTTTTAGTTACTTATATTGTAGCACAAAAACAAAGAAAAACTATGGGAAATAATTCTAAAAGTAATGGGTAAAATATGTGTTGTCAGCACAAGAAATGTGCTATATTAAGATTAGAAAAAGAGAACTATAAAGGGAGAGGGCGTATGAGTTTTACAATTGAAGATATGATGCTGACAGCGGAAAATAGGTATGCAATGAAGTTTCTGGCTGGGCAAAATGGCTGGGCTAATTCTATTAGCTGGGTGCATCTTTTGGAAGATACAACGATTATACAGAATTTCTGGGGAAAGGAGCTTGCAGTAACAACAGGGCTGGGATTTCCAGACAAAGAAGATTGGATGCAATTGGCGATACAGTTAAACAGACATCATGCATCAGGGCTGATCATTAATGTAGGGCAGTATATTCATGAGGTACCGGAAGAATTGAAAATGTATTGTGATGAAAATGATCTTCCACTCTTAACGGTGCCATGGGAAGTACATTTGTCAGATATGATAAAAGATTTCAGTATTCATGTGTTTTTACAAGATAGTACAGATGAACAGATTGCTTCGGCATTGATTGCAGCCATTGAATCTCCGGATAACCAGGAGGCATATCGAAAAGAGTTATTACAGTATTTTGACGTGGATGGAAGTTTTCAAGTGCTTTTACTTACTTGTGAAGGACTAGATGCTATGGATACAGTGGAGCGAAGAAAATTATCCTATAGAATACAAATGTATCTGGAAGATATTACACATAATGCCAGTTTCTTTTATTACAACTCAGATTTTGTGCTGGTTGCCAATGCAATTACAGAAGAGTTTTTATGTCAGCTTGCAGAAGGGGCATTAAAAAGAGGGAAAAAACGAATGCCAGGGTTGGAATTATGCGTAGGAATCGGAAGTAAATGCATGGACATTTCACAGCTTTCAGTAAGTTATCAGAGAGCGAAGGCAGCAACTTACATGGCAATGAGACATAAAAAGCAACTGGTAAAATTTGATGAGTGCGGGTTATATCGTCTTCTTTATATGGTAAAAGACGAGGGTATTTTAAATGAAATCGAAACGGAATGTTTGAAAGAGTTAGAAGAATATGATTATAAACATAATGCAGGGTATGTGGAAACTTTGCAGTCATATCTGAAACATAACGGAAGTATACAGGCGGTGGCGGCAGAGTTGTATACGCATCGGAATACAGTATTGTATCGTATAGGAAATATCAAGAAAATTTTAAACAATGAGCTTAAAACACCGGATGAGAGATTGCCGTACCAGATTGCATTTTATATCAGAAATATGCAGGAAGAAAAGACTCTTGACAAAGCAACATGAACAGTGTATATTTTCAATGTGAACAGTGTTCAATATAAAATAAGCAAATAAGACATGAGGGGGTGGAATAGTGAATCATCTTGCTACTTCAAAAGAAGATATATTAACTGCCAGCAGAGACCTAATCAGGGAAAATGGATGGGCTGCGGTAAGTATACGTGCAGTTGCGGCCAGATGCTCTGTTTCAGCAGGCACGATCTATAACTATTATAACTCAAAGGCTGATCTGCTTGGAGACACAATAGAGAGCGTTTGGTATGAAATCTTCTTTCATCCAAAAGATGAACAGGTATTCCATGATGTCGAAACATGTATCTCATGGATTTATGAACGATTAGAATATGGAGATGCTCAATTTCCAGGGTTCTTCTCATTACATTCATTAGGATTTATGAGAAATGAAAAGTCAGATGGAAAGAAAAAAATGATGCAGACTTGGGAACATATTCTTCACGGATTATGTGAAGTATTAAAGAATGATCCGAAGATTCGTCCAGATGTATTTGATCAACAATTTACAGAAGATAAGTTTGCAGATATATTATTCTCTTTAATCTTGATGTCAATGCTCCGTCAAGATTATGATCCATCCGATGTATTGATGCTTATTAAAAAGACACTATATTAGATGTGAGATGACTCCCACCTCTGTAGGTGGCGAGTAACAAATCAGTATCATTGGTGTGAGTCAATCCCCCATCTGATATAGCCTCCGGCAGGATTGCAGAGATGCGCAGAAGAAGTATGTCATGCATTGCATGACGCGCATCTCGCAGCAAGAATGCAATAGCGTTAAAAAATTCTCCCACAATTAGTGTGGGAAAATTTTTAAATCAAAATGAACACTGTTCATATAGCTGAATATTTTGAACAAGAAAGGATGTTTGTTATGCAGGCAATTGTAGAAACTATATTTGACGCAGTATATTTGATTTCGGTAATAACAATCGGAATTCTGATGATTCGCAGAAGTAAGGGAAACCGCCAATTTACGATGTTTGGAATTATGGCTGTCCTTTTAGGCAGTGGAGATGCATTCCATTTGGTTCCACGTGCATTCGCACTTTGTACAACAGGTCTTGAAAATTTCACTGTACCGCTTGGATTAGGTAAATGGATCACATCCGTTACAATGACAATATTTTATGTTGTACTTTATCATATTTGGCGTGAACGCTATCACATTAAAGGGCAGAAATTAACGACAGCAGCAATCTATGGTCTTGCAGGATTAAGAATTGTTCTGTGTATGATGCCACAGAATGACTGGCTTAGTGCAAATGCTCCGCTTTCATGGGGAATCTATCGTAACGTTCCATTTGCACTTATGGGATTAATTATCATTGTTTTATTCTATAAGAGTGCAAAAGAGAGTAATGACCAGTCTTTTAGTTGGATGTGGCTGACCATCGTTCTGAGCTTTGCTTTCTATATCCCAGTTGTGCTGTGGGCTGATGTCATTACGATGATTGGTATGCTGATGATTCCGAAAACATGTGCATATGTATGGACTGTACTGATTGGTTACAAAGCAATGAAAAAAGAAGTCGCTTAATATAGTAGAAAAGCTGCGAACTAAGAAATTAGTGAGCAGCTTTTTTTTAAGTTGTTTTTTATGAATAGCATATGTTATACTAACACAAAGCATATTTCTTATGAATCTAAGGTGACAATTCACCATCTATTTTCTAATTTCATTTCAGAAGTCTATGCTTTAGATACCAATAGTTATGTAAAGCAGGAGGCGGCTGAAAAAAGTAGATGACCTCCTGTAAAAAAGGAGGAAAAGTGAATATGTCAAAACGAAAGAATGCACAGAGAAGCAGAAAGTATTCTGTACGGAATCGGACGGTAAAAGCAACAAAAAAGTACAAAGATACCATTTTCCGTATGTTGTTCGAAAACAAGGAAAATCTGTTGTCGCTTTACAACGCAATGAACCACAAGAATTATACCGATGCAGATGCATTACAGGTAGTGACATTGGAGAATTCGATTTATATGGGAATGAAAAATGACTTGGCATTTATTCTGGATATGAATTTATATCTATATGAGCACCAGTCCACATATAACCCGAACATGCCGTTAAGAGACTTGTTTTATATCTCCAATGAATACCAGAAACTGGTTGTTCAGAAGTCTTTGTATTCATCAGTGCTACAGAAGATTCCGGCACCAAAATTTGTTGTGTTCTATAATGGAACGAAAGAGATTGAAGATGTCAGCGAATTCAGACTTTCATCAGCATATGAATGTCAGACAGATGACCCAGATTTGGAATTGCGAGTAACCGTGCTGAATGTTAATGAAGGTCATAATCAGGAACTGATGGAACACTGTCAAACCTTGAAGGAATATGCTCAGTATGTAGCGAAAGTCCGTAAATATACTTCTTTAGGAGAGTTGTCATTGGAAGAAGCAGTAGAATGTGCAGTTGAAGAATGTATAAAAGAAGGAATATTAGCGGAATTTCTAATCCAAAATCGAGCTGAGGTGATTAGCATGAGTATATTCGAATATAACAAGGATGAAGAAGAGAAAAAACTGAGGAAGGCTGAATTTGAGGCTGGACGGGAGGCTGGAATCGAGGAAGGTCGAATTGAACTGCTAAAACAATTAATCCAAAGAAAACTTTCTAAGGGAAAATCAATAGATGAGATAGCAGAAGAATTAGAAGAATCTGTTACCGTTATACAGAATCTTATAGGTGAGTGTAAAATAAAATAGTTTGAATGTTAGAAGAAGCTGCAAACTAAGAAATTAGTGAGCAGCTTCTTTTTAAGTTGTTTTTTATAAAAAGCATATGTTATACTAATACAAAGCATATTTCTTATGAATCTAAGGTGACAATTCACCATCTATTTTCTAATTTCATTTCAGAAGTCTATGCTTTAGATACCAATAGTTATGTAAAGCAGGAGGCGGCTGAAAAAGAGTAGATAACCTCCTGCAAAAAGGAGGAAAAGTGAATATGTCAAAACGAAAGAATGCACAGAGAAGCAGAAAGTATTCTGTACGGAACCGGACGGTAAAAGCAACAAAGAAGTACAAAGATACCATTTTCCGCATGCTGTTTGAAAACAAGGAAAATCTGTTGTCGCTTTACAACGCAATGAACCATAAGAATTATACCGATGCAGATGCATTACAGGTAGTAACATTGGAAAATTCGATTTATATGGGAATGAAAAATGACTTGGCATTTATTCTGGATATGAATTTATATCTTTATGAACACCAGTCCACATATAATCCAAACATGCCGTTAAGAGATCTGTTTTATATCTCCAATGAATACCAGAAACTGGTTGTTCAGAAGTCTTTGTATTCATCAGTGCTACAGAAGATTCCAGCACCCAAATTTGTTGTGTTCTATAATGGGACGAGAGAGATTGAAGATGTCAGTGAATTCAGACTTTCATCAGCGTATGAATGCCAGACAGATGACCCAGATCTGGAATTGCGAGTAACTGTGCTGAATGTTAATGAAGGTCATAATCAGGAACTGATGGAACATTGCCAAACATTGAAGGAATATGCTCAGTATGTAGCGAAAGTCCGTAAATATACTTCTTTAGGCGAGCTGTCATTGGAAGAAGCGGTAGAATGTGCCGTTGAAGAATGTATAAAAGAAGGAATATTAGCGGAATTTCTAATCCAAAATCGAGCTGAGGTGATTAGCATGAGTATATTCGAATATAACAAGGATGAAGAAGAGAAAAAACTAAGGAAGGCTGAATTTGAGGCTGGTCGGGAGGCTGGAATCGAGGAGGGGCGAATGGCTGGAATCGAGGAAGGTCGAATGGAACTGCTAAAACAATTAATCCAAAGAAAACTTTCCAAAGGAAAATCAATAGATGAGATAGCAGAAGAATTAGAAGAATCCGTTACAGTTATACAGAATCTTATAGGTGAGTGTGAAATAAAATAGTTTGAATGTTAGAAGAAGCTGCAAACTAAGAAATTAGTGAGCAGCTTTTTCTTTATATGAGCGCAGTTTTCATTTGAGATTGAAAGTTAATCTGTTTTCTTTTATAATAAGAGAGATAGTCACAATGGAGATAGATTGTGAACGAGCAGAGAAAAGGAGAAAGAATACAAAATGGAAAAGAATGTATTAGCAGTTATTGCAGGACGTGAGATTACAGAAGAGGAGTTGAACGCATTTATCCAGAGACTGCCTAGAGAACAGCAGATGTATGCGACAAACCCACAGTTTAGAGAGCACTGCAAAGAGCAGTTAATCGCGATGAATGTACTTGCACAGTGTGGAGTTGACGAAAAACTAGAGGAGACAGAAGAATTCCAGAAGATCATAGAAGATGCAAAAAGAGACATTTTAGCACAGCTTGTATTAAAGAATACATTAGATGCAGTAACAGTTTCAGATGAAGAAGCAAAAGAATTCTTTGAGAATAATAAGCAGCGTTATGCAAAACCTGCTACAGTAAGTGCAAAACATATTTTGACAGATTCAGAAGAAAAATGTAATGACATTTTAGAAAAAATTACAAGTGGTGAGAAAGAGTTCGAGGAAGCTGCAAAAGAATTTTCAACATGTCCATCAGGAGCACAGGGAGGAGACCTTGGAGAGTTTGGCAGAGGACATATGGTGAAAGAGTTTGAAGAAGCAGCATTTGCAGCAGAGGTTGGACATGTTGTAGGACCGGTTCAGACTCAGTTCGGATATCATTTGATCAAGGTTGAACAGAAGAATGATGCCAAGGAAGCAGATTTTGAAGAAGTCAAAGAACAGATTAAAGCAGAAGCTTTGAAACAGAAACAGGATAAAGCTTATTCAGATAAAGTAAATGAATTAAAAGCAAAATATATTCAGTAAGAATGCAGAGGCATTCTTGAAAAATAAGTATGTTTAAATTCTACTTATTCCCGTAAGATTATGAGAGTATAATCAAAAATCAAGATAGTTAGTTAGATTGGAGAAAATATGAAGAAACGAAGTGCGATATTATTGGCTTTATTATTGAGTGTATCTATGATAAGCCCGGCATTAACCTATATGCAGGTCTATGCTGAAGACAGTGTGAATAATGTGATTGTAGAAAGCGAGGAGCCGATAAACATTTCGGGTACGGGTGAAGTAGAAACACAGCCGGAACAAAGTGGTGACAATGTGAACAGCGGGACTGACACAACAGATAGAGAGGATGCCGGACAAATCGAGGAAGATAAAGAAGCAGGTGAGAATGAAGGTAAAGGTGAGGATGAGAGCACAGCTAAGAGCGATGAACTGACAGGGGCAGAAGAAACGGTTTCAAAACCAGAAGAAACTCCAACACCAGAACCTGCACCTTCTCCAAATCCGGAGCCTGTACCAGAACCGGAACCAACACCTGAGCCAAATCCAGAGCCAACACCAGAACCAAATCCAGAACCGGGAGAAGATACAAAAGTTCTCGAAGATGGAACATATAAAGTACAGGTGACATCAAGCAGTGCTATGTTTAAAGTGACAGATTGTGTATTAACAGTAAAAGAGGGATTAATTCGTGCACAATTAACTTTGAGCGGAAAAGGATATGGATATCTGTATTCAGGTACTGCAAAGCAGGCAGCAGAGGCAAAAACATCACAATGGGCACCATATGTAGTAAATGATAACGGCGGATACATGTATACAATCCAGATAGGCGGACTGGATACAGAAATTCCGGTTGCAGCTTATTCTATAAAGAATAAAAAATGGTATGATAGAACATTGGTATTCCAGTCAGACTCTTTACAGAAACTGGAAGATGGCGGAAATGGTGACGGCGGAATTTTGCCAAATCCACCGCAGCCTTCACAGCCGACAACTCCGATAACACCGACGGAGCCAACAACACCAACTGTTCCTACCGTGCCGTCAATCCCGGAAGCGTCAACACCTGAAACCGGAAGTAATGGAAATACAGGAAATACAGACACAAATACGGACTCAAAATACGATTCTAATACAAGTGGTTCTACCTCAAAAGTAGAAAGTACAACAGCCTTGGCAGATGGAACATATACTCCGGATGGCTTTAAGTGGTCAGGCGGAACCGGAAAAGTGCAGATTACATGTAATGAGATTACAATTCAAAACGGACAGGCATTTGCAACATTGGTATTTAGCAGTGACCATTATCAATATGTAAAAGCAAACGGAAATACATATTATACGACAAAGGGTTCAGGAACTGCGACAGCGGTAATTCCGGTGGCATTAAATCAGAATAACCGCATTATAGCAATGACGGATAAGATGTCAGTGGCACATGAGATTGAGTATCACATTTATGTATATCTGGCAGCCGCTAACGGAAGTAATGCAAATGAAAGTAAAGCAATAGGAAGTGGCAATAATGATAGTAAGACACTCGATGAAGAAGCTCCGGAAATCATGGGGCTGGAATATCAGTCAGAAACAAAAGTAGAACATGCAGAATGTTTCAAGATTTATCATTATGAAAAAGGAATCGTTCTCTTAGAAGTAGATATGACAAAAAATACTGCCAGAGAGCCTGAAAAAGAAGAAGATAAAAAAACATCTGAAGATGCAACAGCAAAGCTTTATCAGGCAAATATTGTAAAGTATTTACTTGTTCCGGAAAATGTAAACATCCCGGTCGGACTTGACCAGGACATGATACTTATAAATATCCCGGCAGACAGAGCTTATGTAGCATCAGAAGAAATTTTGAAAACGATGGAGCAATTAGATTTGCTGGATTTGGTAGCTGCAGTTGGTTCTAAGAAAAAAGACTGTACAATTTCTGAAATCGCAGACAGAATGAGTAAAGGAAAAGATGGTAAATCAGCAGAGGTTGTATATGGAGGAAGCTATGATGCTCCAAAATATAAAACCTTAGTAAAACAAAAAGTAGACCTTGCAATCTTCCCGGCATCAATCCTTCCTCAAAAAGAGAGCGATACAAACAAAGATACGCTTACAGTAAAAGAACAGACAGAACGTTTTAACGAATATACAGAAAAATTTGCAATGCTTGGAATTCCATTTATCGTAGACTGTTCAGCAAATGAAAAGACTGAGCTCGCGAAAAAAGAATGGATAAAAGTATACAAAGTGTTATTCGGATGCGAAGAAGCCATTGGGGACGGGGAATAGTGGCTCTTCTGATACGGGAAGTGTACAAAACGACAGGTGAATGATATGAAAAGAAAATGGTATCAATATATTGCAGTTCTGCTTATATGCATATTTGCTTTAACCGGATGTGGTTCGTCGCAGGAGAAGGCGAAAGAGAATCAAGACTTAGCCCCTGAGATTGCCGGGCTTACCTATGAAAAAACAATGGATCTGACCTATGCAGAAGAATTCGATGTATACTATTACAAAGACGGATACAAGCTGATCAATATTCAGGAAAGTGGAAAATATTTAATCGTGCCGGAGGGGAAAGAAGCTCCGGAAGGATTGGATGAAGACATTAAAATAATCCAGCAGCCATTACAGCATGTCTATATGGCAGCCAGTGCCTCTATGTCCTTGATCGCCTCTATAGATGCGATAGATTGCGTGAAGTTTTCCGGGTTGGACGAATCAGATTGGTATGTCGATGCTGCCAGACAGGCCATGCAGGATGGAACCATGATATATGCCGGGAAATACAGTGAGCCGGATTATGAAAATTTGGTAGACGGAGATTGTGATCTGGCAATTGAGTCGACGATGATACTGCACACACCAAAAGTACAGGAAATGATAGAAGATCTGGATATTCCGGTGCTGATAGACTATGCAAGTTATGAATCCCATCCGCTTGGAAGAACAGAGTGGGTAAAACTGTATGGAGCTTTGTTTAATAAAGAAACAGAAGCAGAAAACTTCTTCTCTGAGCAGGCAAAAATCATTGAAGATTTAGAGGGTTTTGAAAATACAGAAAAAACGGTGGCGTATTTTTATATCAATACAGACGGAACCGTAGTTGTCCGAAAATCAGATGATTATATACCAGCTATGATTGAGATAGCGGGAGGGCGATATGCATTTTCTGATTTAAAGAATCCGGATAATAATGCCCCATCAGTAAAACTGACAATGGAAGAATTTTATGCGACAGCAGTAGATGCAGATTATCTGATCTACAATGGAACAATTGTGGGACAAGTAAGCAGTATTAAAGAATTAGAAGCAAAAAATAATTTGTTTTCAGAATTTAAAGCTGTGAAAAACGGAAATGTCTGGTATACAGGAAAAAATCTCTATCAGTCAACGGATACAGTCGGTGAATTGATCCGAGATATTCATTTAATGCTGACAGAAGAAAATCCACAAGACATGACATTTTTACAGAAAATGGAATAAATAAGGTAATGGTGAGATAAAAGATTGGTGAGAAAATATGGAAAAACATAGTTTTCAAATGGAAAATTTAAAAAGACGTTCCAGATATACAATGGTGTTTATCACAATGGCAATTCTATTTTTTATAATTGTAGTGTTAAATATCAATACAGGAAACGTACATATTTCGGTGGCAAAAATCTTGAAAATTTTATTTTTAAGAGACGGAGAAGCTGTAGAATATAATATTATATGGAAAATCCGATTGCCGAGAATATTGATGGCAGCATTGCTCGGAGGAGCATTGTCATTGTCGGGATTTTTGCTGCAGACATTTTTCTCAAATCCAATTGCAGGGCCTTTTGTGTTAGGAATATCCTCCGGTGCAAAGATGGCAGTGGCCATGACTATGATTGTTTTTTTGAAATATATAGGCACATTTTCTTCCTATACGCTTGTAATGGCTGCATTTATCGGGGCATTGATTTCGACAGGATTTATTTTGCTGATGTCAAAAAAAATACATCATATGGCTTCATTACTTGTCGGAGGAATTATGATAGGATATATCTGTTCCGCAATCACAGATTTTGTAGTCACTTTTGCGGATGATTCGGATATCGTAAATCTGCACGGCTGGTCACAAGGAAGCTTTTCGGGAACCAGCTGGAGTAATATTCAGGTGGCTGCAGTGATTGTGGGAATTACGGTAATCTTCACATTTTTTCTGTCAAAGCCAATTGGTGCATACCAGTTGGGAGAAGGATATGCACAGAGTATGGGAGTAAACATTAAACTCTTTCGTGTGGCATTGATTTTATTGTCGAGTATCCTGTCAGCATGTGTGACAGCATTTGCCGGACCAATTTCATTTGTAGGAATTGCGGTTCCATTTCTCACACGAAAAGCATTTGGGACAGCAAGGCCACTTATTATTATTCCCGGAACATTTTTTGCGGGAGCGGTATTTTGCATGTTGTGTGATTTGATTGCGAGAATGGTACTGGCACCGACAGAGTTAAATATCAGCACAGTAACGTCTATATTAGGAGCTCCGATTGTAATTTATATGATGCTGAAGCGTGAGAAGGGAAGATAAGAGATGACAAATCATTATATCCGGCTGGATAATCTGGCGGTAGGCTATCAAGGAAAAGCGTTGATCCATGATATTAACATAGGGATTAACAAAGGTGAAATTGTAACATTGATTGGGCCAAATGGTTCGGGAAAGTCCACGATTTTAAAGAGCATTACAAGACAATTAAAGTGGATTGCAGGAAATGTGTTTTATGATGATACGTCTCTTTTACAATTATCTTACAAGGAAATGGCTTCGAAGATGGCGGTGGTTTTGACAGAACGAATCAAAACGGAGTATATGACTTGTCACGATGTAGTAGCAATGGGACGTTATCCATATACCGGGCGGTTAGGAATTTTAACAGCTAAGGATGAGAAAATCGTCGAAGAAGCGATGGAGACGGTGCACGCATTAGAGTTAGGAAATTGTAATTTTAATGAAATCAGTGACGGACAAAGACAACGTATTTTGCTTGCAAGAGCAATTTGTCAGGAACCGGAAGTGATGATTTTAGACGAGCCAACTTCCTTTTTGGATGTGAAACATAAGCTTGAGCTACTCTCGATTTTGGAGCGTATGGTGAGAGAAAAGCATATTACGGTTATTATGTCTTTACATGAAATTGAGCTGGCACAGAAGGTTTCGGATAAAGTGATGTGTGTGAAGGGTGAGACGATTACTCATTATGGACAACCAGAGGATATTTTTACAGAGCCGATTATCCGAGAATTATATGAGATAGAAAATGGATATTTTGATCCGTTATTTGGAAGCATGGAATTACCGAAGATAGAAGGAAAGCCAAAGACCTTTGTTATATCTTCTGGAGGAAATGGAATACCAATCTACCGGAAACTTCGAAAGGAGCAGATACCTTTTATAGCAGGAATTTTATATCAAAATGATGTGGATTACCAGGTGGCAAAGGTATTGGCGACACAAGTAATCGAAGAAACTCCATTTGAAGAAATAAGCAATCGGGCGTATGAGGAGGCAATTAAGGCAGTACAAATGTGCGATACAGTGATCGATGCAGGAGTACAGATTGGCAGTGCGAACCGAAAGTTATTAGATATCATTGAAGAAGCTAAAAGACTGGGGAAAATGTGAAGCCCGGTCTTTTTCTAAGTACAGCAACTCAATATAAAGAAAACCTGCTTGAGTAAAGTACTCAGGCAGGTTTTTCTTTTGTAATCCAGAAGAATGTAAAAACAAAAATAATACCTTTTGCAATTGATGTAAGCGAGACCGCCCACCAGATTCCGTCAAGACCGAGTGTGCTCTGTCCAAGGACAATCGCAAGAGGAATACGTGCACTTGTAAATAAAATAGAAATAACACTGCAAAGGTGTGTTTTTCCAAGTCCGGATAATGCACCGATTGTAGTAAGCTCGACACACATAAAAGCTTCACTGAAGCCTACAATAACAAGGTATCCGACTGCGGTAGCAATGGCTTTTGGTTCATGGAAGAAAAGAGAGGCAATTGTGTTTGGAGCGAAAACAAACAACATTGTAATTAATAAGCCCCAGATACCAACCGTAAATAATGAGGCACGATACCCTTTCTTTACTCTGTCCATCTTACCGGCACCATAGTTTTGCCCGATAAATGCATTCAAAGCAGAAGCAAATCCATCAGCGGTATTCCATGAAACAGATTCAATCTGTCCGCCAACTCTTTGCGTAGCAATGGCTTCCGCCCCAAAGGCAGATACCATGCGGGTCAGTATCATAGAAATTGCACAGTAAGCCATTCCTTGAAGTGCAGTTGGAATTCCGATTTTACATATACCTGCAACATGTTCAAAATGCATTTTCGCAATTAACCGAGTCTTTTTCAATACGTTGTCTTTCTTTTGCTTTATAACGCCTAAAATCATAACGCTCATAACAACAAACTGAGCGGTAACTGTTGCGATAGCTGCACCTGCCACACCAAATTTAGGAAATGGTCCCGGTCCGAGAATTAGAACAGGATCCAAGATCATATTCAGTACAAGTCCAACCAAGTTGGCTAAAAAAGGTGTTTTTGAGTCACCTTGTGCAGTATAAATGCCTGTCATGGTTAATGTTAAAAATGAAAAAACAATAAGTCCACAGGCAATTTTAGTATAAGAGATAGCAGCAGTCCATGCTTCCGGATCGGTCAAATGGAAGAATCCTACCAACTGATTCGTAAACAATAAAGAAACAGCAGCATATAATAACCCCATAAAAGTAGATAATTGTATTGCTGTCTGTGCATAAGCATGTGCTTTTTTCCGGTCCCCTCGACCGATACACTGTGCCACCTGTACCTGCCCACCCATTCTAGCCATAGAGGCTAATCCCTGTGAGAGCCAGGTGAACATACCACCGACACCGACACCGGCAACAGCTTTAGAGCCGAGCAATCCGATCCATGCCATGTCAGTAAGATTGTATAATGTCCCCAAAAAAGAAGATGCCATAATAGGAATGGCAAGCTTAGTTAATGTTTTTAAAATAGGACCTTTTGTTAAGTTCCCTTGTTCCAAAATTTCACTTCCTTATCATAAATATTTTCATAGCGATGAATATCTATAGAATTATATCACCTCATCTATGTTTTGTCTAACAGTCTTCGCATGCACTTACAGATCACTGTAAAATTACCGCGGATAAAATCATAAATCCAACAATTGATACCATCGTGTATACAGAAATCAAAGATAATAGACTTTCTCCATTGTTAAAATTCTCTAGACATGTTATAGTATATCTCAGTGTGAATCGTAAAGAAATGGAGGAAAAAACGGTGAATTTAAGAGAAAAATACGGTGAATGGGGAATTATTCTGGGAGCAACTGAAGGAGTGGGAAAAGCCTTTGCAGAAAAAATTGCTTCTGAGGGAATGAGTGTTGTTCTTGTAGGAAGAAGAGAAGAGATGCTGCAGGAACTTGGAAAAAATATCAGTGAAACATATGGCGTAGATCATATGGTTATCCGTGCGGATTTTGCACAGTCTGACTGTACAGATAAGATTTTTGAAGCAACAAAAGATCTTGATATGGGATTCATGAGTTATGTTGCCTGTTTCCATACATTTGGGAAATTACAGGATACTCCATGGGAGAAGCATGAGCAGATGATTAATGTTAACGTTATGACTTTCTTAAAATGCTTCTATCACTATATGGGAATCTTTGCAAAACAGGATCGTGGTGCTGTGATCAATGTATCTTCTTTAACAGCAATCAGCAGTTCACCATATAATGCACAGTATGGTGCAGGTAAATCCTATATTAAAAAGTTGACAGAAGCTGTAGCAGCAGAATGTGAGAGTACAAATGTTGATGTGGAGGTTATTACTTTAGGCACAACAATAACACCAAGTCTGTTAAGCAACCTTCCGGGCGGACCGGCAGGAGAAGCTGTTATGAAGACTGCTATGACACCGGAGGCTTGCGTTGAAGAAGCATTTGACAATCTCGGAAAATCTCTTTCTGTTATTGCAGGCGAACATAATAAAGCAAATGTTCATAATTGGCAGGCAAATAAAACAGATGATGAATATATCCGTTATATGGGATCATTTTATTCTAATAACTAATAAGATTTAAAGTGTTGGGCATTTATCAGATTAGCTGTTTTTCCTATTTGGAAAAGCAGCTAGTTTGCGCTTTTACTTTCTATTTTTATTTAAGACGATAAGAGCTGCTATTACAAGAATTAAAAAATTATAAGTAAATGATATGTTAAGAAGTAAGAAACATAATAACAAAAAGATAAGAAGAGAAGAGGAGAAAAGAAAGATGAGTACAAAAGTAGAACATGCATTGGAATTGCATAACAGAGGATGTAATTGTGCACAGGCGGTAGCTTGTTCTTTTTGTAAAGAATTTGGTATTGATGAAGATGAAATGTTTCGTATAGCAGAAGGCTTTGGCCTTGGTATGGGATGCATGGAGATGTGCGGTGCACTTTCAGGAATGGCAATGATCATAGGGCTTGATAATAGCAAGGGAAGTACAAAAGAAGGGTCTAAAACGAAGGGGACTACATATAAAAAGATAAGAGAACAGGTAGAACGGTTCGTTGGGAAAAATGGATCATGCATCTGTCGTGAACTGAAGGGTGTTGATACTGGAAAGGTATTGTGCAGTTGTTCTCAGTGTATTGAAGATGCAGTGAAATTGACGGAGAAGTACCTGGCTGAAAGATAAAAATATTTGTTTTTATCATCACATATACATAATCATAGATGACATAACCAAAAAGGTGTGGTATACTTTATCCTATTAAACTGATAAATTATGGAGGAAGAAAGATGAATATTGTATGTTTAGATCTCGAAGGAGTGCTTGTACCGGAAATCTGGATTGCTTTCGCAGAAGAAAGTGGTATTCCGGAGCTCAAAAGAACTACAAGAGATGAACCTGATTATGATAAGCTCATGAACTGGAGAATTCAGATATTAAAAGAACATGGACTTGGATTAAAAGAAATACAGGAGACGATTGCAAAGATTGATCCAATGCCGGGGGCAAAAGAGTTCCTGGATGAGCTTCGTTCTATCACACAGGTTATTATTATAAGTGATACATTTACACAGTTTGCAAGTCCACTTATGGAAAAACTGGGATGGCCGACTATTTTCTGTAATTCACTTGAAGTTGCAGAAACTGGAGAAATCACAGGATTTAAAATGAGATGTGAAAAGTCAAAGCTTACAACAGTGAAAGCACTGCAGTCTATCGGGTATGATACGATAGCAAGTGGAGACAGCCACAACGATTTGGGTATGATTCAGGCAAGTAAGGCTGGCTTTCTTTTTAGAAGTACAGATGCTATTAAGAAAGAGTATCCGGAACTTCCGGCATACGAGGAATATAGTGAGTTGCTTGCGGCAATTAAAGAGGCGTTGTAAAAATCCATATTTGACAATTGAAAAGTAATGAAACGACTACAATCTTCGAAATATGAATAGATGTAGTCGTTTTTTGTGGAATATGCAAGGAATGCAGAAACAAAGTAGGATAAAAATGAGACAGTTTGGAAAAAAGATAATAAAACATATAAAGAAAAGTAAAAAATTAAAACAACAAGTTATATTGATTATTGTGTATCTGACAGCTATTCTTTTTACAATGTGCGATGCATGGCTATATCACATCCCAATTGCAAAATTAACTGAAGTAGAAACAATGGAATCGGGTGAAACAAAAAGTACGCGTGGAACTATGGAAACAGAATATAAACAAAGTATTCGCGGAATTGTTCTTAATGGAAAAAGTAAGGGGAAAATGATAGGGGCATCAAATGAGTATACTTACACTGGGATGTTAAGTCAGAAATATCATAAAGGGGATAAAGTATTTTTAAATGGCACAAAAGATGATATCAAATTAGGAATAAGAGGTTTGAAGCGTGATACAGAATTAGTGAGTTTAATAGGATTTTTATTTATTTTACTTGTAATAGTTACAGGAAGGCAAGGAGTATTGACAATTATTACAGTATTGATGAATATCGTGATATTTATAATTGGATTTATATGTGCGGAAAATACTTCTAATGTGTTGGAAATTTGTAGCAGGATGATAGTATTTTTTGCAGTTGCAACGCTGATTGGTTTAAATGGAATCAATAAAAAAACAATAGCGTCAATAGTATCGACATTGATTGTCCTTGTAATAATCATGGGAGCATTTGATATTGTAATTACTTATGCACAAGAGGTAGACTATTCAACAATGGAATATCTTGGGAGTATAGATAATCCAGATGAAATTTTTCATGCAGAGATATTACTTTCTGGAATAGGTGCAATTATGGATGTGGCGGTTGCCATAGCTACAGCCTTGAGTGAAATCATTAGGAAGAAACCAGATGTGACATTTTTACAACTTTTTAAATCGGGAAGAGAAATAGGATATGACATCATGGGGACTATGATAAATGTATTGCTGTTTGTATTTGTATGTGGATTGATTCCAACATGTTTGATTCGAATGAATAATGAAATACGGTTTATGACAATTATTAAGTTGCATATTCCATGTGAATTATGTCGGTTTTTTGTTGAAAGTACAGGAATTGTTCTTGCCATTCCGGTTTCTATTTTAATTACTTCATTAATAATGAAAACGACGATAAAGAGGAGAAAAATAACATGCTGATGGCATTGGGCGTAATTTTATTGATTTCTATTGTAGTTGTCGGTGGAGACAGAGGAGTAGTATCTCTGATAGCATTGTGCGGAAATCTGTTTGTGATAAGTTTGGCAATTTGGCTTATGGCATCTGGAATGCCAGTTCTTTTTACTACGATAGGAGCAGGTTTTTTGATTTCATGTATTACGTTGTTTTATCAAAATGGTTCTAACGTGAAAACGTGGAGTGCATTTATAGCGGTATTACTTACAATGAGTATATTATTTTTTGCTGTATATTTTGTAATATGGAAAAGCGAAGCAGGTGGATTAAATGAAATACAGGCAGTAGGAGAAGACGTATTTTATTATAATATGAATTTAGATATTAATATGCAAAAAGTTGCAGTGTCTGTGATTATACTTAGTACATTGGGAACAGTCCTTGATATGGCATTGACAGTTACAACATCAATATATGAAGTGAAAATGCATAGAGCAGATTTAAAAATGGAAGAAGTAATGGAAAGTGGAATTCAAATAGGAAGAGAAGTGATTGGGACAACAGTGAATACATTGTTATTTGCATATTTAGGTGAGTCATTATTGCTTTTTGCATATTTAAAAATCCAGGATTATTCAATAGAGATTATATTAAATTCTAAAATTCTATTTCAGAATTGTGTTTCAATGATTTTTGGAGCTATTTCATGTGTGATTGTGATTCCGATAGCGGCATGGTTAATGGCAAAATTTGTGTGAGAATAAGCCGTTAGCTAACTATGACTGTAATATAAATAAAGAATCCATTTGTTGCTGGTCACAGGTACTGTGAACAGCAACATCCATTTCTATGATTTCTATGATTGCACAGAGTCATCCTTTCTATATGATATAAATTGTGGTATACTCATTTATACGAGAAACATGGAGAGGGAGCGATATGAAAAAGATATTGATGATAGGAACTGGGGGGACGATTGCTTCGAAACAAACAGAATACGGACTTGCGCCAGGGCTTTCGCCGGAGGATATTTTGACTTATATACCTGCAGTTGCAAAGATTTGTGAAGTAGAGTCTATTCAAGTTTGCAATTTAGATAGTACAAATGTAACACCGGATCATTGGAAATTATTGGTGAAAACAATAGAAGAAAATTATAATGAGTATGATGGATTTGTAATTTGTCACGGAACGGATACTTTGGCATATACAGCAGCGGCACTGTCTTATATGATTCAGAATTCCAGAAAACCGATTGTTGTTACAGGTGCACAGAAACCGATAGAAATGGATGTTACTGATGCAAAGACGAATTTGCTGGATAGTTTTATATATGCTTCGGATAATGATTCTCAGGATGTGAATATAGTATTTGACGGGAAAGTTATTGTGGGAACAAGAGCAAGAAAAGAGAGAGCAAAGAGCTATAATGCATTTACAAGCATAAATTTCCCATATCTTGCAGTAATCCAAGATGGTGTTTTGGTACGTTATATTACAGAAATGCCGTACACAGGTCCAGTCAGATTTTATTATGAAATGAAAAATAGTGTGTATGTGTTGAAATTGATTCCGGGAATGAAGGCAGATATTTTACCTTACTTGTTTGAAAATTATGACTGTCTTGTCATTGAGAGTTTTGGAGTGGGTGGAATTCCAGAGAGTTTATTAGAAGAATTTTACGAAGAAATGAATAAATGGAAAGACAAAGGCAAAATTGTTGTGATGACTACGCAGGTTGCAAATGAAGGAAGTAATATGACTGTATACGAAGTTGGCAAGCGTGTAAAACTGGACTTTAAATTACTGGAAGCGTATGATATGACGTTGGAAGCAACTATTACGAAGATGATGTGGTTAATGGCGTTGGGGGATCAGCGATATGAAGAAATGAAACGCGATTTCTATCGTTTGATCAATCATGACATTTTATTTACAAAGCGAGAATGGGAAGAGAAATAGGAAGAGTAGTATATGAAGATAAAAATTGGAATTGTAGGGACAAATAAAATTAGTCATAAATTTTGTGAGGCAGCTATACAAAATCCTCAAACGGAGTTATTTGCAGTATATTCAAGGGCACAACAGACAGGAGAGAGCTTTGCTCAAAAGTATAATATAAAGCACGTATTTACTGATTATACAGATTTTTTAGATTCAGGACTGGACGCGGTTTATATTGCATCACCAAATTATATTCATTGCGAACAGGCAATACAGGCAATGGAATCCGGAAAGCATGTATTATGCGAGAAGGTTATGGCAATTAATGAGCAGGAAGCAGAAGCAATGATTGCGTGTGCAAAGAAAAACCATGTAATTCTTTTAGAGGCAATGAGGTCAGATTTTGATCCTGCTTTTGAATTAGTGAAAGAGCAGCTTCCTAGAATTGGAACATTGAGGAGAGTGGAATTTGAATTTTGTCAGTATTCCAGCAGATACGATAATTTCCTTAATGGAATTGTGGAAAATGCTTTTGATCCGGAGTTATTGAATTCAGCGGCACGTGATATTGGAGTATATTGTATCCATGCAATTGTTCGTTTGTTTGGAGAACCGGAAAAGGTAGAGACGTATTCTACATTTCTTTCAAATGGATTTGAGGGTAGTGGAGTTGTTTTGATGAAATATCCGGATTTTCTGGCACAGGCAGTATATTCGAAAATTACAGCTTCGGTTAATCCGAGTGTGATTCAAGGAGAAAAGGGTTCTATTTTATTGAATCATATTGGCAGTCCGACAGAAATCGAGATAAGACTGCGCAAGGGAGACAGGGACGGACTAGAAGGTGGAACGTGTGAAAAACTACCATACAAGCCGGTAGAAAATAATATGATTTATGAGATTCAGAAATTTTATGAGCTTATAAAGGAAGAAAATGTAGAACACCCATATCTGGATATTTCCCTGAATACAATCCGAATTATAGATCAGATTCATAAATCTGATAAAATTGCTAGGAAAAGTTGATGAAATTTGCTAGAATTTATATATGACTTAAGAAAAGGAGACAAGTGATAATGAGAGATGAAACAAAATGTCTGCATGCAGGCTATACACCTAAAAATGGAGAACCACGAGTACTTCCAATTGTACAGAGTACTACATATGTATATGATTCAGCAGCAGAAGTAGCTGCAATTTTTGATGATCCGACAAAAGGGCTTTGCTATTCTAGATTTGGAAATCCAACAGTAATGGCAGTAGAAGAAAAGATTGCTGCATTAGAAGGTGGAGTAGGTGCGATGTGTACTACGTCCGGTCAGGCAGCAACATTGCTTTCTATTTTAAATATTTGTGAGGCAGGAGACAGCATTATCAGTGTTCCACAGATTTATGGAGGAACGATCAATCTGTTTTCATTTACATTAAAAAAACTTGGAATTGAGTGTATTTACGTAGATGCAGCCTCAAGTGATGAAGAGATTAAGGCAGCATTTAAGCCAAATACAAAACTTGTTTTTGGAGAGACACTTGCCAATCCGGCGTTAGTTGTATTTGATATTGAGCGTTTTGCTAATATTGCACATGAAATGAATGTACCGCTTATTGTTGATAATACATTTGCAACACCAATTTTATGTAAACCATTTGAATTTGGTGCAGATATCGTGATTCATTCGACAAGTAAATATATGGATGGACATGCAGTTCAGATTGGCGGTGTAATTGTTGACAGTGGTAAGTTTGATTGGACAAATGGAAACTTTCCAGGACTCACAGAGCCAGATGAATCTTATCACGGAATCTCTTATACAGAAAGTTATGGGAACATGGCATATATTATTAAAGCCAGAATGCAGTTGATGCGTGATTTTGGAGTGTATCCGGCAGCACATTCCGCATTTTTATTGAATATGGGATTAGAGACACTTCCTGTTCGTATGAAACAGTATTGTGAAAATGCAATGACGGTTGCAAAATATCTGGAAGCATCTCCGGCAGTAGAAAAAGTAAATTATCCAGGGTTAGAATCCGATGCATGTCATGCACTTGCTGAAAAATATTTGAAAGGATGCAGTGGGGTTATTTCCTTTATAATTAAGGGTGGTCGTCCTGCAGCAGCTAAATTTATGGATTCATTACATCTGGCATCCAATGAAGTACATGTTGCCGATATTCGTACGTGTGTGCTTCATCCTGCATCAGAGACACACCGTCAGCTGACAGATGAACAGCTTGTAGCAGCAGGAATTGATGGTGGAATGATCAGAATTTCAGTTGGTCTGGAAAATATTGATGATATTATTGAAGACTTAGAAGCAGCATTTACGGCAGTTATGAAGGAGTTTTAGGATACTTCGTCAGTTTATTTTTGAAATGAAAATATAAAAAAGAACGTTGTCGTGTATTTAGAAATACGGTATACGATAACGTTCTTTTATTTGTTTAAAGCGATTTTGAATGCAAAATATTAGATGAAAGTTACATGATACCGGCATCATCGAAAAATGTGACATCAGTAGGATATACATAACTGTCACCGATGGTATGTAACAGTACAACATTCAAATGATTATTTAAATTCTTTTTATCTAGTTTAATTGCACCGGTCAAATCGTCAATTGGAAGATTACATGAAAACGGAAGGCCGTATGTTTGAAGGAGCTGTTTGATTTCAGTGGCACAGCCATCTTTCGTTAATCCTTTTTCTTCGGCAATCTTACAAATCTGATACATACCGATTGCTACGGCTTCGCCATGGCTTTCGCGTTCATAATGATAATATTGTTCAATTGTGTGGGCGAGTGTATGGCCAAAATTTAATAGCATACGTTCTCCGGTGTCGAATTGGTCATGTTCGACAACAATACGTTTGATATCTACGCATCGTGCAATGATAGAAGCAAGTTCCGGTTTTAAATCCTCAAAGGAAGTATGCACTTTTAGAGTATTAAAAAGTGTTGCGTCTTTAATGCAGCCATATTTAATTACTTCACCCATCCCATCATTGATATATCGCGTAGGTAATGTGTTTAATACATCTGGATCAATAAGAACCATTTTTGGATGGAAAAATGCACCGACCAGATTTTTCCCTTGTGGAAGATCGACAGCAACTTTTCCACCGACTGAGGAATCAACCTGAGCCAGAAGAGAAGTTGGAATCTGAACCAGTTTTACGCCGCGCAGGAAACTGGAAGCTGCAAATCCTGTCAGGTCTCCAATTACGCCGCCACCAAGAGCGATGACAAGATCACTTCTGGAAATTTTCGCATCAAGCATAGCGGAATAAATCTTAGGTAAAGATTCAAAACTTTTTGTTGGTTCGCCATGTGGTAAGACAAGGGTATGGCATTCATAATTTTGCAGAGAATTCAATACTGTTTCTCCATATAGTGGAAATACATTATCATCGGAAATCAAGATGATTTTTTTTCCATGATAGAATTTTGAAATATATTCTCCGGCGTGTGGAAGAATACCATTTTCAATATAAATAGGATAACTGTTTTCTCCTAAGTTTACTGTTAATTCCATAGTTTGTTCTCCTTGAAACTAGATTCTTTTATCTACGACAGCAGCAATCTGACGAATCTGTTTCATTAATGCGTCAAATTTCTCCGGTTTTAATGATTGTGCACCGTCACAAAGAGCACTGTCAGGATCATTATGTACTTCAATCATCAATCCGTTCGCTCCGGCAGCGATAGCGGCTTTTGCCATAGGTTCTACAAGCCACCATTTTCCACCGGCGTGACTTGGGTCGACGATAACAGGAAGATGCGTTTTGCTGTTTAATACAGGAATGCTCTGAAGATCCAATGTGTTTCTTGTGAAGGACTCGAAAGTACGGATACCGCGTTCACAGAGGATTACATTTTCATTACCGGAAGCCATAATATATTCTGCTGACATAATCCATTCTTCATAAGTAGCGTTAAGACCACGTTTCAGAAGGATAGGACGGTCAACCTTCCCCAGTTGTTTTAATAAATCAAAATTCTGCATGTTTCTTGCACCAATCTGGATTAAGTCAACCTTTTCATTGAAGACATCCAGATAATCCGGTGACATTAATTCTGTTACAATAGGGAGACCTACTTCATCACGTACCGCACAGAGGATATCAAGACCCTCAAGGCCCAATCCCTGGAAAGAATAAGGGCTTGTTCTCGGTTTGAAAGCACCGCCACGGATCATATTTGCACCGGAAGCTTTAGCAGCTTTAGCAATTTCCAGTACCTGTTCATAAGATTCAACAGAACAAGGACCTGCAATTACTGCAAGATGTTCTCCACCGACTTTAACACCAGATACATCAATAATAGAATCATCCGGATGGAATGCACGGTTTGCAAGTTTGTAAGGCTCCTGGACATGCATGACTTTGTCGACTGCAGAATCAACTTCAAAGAGTCTTGGATCAACGGCAGTAGTATCTCCGATACAACCGATGATTGTCATCTCTTCACCTCGGACAATGTGTGCTTCCAGTCCTTTTTTCTTGATCAATTCTTCAACACGAAGAATATGGTCTTCAGAAGCGTGTGGTTTTAATACAATAATCATAATTTTTACCTCTCAATCATTATAAAAAATAATACTATTATTCATTAGCGAATCAAAAAACAGACATTTGCACACTGTGATGTTTTAATTCTTTAAAGTGTGAAAATCACTCTTATAATAGAACATATAAGAGAGAATGTCAATAAAATCAAATATACTATTATGAAAAATTATAACTTTACTGCGAAAAAAATCAATAGTAATTTGATTGACAATTTTTTATCTAAGGTGTAATGTAGCTTGGGGTGATTTAAAAATGAAAATTATTAAACAAATAGGAATCTTTTTTACTGTATGTTGGCTTAGTCAGGTAGTGGCAGCGTATTTACCTTTCTCATTTCCATCCAGTGTGATTGGAATGATTTTGTTATTTATCTGTCTGCTGGCAGGTGTTTTGAAAATCGAACATATTCAGGAAAAAGCAGATTTTTTAATGGAAAACATGGCATTCTTTTTTGTTCCGGCAGGAGTAAGTGTTATGAATTATTTTGACATTTTAAAAAGCACACTTGTTCCGTTCCTTATTATCTGTATTGTTTCTACGATTATTACGTTTGCAGCAACTGCATACAGCGTACAATTTGTGATGAAGCTGATGAACAGGAGGAAGAAATAATGCGTGAATTATGTAACTCAGAATATTTTGGTGTAGCATTAAGTGTGATTGCGTTTTGGATTGGTGTAAAAATTCAGAAAAAAACAAAGTCACCAATTTGCAATCCATTAATTATTGCGATTGTATTGATAGTAGGTGTGTTAGAAATATTCCATATTTCGTATGATGCATATGATGTGGGAGGAGCAATTATCAATATGTTCCTGGCACCGGCCACAGCATGCCTGGCAGTTGCGATTTATTCAAAACTTGATATCCTGAAAAAATACTGGCTTCCAATTCTGGTAGGATGTGTTGTTGGTTCCGCTGCATCTATGTTCAGTGTATATGGTATGTGTAAATTATTTGGTCTTGAGCAGAGTATTACAGTATCATTGGTACCAAAATCTGTGACAACTCCGATAGCAGTCAGCATTTCAGAAGGAAATGGCGGGGTTGTACCAATCACTGTAGTGGCCGTTATTTTTACTGGAATATTAGGAAGCATTCTTGCTCCGTATTTAATTAAGATTTTCCATGTAAATGATTCTATAGCGGCAGGACTTGCTATTGGTTCATGCAGTCATGCGGTTGGTACTTCAAAAGCAATTGAAATTGGCGAAGTTGAAGGTGCAATGAGTGGATTGGCTATCGGAATCTGTGGTATTGTCACAGTGCTTATATCCATGATATTATTGTAAATATAGAATAAGTTGAATGAGGTGTGAGCTGTGGAAAAAGAAAATGAAAAAACGCTATTTGATAAAGGGAAGATTTTAATTTATTACTATTATGAAAGAACCCGACGAGACGTAAATAATTTTTTGAAATGGCTTGCACTTGCAGTGTTAACCGGTCTGGTGGTTGGTGGGGCCAGCAGTGTCTTTGCAGCTTGTATAAAATATGCGACAGAATATAGGAACAGCCATTTATGGGTGTTCCTGCTTTTGCCTATAGCGGGATTGATTATTGTATTTTTATATGAAAAGATGGGAAGACAAGATGGAGGTACGAATCAGGTATTAGCAACGATCCGTTCCAGAGATAAGGTTCCGTTTCGTTCGGCACCATTAATTTTTGTGGCAACCTTGCTTACTCACTTAACAGGCGGTTCGGCAGGTCGAGAAGGAGCTTCCATTCAATTTGGAGGAAGTATCGGAAGCTGGCTTGGAAAGCTTGTACACCTGGATGAATTTGACCAGCATGTCATAATCATGTGTGGAATGAGTGCGGCGTTTGCGGCAGTATTCGGAACACCGATGGCAGCGGCAGTATTTGCAATGGAAGTAGTAAGTGTAGGAGTTATGTATTATGTAGCTTTACTTCCATGCGTGACGGCATCTATCATAGCAGCAGAGTTTGCAACAGGTATGGGAATTTTCCCGGAGACATTTCCAGTAGACAGAATTCCGGTGCTTACGATTGAGAGCGGCATTAAAATGGGAATTATTGCAACACTATGTGGAGTACTCAGTATTTTATTTTGTGTGTTATTAAAATGGACAGGACAAATTTATGGTAAATATTTAAAAAATCCATATATCCGTGTTGTTGTGGCGGGATGTCTTGTAATCGTAATCACAGTTTTATTACAGACGAAAGATTATATGGGAGCAGGAAATGAACTTATTGCACGAGCGATTGCAACAGGAGATGCACGTCCTCTTGATTTCTTATGGAAGATGATATTGACAGCCATTACGATGCGTGCCGGGTATCGAGGAGGAGAAATTGTACCGGCATTTGCGATTGGAGCGACGTTTGGCTGTGTGATGGGAAATATACTTGATGTGTCACCGGAGGTGGCTGCAGCAGCTGGTATGGTGGCGTTATTCTGTGGAGTGACAAATTGCCCGATTACAGCAATGTTAATTTCGTTTGAATTGTTTGGATTTTCCGGTGCTGCATATTATTTGATCGCAATTTCTATCAGCTATGCAGTGTCAGGATATTACAGTTTGTATAAAGATCAGACGATTGTATATTCAAAATATAAAGCAAGATATATTAATCGAAAAACCAGATAGAAAACCATATAAAGAAGAACGATATATACATGACAAAATAGAAAAGATATGGTATACTTCAATTTATAAATCTAAATATAGAAAAATGATAAATTATTTTTCTATCGGAATACGTTAAGGAGCAGATTGTTATGAAAAGAGTACTCTTAAAACTTAGCGGCGAAGCACTTGCCGGAGATAAAAAAACAGGGTTTGATGAAGCTACTTGTATCGGAGTGGCAAAGCAGGTCAAAACTTTAGTTGATGAAGGTTATCAGATTGCGATTGTAACAGGAGGAGGTAACTTCTGGAGAGGTCGTACAAGTGAAACAATTGACCGTACGAAAGCAGATCAGATTGGTATGCTTGCAACAGTTATGAACTGTATTTATGTATCAGAT
Source organism: Mediterraneibacter sp. NSJ-151 (assembly GCF_022487435.1). Classification (NCBI taxonomy): domain Bacteria; kingdom Bacillati; phylum Bacillota; class Clostridia; order Lachnospirales; family Lachnospiraceae; genus Mediterraneibacter; species Mediterraneibacter sp. NSJ-151. The sequence continues at coordinate 200,424 of NZ_JAKVPP010000002.1, read as the reverse complement.
ATTTTCAGACATGTAGGTATGAAGACAGAGATTTTCACACCATTTGTATGTGGAGCATTTACATCATTATTCTCAAAAGATGCAGCACTTGCTTCATTAGAAGAAGGCAAAGTAATTTTCTTTGCAGGCGGTACAGGACATCCATATTTTTCAACAGATACAGGTGCAGTACTTCGTGCAATCGAGATTGAAGCAGATGCAATGCTTCTTGCAAAAGCAATCGATGGAATTTACGACAGTGATCCGAAGGTGAATCCGGAAGCGAAAAAGTATGATGAGATTTCAATTCAGGATGTTATTGATCAGAAGCTCGCAGCAGTTGATATGACAGCATCCATTCTTTGTATGGAGAATAAGATGCCGATGCTTGTTTTCGGACTGAATGAAGAGAACAGTATTGTTGAGACAATGAGTGGAACATTTACAGGAACAAAAGTAACTGTATAAGAAAGGAATTAATAAGATATGAACGAACAATTGAAAGTATACGACGACAAGATGACGAAATCAATTAACAGCCTGAACAGTGAGCTTGCTACAATCCGTGCAGGACGTGCGAATCCACATGTATTGGATAAGCTTGCAGTAGATTATTATGGTTCACCAACACCAATCCAGCAGGTTGCTAACGTATCTGTACCAGAAGCTCGTATGATCCAGATTCAGCCATGGGAGAAGAGCCTGCTTAAGGAAATCGAAAAAGCAATCCTTGTATCTGATATCGGCATCAATCCTACAAATGACGGAACAAGCATTCGTTTGATCTTCCCAGAGCTTACAGAAGAGCGAAGAAAAGAGCTTGCAAAAGATGTTAAGAAAAAAGGAGAAGGCGCAAAAGTTGCAATCCGTAACATTCGTCGTGATGGAAACGATGCGTTCAAGAAATTAAAAGGAAGTGATATTTCAGAGGATGAGATTAAAGATCTGGAAGAACAGCTTCAGAAATTAACAGATAAATACATCAAAGAAATTGATGTAGCAGTAGATGTGAAGACAAAAGAAGTCATGACTGTCTAATTATATGGAGGGGCGCAGTTATTGCAGCCCCTCTTATGCTGTATGTACTTAGCAAGGAGGAAAACTATGAATGTACCACAACATGTAGCCATTATTCTGGATGGAAATGGACGTTGGGCAAAGGCAAAAGGAATGCCTAGAAATTATGGACATGCACAGGGAAGTAAGAATGTAGAGCGTATCTGTGAAGAAGCGTGGAGAATGGGAATTAAATATCTGACTGTTTATGCGTTTTCTACAGAGAACTGGAATCGCCCAAAATCAGAGGTCGATGCTTTGATGACATTACTTCGTAATTATATGAAAACATGTCTGAAGACAGCGAAGAAAAACGATATGAAGATTCGCGTGATCGGAGATATCGCCCCTTTAGATGATGATATTAAAAAACGTATCCATGAATTGGAAGAAGCAAGTAAAGATAACGGAGGATTGAACTTTACAATTGCATTAAATTACGGAAGCCGTGATGAAATTGTCCGTGCTGTGCGAAAAGTAGCTCAGGATTGTGTAGATGGTAAAGTAGATCCGAAAGATATAGATGAAAAATTGTATAGTTCATATTTAGATACCTGGGATATTCCAGATCCGGATCTGCTGATCCGTACAAGTGGAGAACAGCGTTTGTCAAATTATCTGTTATGGCAGCTTGCTTATTCAGAGTTTTATTTTACAGATGTTCCATGGCCTGATTTTACAAAAGAGGAATTGATCCGTGCAATCGAACAATATAATAATAGAGATCGTCGTTTCGGAGGAATAAAGGAGGATCAGAATGTTTAAGACACGTTTGTTGAGTGGAATATTATTAGTGATCATTGCGTTGATCACAATTATTTCAGGTGGAAATATTTTATTTGGAACTGTTTTAGTTATCAGTCTGATCGGACTGAGTGAACTTTACAAGGTGTTCAAAATTGAAAAAAAACCATTGGGAATATGTGGGTATTTATTTACCATAGGATATTATGTTTTGTTATACATGAGTTCCTTGTTATCAAAAGGTAATCATGACTGGTTTATGATGTTGTTCTTAGGATATTTAATCTGTCTTATGGCAATTATGGTTTTCGCATATCCAACATATCATGCAGATCAGTTGATGGCTGCATATTTTGGATTGTTCTATGTTGCTGTTATGCTTTCATATATCTATCAGATCCGAATTGAAGTTGGCGGAGTATTTAAAGTATGGCTTGTATTTATCTGTGCATGGGGATGTGATACATGTGCATATTGTGTCGGTATGTTGATCGGAAAACATAAAATGGCACCGGTACTAAGTCCAAAGAAATCTGTAGAAGGTGGAATCGGCGGAATTGTCGGAGCAGCGTTGATCGGAGTTCTCTATGCACTTGCAATCAATAAATGGGGCGGTGCAGGCGTCGGTGTTGCTGAATTTGCAATTATCGGAGCAGCAGGCGGTGCGATTTCACAGATCGGTGACCTGGCAGCTTCTGCGATAAAGAGAAATTATAATATTAAAGATTATGGAAAGCTGATACCGGGGCATGGTGGTATCCTGGATCGATTTGACAGTGTTATTATTACAGCACCATTGATATATTTCTTGTCTAATATTTTGTAAATATAAGAAAAAGTATGTAGCAATATGCGAGATATAATTTAGATATAAAGAGAATAATAGGTGAGTATAATGAAAAAAATAGCAATATTAGGTTCAACAGGTTCTATAGGTACACAGACATTGGAAGTGGCAAGAACAAATGGAGATTTGGATGTCGTTGCTTTGGCAGCGGGGAATAATATAGAACTTTTGGAAAAGCAGATTCGAGAATTTCATCCAAAACTGGCTGCTGTATGGAATGAAAAGAAAGCAGCTGAATTAAAGAATAATATTCAGGATTTGAATGTTAAGGTTGTGACAGGAATGGATGGTTTGCTTGAGGTAGCGGCAATAGAAGAATCTGAGATTCTTGTAACAGCAATTGTGGGGATGATAGGAATCCTTCCAACGATCGAAGCTATCAAAGCCGGAAAAGATATCGCGCTTGCCAATAAGGAAACTCTTGTTACAGCAGGACATATTATCATGCCTCTGGCAAAAGAATATGGGGTATCAATTTTACCTGTAGACAGTGAACATAGTGCAATATTCCAGTCTCTACAAGGAGGACAGGAAAAGGCATTACACAAAATCTTACTGACTGCTTCCGGAGGTCCGTTTAGAGGAAGAAAGCGTGAGGAACTGGAGCATATACAGGTCGAAGATGCATTAAAACATCCGAACTGGGCAATGGGAAGAAAGATTACAATTGATTCTTCAACCATGGTCAATAAGGGGCTGGAAGTTATAGAAGCAAAATGGCTGTTTGATGTAAATGTAGATCAGGTGCAGGTGGTTGTACAGCCACAAAGTATTATCCACTCAATGGTAGAATATGAGGATGGAGCGGTGATCGCACAGTTAGGTACACCGGATATGAAGCTTCCAATCCAGTATGCATTATATTACCCAGAGAGAAGATATTTACCGGGGGAAAGATTGGATTTTGAAACATTGACTCAGATTACATTTGAGAAACCGGATATGGAAACATTTTATGGATTGAAACTTGCTTATGAAGCAGGAAGAATCGGTGGCTCGCTTCCAACAGTACTCAATGCTGCGAACGAAAAAGCGGTTGCAATGTTTTTGAATCGTGAGATTCGATATCTGCAGATTCCAGAAATTATCCGGGAGTGTATGGAGCATCATAAAAATATTGTAAATCCAACAATACCGGAAATTCTGGCTACAGAGCAGGAAACGTATGAATATATTTTAGCAAAATATAAAGGTGGTAATTAATGGGTATAATCATTGCGATTTTATTATTTAGTGCAATTGTAATTTTTCATGAATTAGGTCATTTTTTGCTTGCCAAAGCAAATAAAATCCGAGTCGATGAGTTCTCATTGGGCATGGGACCGACATTGATCGGGAAGCAGATTGGAGAGACAAAATTTTCTCTGAAATTGCTTCCTTTGGGCGGTGCATGCATGATGGGAGAGGACGATGCGGATGATACAGCGGAAGGTAGTTTTAATAGTAAATCCGTCTGGGCAAGAATTTCTGTTATTGCAGCAGGGCCGATATTTAATTTCATACTGGCATGGATTCTTTGTATTATTCTGGTTGGATGGATTGGGTATCATTCACCGGAAATAGGTGCAGTAGAAACAGGGTATTCCGCTGCGGAACAAGGATTACAGGCAGGGGATGTTATCACAAAGATCAATGGTCATAGTATTCATTTGTGGGAAGAAATTACATTGTATAATTTTTCAACAAAAGAGGGCGATTCATTGTCTGTCACATATGAACGTGATGGAAAAACGCATACCGCAGAACTGGTGGCAAAACAATTGGAAAATGATTCCTATGCCAGACTTGGTATCGTAAGTATTGGTGAGCGTACAAAACCGGGGATTTTCGGAACATTAAAATATGGTGCCTATACAGTGAAATACTGGATATCTTATACTTTCGAATGCTTAAAAATGTTGCTTAGCGGACAGGTTGGAATCAATCAGATGTCAGGACCTGTCGGAATCGTATCGGTAGTAGATAATGCATATCAACAGGCAAAACCAGCGGGAATGCAGGTGGTATGGCTGAATATTTTAAATATCGGGATTTTGTTGACAGCAAACTTAGGTGTGATGAATCTCATACCATTTCCGGCATTAGATGGTGGACGCTTGATATTTTTGTTTATCGAAGCCATTCGAGGAAAACGTATTCCGCCGGAAAAAGAAGGAATGGTTCATTTTGCAGGATTCGCATTGTTAATGATATTAATGGTGGTTGTTATGTATAATGACATTATGAGAATTTTCTAAAAATTGAAAATGATGGGACTCATGGACAATACGAAAAGGTTGTCTATGAGTTTTCTTATGTTCAAACGAAAGAAGAGGAATAAACCAATGAATATTTTAGAGCTTTTTATTTTAGCAGTTGGCCTTTCTATGGATGCTTTTGCAGTATCGATTTGCAAAGGATTATCACTGGGAAAGATCCAGAAGAAACATATGGCAATTGCAGGGGCGTGGTTTGGAGGCTTTCAGGCATTGATGCCATTGATCGGATATTTTGCAGGTCGTTTTTTTGCTGAAAAACTGACACAGTATGATCACTGGGTTGCATTTATACTATTGTTGTTTATCGGCGGAAGTATGATAAAAGAATCATTGTGTGAAGAGGAAGAGTCAAATGATGCAATGGATATAAAAACCATGTTTTTGCTTGCGGTTGCGACGAGTATTGATGCACTGGCAGTTGGCGTGACATTTGCTTTTCTGAAGGTTGCAATTTTACCTGCAGTTGTATTTATCGGAGTTGTAACATTTGTCTGTTCAGCGGTAGGAATAAAAATCGGAAGTATATTTGGAACAAAATATAAATCAAAAGCAGAATTATGTGGTGGAATCATTTTGATTTTAATCGGGTTGAAGATTCTGTTAGAAGGCATTGGAATTTTATAGAGGTAGATAAATGAAATCAGAACAAGGAAAAAATAAGAAAAAATCAACAGAACAGGCAGTCTGTCCAATCTCGAAAAAATGTGGAAGCTGTCAGTATCAGGGAATGTCATATCATAAGCAGTTGCAGAAAAAACAAAGACAGGAAGAGTCTTTGTTGGGTGGTTATGGAAAAGTAGAACCAATCATAGGAATGAAAAACCCATATTACTATAGAAATAAAGTGCATGCAGTGTTTGATCGCGACAGAAGGGGGAATGTCATTTCCGGAACATATGAAGCGAAAAGTCATCGAGTTGTACCGGTAGAAAACTGTCTTATTGAAGATCAGAAAAGCCAGGAAATCATTCATACAATTAAAAACCTACTGAAATCTTTTAAAATTAAAACATATGATGAAGATACAGGGTACGGACTGCTTCGCCATGTTATGGTCCGTAGAGGATTTAAAAGTGGGGAAATTATGGTAATCCTTGTTTTGGGTTCTCCAATTCTTCCATCAAAAAATAATTTTGTGAAAGCACTTCGAAAAGAACATCCGGAGATTACAACGGTTGTATTAAATGTGAATGATAAAAAGACAAGTATGGTTTTAGGTGAAAAAGAAAAACCGATTTATGGGACTGGATTTATTAAAGATGAATTGTGCGGATGTACATTTCGTATTTCACCAAAATCATTTTATCAGGTCAATCCGGTGCAGACAGAAATTTTGTATAACACAGCAATTGAGTATGCAGGATTGAAAGGAAAAGAAACAATTATTGATGCTTACTGCGGTATTGGAACAATCAGTCTGATTGCAGCAAAGCATGTAAAGAAAGTAATCGGGGTAGAGCTAAATAAAGACGCTGTAAAAGATGCCAAAATCAATGCAAAAGAAAATCATATCACAAACGCAGAATTCCGACAGGGAGATGCAGGTGAGTTTATGGTGAAGATGGCAGAGAATGATCAAAAGGCAGATGTAGTTTTTATGGATCCTCCGAGAGCCGGAAGTGATGTAAAATTCTTATCATCTGTTGTGAAGTTGAATCCGAAGAAAGTGGTATATATTTCATGTGGACCGGATACGTTGGCACGAGATCTAAAATATTTAACGAAGCATGGATATCAGGTGAAATGTATTCAGCCTGTGGATATGTTCCCATTTTGCGATCATTGTGAAACAGTAGTGCTTTTAGAACGAAAATAGGCGGCCTTATTGGGCGTGTGAAAAACCTTTGTTTTTTTACACGCCCAATTTGCTATCTACAGAAATATTATTTTTCGGAACAAGTGCTTCCGGAGCCGCAGCTTTGCTTGGATTAAAGAGGGTTTGTTTCGCTGATAAATACGAATAACAGGGGAGAGGTAGAGAACTTTACGCAGAATGTTTTTGGACCAGTGAGAGCTGGTCCTTTTTCAATTGACGATGACACAATAGAAATATATAATTAGTTGTATAATATAGTGTTCAAGAAAGTTAATGGAGGAAAAAACAAATGTTAGGAAAACCTAGGTTCAAGAGAGAAGATTTAGTGACTTTTAATTTCAACATCGAGGGAGAAATTCAAAAAATTGACGGAGTGATATATATCGTTGATGCATATGGAACATTTGAGCAAAATGAAGAACCTTCATATGATATAGAAGCAGTATATAGGGGTGAAGTTACATTGTTTAAGCATGTTCGTGAGTCTGAAGTTTCAGAGAGAGGAATGTAGTGCCGTATTATGGTTATAAATGAAAAGTGTAAAATATGTCAGATAAAACGAAATAATAATAGATATCCGGTTGGTGCAACAGAGAAAAAAATAAAAGAATATCAATATAAAGTTAATGAAATTGTAAAAAATAGTGATGGTTTAACTACACCACAGGTTGCCGAGCAAATGGATAATTTTCGTAAAGAACTCTTTGGTAACACAATGGATTACACGGAAATCAAACAGCATTATAATAAATTAATGCTGGATTATTTTCCGTACATGGAAAATAAAGTTAATACATCTGAAAATCATTTAAAAATGGCAATACAGTATGCAATGGTTGGAAATTATATTGATTTCGGAGCATTGGAAAATGTGAATGATATTGAATTGAAAGATAAATTGGATGAAGCAGTAAATATACAAATAGATTCTAATCTATTGACTGATTTTCACAAAGAGATAGTCAATGCTAACAGATTGGTATATTTTACAGATAACTGTGGAGAAATTGTAACAGATAGGTTATTGATTGCAACCCTTCGAGACATCAATCCTGATTTATATATATCCGTAATTGTAAGAGGAAAGCCGGTTTTAAATGATGCTACGTTAGAGGATGCAAAATATGTGCATATGGAAGATGTTGCACAAAAGGTAATTGGGAATGGTACGGGAATGCCAGGTAATGTTATCGGAGCAATATCTCAGGAAGCAATGGATGAGGTTGAGAACGCTGATCTGTTAATTTCTAAAGGCCAGGGGAATTTTGAAGGATTAAGCGGTTGTGGATTAAATATTTATTATTTTTTCCTATGCAAATGTGAAATGTTTATGAGACGTTTCGGTGTTGGACAGTTTACAGGGATTATGACAAGAGAGTAGGTTCTTAAATATTGAAAAGATGAGCACTTGCTTAATACGTAATATTAGAATAATCCAAAGATGCTGAGGCATTTATCCAAGAGGAGAGGAAGTAAAATGGTGAATTGTATTATAGTTGGAATGGGAGGATTTTTTGGAGCGATAGCTCGTTATCTAATTGGGCTGATTCCAATAAATCCGCAAAGTGGATTTCCTATAAAAACATTACTGATTAATATTGTAGGAGCATTCTTAATAGGGTTTGTAGTAGCTATTGGAGTAAAGAAAGACTGGAACCCGCAATGGATTTTATTCTTAAAAGTTGGCATTTGTGGAGGGTTTACAACATTTTCTTCTTTTGCATTGGAAACGAATCAACTATTGGAACGAGGCGCAGTTTGGTGGGCAATAATCTATGTCGTATTGAGTGTAATCGGAGCAATGGCAGCAGTGTATATATCGCAGTATGTAGTGATAAGATAAAGAGTTGAAAAACAGGCGGATTAACCATTGAATTTCCCAAAGAAATTAAAAATAATCGGATTTTATGTTTTACATAAATTTAACACAACTTTTACTTTTTCGAATTGATTATGTTAGGTCTTTTTGTTATACTGTACTACAATACTATTTGAGAGGAGGAATATTTAACATGGACGAAAGTGATAATGATTCTGAAGCGAACCAATTCAATAGAATTTTTATTTATATATCGCAAGGCATGGACTATGTATTCGGAACATAGACCATGTCTTTTGTTGCTTTTAAGTAAGTGTGATATTTAGATAATTTTATTGTAGAAAGGTTTTATTTATGAGTACATCAATTTTTATTCTTTTAGTAGTGCAGATTATTTTAATTATATTAAACGCGATTTTTGCGAGTGCAGAGATCGCTGTTTTATCAATGAATGAAACAAAGCTAGAACGAATGGCAGAACAAGGTAATGGTCGGGCAAAGAGATTAGTACGATTAACGCAAGAGCCGGCACGATTTCTTGCGACAATTCAGGTTGCAATCACATTGTCGGGATTTTTAGGAAGTGCTTTTGCAGCAGATAATTTCTCAGAACCTTTAGTTGATTGGGTTGTTGGGATGGGTGTGAATATTCCACGTTCTACTTTAGATACCATAGCTGTTATATTGATTACATTGATTTTATCATATTTCACGTTGGTTTTTGGCGAATTAGTTCCAAAGAGAATCGCAATGAAAAAATCTGAAGAACTGGCAATGGGAATTTCAGGATTGGTTACGGGAATCTCTATCTTATTTAAGCCAATCGTTTCATTTCTTTCAATATCAACCAATATTGTCTTGAAGATTTGGGGTATTGATCCAAATGAAACGGAAGATCAAGTAGGTGAAGAAGAAATACGTATGCTTGTTGATGCGGGAAGTGAAAAAGGAACAATAGATCATCAAGAAAAAGAGTTTATTCAAAATGTTTTTGAATTTAATGATATTATGGCTGGTACGATTGCTACACATCGAACAGATGTGACAATATTATGGATGTCTGATGATGTGAAGGAGTGGGATGAAACGATCCATAATACACGACATACCCTTTATCCCGTCTGTGGAGATTCGATAGATCATGTTATTGGTATTTTAAATGCAAAAGACTATTTTAGATTAAAAGAAAAAAGTAAGGATATGGTTATAGATTCTGCAATTTCTGAACCATACTTTGTTATGGAAACCACAAAAGCAGATGTGCTTTTTAAAAATATGAAACAATCGAAGCAATCTATGGCGATTGTATTAGATGAATATGGTGGAGTGGTTGGAATAGTGACTCTTTTTGATTTATTAGAAGAAATTGTTGGCGATTTAAATGATATTGAACCAATATCGTCGGAAGAAGAAACTGTTATTATAAGAATAAGTGATAACAAGTGGGAAGTGAAAGGAAATATACGATTAAGTGATATTGAAGACGCTATAGGTGTTACATTTACAGCAAAAGATTGTGATACATTTACTGGATTTGTATTTCGAAAATTTGGTATGGTACCGAAGGATGGGGATACAAAAATAGAATTAGAAATAGAAAATATGCATATAATCATTGATAAAATAAAAGAACATCAAGTTGAACATGCAATTATAGAAATTTTTAGATAAAAATTTTGAAATCACATTTGCAAATTATTTTTAGAAAGAAGTAAATATATCAGAAGAGTACATATATATTTTCGAATATAACAATGATAACAAAGCAACGAATAATATTTAAACAAAATTGATTAGAAATTGTCGAAGTTGAATGATATTGCGAGAAAAAAAGAGGAAGATGCACATTTGTTACTTTGAGTCATCTCCCTCTTTGATAATTTAGAGGTGTGGTGAGGCGTAATGAGAAGTCCTGCGTTTGTAACGTGTTTGCAACATCATATTCCAAGAATCCAGTAAAATCAAGCGTTCCCAGTTACGCAAACGTTAATTTCAGTTCGAAATGAGGGATTGCACCAACACAGTCAGCACCCATTTTAAGACCTTCTTCTACAAGCTCATCCCCGCCTTTGTATGCGTACATTCCTTCCTGAGGGAATGCAACAATTTGCAGATCAAGAAAGTCTTTTACTTCATCTCTTACTTCAAGTGCTGCCTTAAGACCTGTAAATGTCGGATCTGTCACATCAATATGAGTTCTGATAGCTTGAATACCATGCAGCATCTCCTTTTTTATTCCATTGTAAATGCGATCCTTCATCTGTTCGACAGACATGTTTCCTTTTGATTCACTCCATCGCCGGATTCCTTCAAAAAGAGTTCCGGATCCGTTTTCCTCACCAAGATTTGCTGTAAATACATAGTCAAGATGTAAATGTGGATCTACATATGGAGGAATCACCAGTTGTCCATTTAAGTCAACTTCCTCACATACGGTACTTTTTTCATAAGGTATGTCTGCTGAGATTTTCTTGGTAATTCCATCTTCAACTAATATAGAAACAAGTTCTTTTTGACCTTTTAGCCTTGCATTTTTAAATAATTTTATACCCTTCATACTGTATTCCTCTTTTCTCGTTAACAATAATGATTTGTTCTTTACGCACAAATCATAGCATCCTGTCAGAACACAGTCAATGAAATGAAAAATCAACGTTATTATTTTATTCTCGTGTACTAAAAAAGTCAAATCAATTTGTCTGTTACACACAAGTACCTTCCAGTCGAAAAATAAAACCGAGGTTAATCATGAGTGTTTTAGGCTCTGCGTGCGAAGATGTAATCAATATAAATATGAAAGATCTGGTCAAGCTTCTTGAACCGAAGTATATAGGAGTCTTTGAAAAGTCAATTTCAATATCCTTTTTTAGTGCGTAAATATAGGGTGAATGTTATAATAAAAGCAGATGAAGGATTTATGTTATATAGCGGAGTGTGAAACGAGGTGTAAATAATGTGGACAGAAAGAGAAAGGAACACAAATGAGAAAAGCAATTGTATATGTATCTGTGCATCATGGAAATACAGAAAAATTAGTAAAAAGCATAGCAGAAGAGTGCCGTGTTGATTTGATTGATGTTGTAAAACAGCCAGATGCAGATCTAGGCAGTTATGATATGATTGGATTTGCATCAGGAATCTATTTTTCGAAATTTCATCAGTCGATATTAGATTTTGCAGAGAAGAATCTGCCAGACAACAAAAAGGTGTTTCTGCTTTGTACTTATGGCGGAAGTGCAAATTATAAATCCATAGAGCAGATTTTACACAAGAAGCATTCTAAAGTGTTTGGAAAATTCGGATGCAAGGGTTATGATACATTTGGTCCATTTAAATTGGTTGGCGGAATTGCAAAAGGGCATCCAGATGAAGACGACATAAAAAATGCAGTTGAGTTTGTAAATGGATTGTAAATATTAGCTCCAGTATTTTGAGGTAAAAAAAGAAACAGAAGTAATCTGATCATAAAGCCGATGCAGGATTTTTGAATCCTGTATCGGCTTCGTTGATTCCACAGAGATTTGAAGAAATTTATTTGTTGTAATTCATCAGTGTTTTGATGTCTTCTTCCGGCGTGGTGATAGGTGCTATACCGTAATTTTCTACCAGAAAATTCAAAATATTAGGAGACAAAAATGCCGGAAGAGAAGGACCAAGACGAATGTTCTTGATACCCAGGTGTAAAAGTGTTAACAGGATGCAGACGGCCTTCTGTTCGTACCAGGAGAGAACGAAGGAAAGCGGAAGTTCATTTACGGAGCATCCAAATGCATCTGCAAGTGCTACAGCAACCTGAATCGCACCATAAGCATCATTACACTGCCCCATATCCATCAGTCGCGGCAGACCACCGATTTCTCCAAGATCGAGATCGTTGAAACGGAATTTTCCGCATGCCAGAGTAAGGACAATACTGTCAGAAGGTGTCTGTTTTACAAATTCTGTGTAATAGTTTCGTCCAGGTTTAGCACCATCACAGCCGGCAACCAGAAAGAAATGACGGATTGCACCTGATTTTACTGCTTCAATTACAGTGTTTGCATGGGACAGGATGGCTGCATGACCAAAACCGGTTGTCACTTTTGTACCGCCATTGATGCCGGTGAGTACCTGATCTTCCTTGTAACCACCAAGTTCCAGCGCTTTTTCAATAACCGGCGTAAAATCTTTCTTCTCATCAATATGAACAGCACCGGGGAAGGCAACCATTTCTGTTGTAAATACTCTGTCAGCATAACTGCTTTTTGGCGGCATCAGACAGTTGGTGGTGTAGAGAATCGGAGCTGGAAGATGATCAAACTCTTTTTGCTGATTCTGCCATGCGGTTCCAAAATTCCCTTTTAAGTGTGAGAATTTTTTTAAGAGTGGATAGGCATGGGCAGGGAGCATTTCACCATGAGTATAGATGTTGATTCCCTTGCCCTCTGTTTGTTCAAGTAAAAGCTGCAGGTCTTTCAAATCATGTCCGGTTACAACAATAAATGGTCCCTTTTCTATTGTAAGTGTAACATTGGTTGGTTCTGGTGTCCCATAGGTTTCTGTATTTGCCTTATCAAGAAGTGCCATACACTTCAGGTTGATTTCTCCTACTTTTAGTACTGTAGGAAGCAGTGCATCTGCACTTTCTTCATAACCAATCTTAAATAATGCTTCACAGAAGAAGCGATTTACTTCGGTATCTTCATAATTCAGAACATTTGCATGATAGGCATAGGCAGCCATTCCGCGAATTCCGAAAAGAATCAGAGACTTCAAAGAGCGTATATCTTCGTTGGCATTCCATAACTGTTGCATATCGTATTCGTCTGTTTTACCGCAAGGTGACTGACATTTGCTGCAGTCAGGAACTAGTCTTTCTTTTTCAGCTCTGACTTTTTGTATCATGTTTTCAATTGAGGCATCGTCAAAATTTACATTTGTAACTGTGGTAAACAGCCCTTCAATTATGACCTGTCCGGTTCTTTTGGAAATAGCTGTTGTACTATCGACAGCTCTTGCAAGACCAACCAAGGCACCTGTCAGTTCATCCTGTAATCTGGCTGTATCTGCCTTTTTTCCACAGACACCGGCATTTCCTGTACATCCGGCGCATCCGACGGTCTGCTCACACTGAAAGCAAAACATTTTCTTATCCATTATTGTATTCTCCTTTTTTATTCTATAGTTTTCCCATCAATACTTATTGTTATAACCTGCCATGGTAAGAATTTTCCACTATCCTGAAGCGCTTTTTTTGCTGCCATCTCCAGACCACCACAGCAAGGAACTTCCATCCTTACGATGGTTACACTTTGAATGTTGTTATTTTGAATAATTGCAGTTAATTTTTCACTATAATCCACCTGATCTAATTTAGGACAGCCGATTAATGTTACCTTATTCCGAATAAAATCCTGATGAAAGCTTGCATATGCATAAGCAGTACAATCAGCTGCGATCAATAGTTTTGCGCCGTCAAAATATGGGGCACTTACAGGTGCCAGTTTAATCTGAACTGGCCAGTTCTGAAGTTTTGATAGCTGCTCTACGCTTGGAGCTGATTTTATGTTTTCAGGTGTTTCGGATCGCTGAATCTGCATACTTCTAGAACCAGGACAGCCGGTGTGTGTAGACATTGCCTGATTTTTGGCAAATACTTTTTTTTGCGCTTCTTTTACGGCTTCTTCATCATATGCAGGAGCCTCTCTTTCTTCAAAAGAAATGGCTCCTGTAGGACATTCCGGGAGACAATCACCAAGCCCGTCACAGAAATGTTCTCTTACCAATTCTGCTTTTCCGTCAATGATATCAATGGCACCTTCATGACAGGCATCTGCACAGGCACCGCATCCATTACATTTTTCTTTATCAATTCGAATAATCTTTCTTATCATTTTTACCCTCCGTCTATAGCATAAAATTTTTATTTCTGTTAGAATCATAGTATAATAAATGCAACTTGTATGTTTGATTTCCAACAGGAGGAACAATTTTGAAAAAATTTTTACCCATTTTAAGGAACAGTCCTTTCTTTAAAGGTCTTACTGATGACGAGATATTATCCATATTGCACTGTGTAGAGGCAACAACAGTTTCAAAAGAGAGAGATTCTTATATTTTCAGAGCAGCAGATTCTACAGAAGTAATGGGACTTGTGGTGTCAGGCTGTGTTCTTGTTATCCAGGAAGACCTCTGGGGGCATCGCAATATTTTATCAAAATGTCATGCCGGTGATTTTTTTGGAGAACCATATGCGGCAAGTCCGGGTGCTGTTTTGAATATCAGTGTGGTAGCTGATGAGGATTGCGAAATTATTTTCCTAAATGTCCAGAAGCTTTTGGTTACTTGTCCAACTGCATGCGAGCATCATCAGAAGTTGATCCGTAACCTGGTCAGTGTCCTGGCAAATAAGATACTGATCTTGAACGATAAGATCACACATGTTGGCAAGCGAACGACAAGAGATAAACTATTGTCATATCTGTCAGCCGAATCCATCAGACATTCATCTTTATCCTTTGATATTCCTTTTGACCGGCAGCAGTTAGCGGATTATCTTTGTATTGACCGTGCAGCAATGTCTACGGAAATATCAAAGTTACAAAAAGAAGGTTTTATAAAAACAAATCGAAATCATTTTGAATTAATGGTTTCTAATGATGTGGATTCAACAAGGAAAATGTGATGTATATCAAGGGAAATATAGGATTAATTTGAGAATTATTATAATGTGCAAGAGGAGGAAATTTTAGATGATAAATAAATTACATTTAGCAATGATTGAGTTATATAGAGGAGATTCAAAGAGAATTCAACATTTTTGTAAAGTGCATAGTTATGCAAAATTGATAGCAGAAACGGAAAATGTAGATAAGAAATGTTTGTTTACCATTGAAGCAGCAGCTTTGACACATGATATTGGAATTCATTTCTGTGAAGAAAAATATGGGGATTGCAATGGAAAACTACAAGAAAAAGAAGGTCCTGCAATAGCAGAAAAGCTGCTTAGAAAATTAGGATTTGAACAAGAGGTATCTGAGCGTGTGCAGTATTTGATTGCACATCATCATACGTATAATAATATTGATGGTATAGATTATCAGATATTGGTAGAGGCTGATTTCCTGGTCAATATTATGGAAGATGGTTTATCAAAAGAAGCGGCTTTAAAAGCCTATCATAATATTTTCAAAATATCATGTGGAAAAATGATTTGCAGGGAAATGTTTGATATAACAAGATAGAGCGTGATAAACGAACAGTAGATAAATGTTTTGCAGAAGAATGAGAATGGATGGAGGTAAAAATGATTATTAGAAAAGCGAAAGAAAAAGATATTCCGAGAATTTTAGAGTTATTAGAGCAAGTGTTACAAATTCATGCAGATATAAGGCCTGATATTTTTATTCCGGGCACGACCAAATATACGATAGACGAATTGAGAGAGCTTTTGAAACATAAAGAAAAGCCAATATATGTTGCGGTGGATGAGGATGATGTTTGTGTAGGATATGCATTTTGTCAATTACAAGAGCAACCTTTTTCAAACAACATGGTTCCGTTTAAGACGTTTTTTATTGATGATCTTTGTGTCAGTCAAGAGGTTCGAGGTCAGCATGTTGGCGAAAGTCTGTTTGAATATGTAAAAAATGAAGCGAAACAGATAGGGTGCTATGAAGTGACATTGAATGTATGGGCAGGAAATACTCCAGCAGAGAAATTTTATGAAAAAATGGGAATGCGAACGAAAGAAAGACAAATGGAATATATATTAGTAGAAAAATAATATGCAGAAATAGAAAACATGGAAATAAGACTATTACGATATTTTTTCGAATGATCATATACAAACATTTGTTCGAAAAACACTTGCATTACCGAACAAATGTTTGTATAATGAAAATATGAATACAGATATTAGGAATAGTAATTATACAACACAGGAAAAGCTGCAGATTCTTGCTGACGCAGCAAAATATGATGTGGCATGTACATCAAGCGGGTCAAGCCGGCGGGGAAAGAAAGGAGAGCTCGGCAATGCAGAGGCATGCGGCATTTGTCATAGTTTTGCGGCAGATGGCAGATGTATCTCCTTGCTTAAGATTTTAATGACAAACCATTGTGCTTATGATTGCAAGTATTGTATTAATCGCAAGAGCAATGATGTAAAGCGGGCTACTTTTACTCCGGAAGAAATCTGTGACTTAACAGTAGAGTTTTATAAGCGTAATTATATCGAGGGTCTGTTTTTGAGTTCCGGAATCTTAAAGAATCCGACTTATACGATGGAGAAGATGTGCGAGACGTTATTGTTGCTTCGGACGAAATATCATTTCAATGGTTATATTCATATCAAGACGATTCCGGGAGCTTCGGACGAGTTACTTGCAGCAGCAGGTTATCTTGCAGATCGTATTAGTGTCAATCTTGAATTACCAACGGAAGAAGGATTGCATACGTTGGCTCCAAACAAGACCATGAAGAACATTCTGGATCCTATGGGGAAGGTGCAGAGCACAATCGCATCTCACAGAATGGCAATTGGAAAGTCAGCATATATGGATCGAAGTGGAGGAAATAAGTTTTTGAATGCAGGTATTTTTTCTGATGCTTCGAAAAAGCATTTTTCTGAGTGCTTGAATGCTCAGAAGAATGATACAGCAATTTCTCAAGATTCTCAGATGAATCGATTAGAATCTTATAAAAGATATACCTCACTGGATCATGCACTGACATGGGAGAATGCGAATCAATTGGCACCGCGTGACATGTCGCAATTGAAGCGCAGCTTTGCTCCAGCCGGACAGAGCACGCAGATGATCATTGGTGCGACAGGTGAGAGTGACTATACGTTGTTGCAGACGACTCAGGCATTGTATCAGGGGTTTGATTTGAAACGTGTCTTTTATTCAGCATACATTCCTTTGAACGAAGACAAGGTATTGCCGGAGATCGGAACGCCACCACCGCTTTTACGTGAGCACAGATTATATCAGGCTGATTGGCTGCTTCGATTTTATGGGTTTCAGGCAGGAGAATTATTGTCTTTAGAGCAGCCGAATTTCAATGAAATGATTGATCCGAAGTGCGATTGGGCATTGCGCCATTTAGAGCAGTTTCCGGTAGAAGTAGAAAAAGCAAATTATGCTACACTGCTTCGTGTTCCGGGAATCGGGCCTAAATCAGCGAGTCGTATCACCTATGCAAGACGCTATGGCAGACTTGATTATGATAGTCTAAAGAAGATGGGAGTAGTATTAAAGCGTGCACATTATTTCATCACGTGTGGTGGGAAACAGATGTATCATACTCCTATTGAGGCATCTTATATTACGCGTCAACTAATTAGTGTAGACACGAAGGATATATGGAACACACAACATGCGAATGAGTCATTTACACAGATGACGTTGACAGATTTTGGAGTATGCTAATGAAGATTTTTACTTGTAAAGACCGTTTGGAAGATATCATGACTTGTATCTATGATGCTTGGTCTGAAGCCTTGCGGATTGGCCATGACCAAATACAATTAAAGAAAGAACCAGTATTTCAACAAACGATATTTGATGAATATATTCATATAGACCAAGATCTTTCCAAAGCAGAAAAGGTAATTCGTTCGATTCGGAGAGATATTTCGGATGAAGCATATCTGAATATCTATCTGGCGACTTTGTCTGCTGAGGAAGATGCACTGCAGGCAATTTATAATTTCCTTCGTGTTGGATTCAAAACCGGAGAGAGTGTACTACAGCAATATGCGAATCCGTATGTGATGCGGATACTGGAATTGCGTCGAAAAGTGTCCAATGAGAGCCATCATTTTAGAGAGTTTGCACGATTTGAGCGGTTGAACTCAGGCAATGTTTATGTCAGTCATCTAGAGACGAAAAGTGATGTCATTATGCTGGTAGGCAGACATTTTGCAGATCGTATGCCTTCAGAGCATTGGATGATTATAGACGATAATCGCAAAACGGCCTGTGTTCATTCAAAAGACGGAGAGAACTACCTGCGATATCTGACAGATGAAGAATTTCAGACATTGAGAAAGACAGAAGATTATGAGGATGAGTATACAGATATGTGGAAGACCTTTTTTCACGCGATTGCGATAGATGAACGAAAGAATTATGTATGTCAGCGTAATTTATTTCCGCTTTGGAAGAGAAAACATGCAGTAGAATTTAAAAAATAGACTGAAAATTCATTGGGATTACATTGAAAATTCATAAAAATGCAATCTTTTCCTATATATTTTCACTTGTAACTCGTAAGATGGAAATATATAATGTAAGAAAGATGTGATAGATATATGATTCTTTTCTTAATCGGAGGTGGTAAAAATGCCGTATGATTTATCAAAACCTCTTGTAATAGGGATTAGTTCAAGAGCTTTATTTAATCTTGAACAGGAGAATAAAATATTCGAAGAAAAAGGTGTTGAAGCATATGAAGCTTATCAGGTAGCACATGAGAATGAGATCCTTCAAAAGGGTGCAGCATTTCAATTGATCAAAGCATTTTTAGAGCTGAATAATACAGGATTTGGAAGACTGGTGGAAGTGATTATTATGTCACGGAATAATGCAAATACATGTCTTCGTATTTTTAATTCTATACAGCATTATGGCTTGGATATTACGAGAGCTGCGTTGACAAGCGGTGCAGAAATAGCTCCTTATTTAAAGGCTTTTAAGACAGACTTGTTTTTGTCGGCGAATTCAGATGATGTACAGTCGGCAATCAATGATGGGATTGCTGCAGGTCGTATTCTTACGGGTGAAGCACATGCTGATCCGAAGCAAAAGATTGATCAGATCCGTATTGCTTTTGATGGAGATGCAGTACTATTTTCTGCTGAATCTGAAAAGATTTTCCAGAAGAATGGAATACAGGCATTTGAAGAGCATGAGAAAGCAAATGCGAACACGCCGATGGCGAAAGGTCCTTTTGCTAACTTCCTGACAAAACTGTCTTATGTGCAGCAGATGTTTAAAGAAAAAGATATTCAGCCGATCCGAACAGCACTTGTCACATCAAGAAATGCTCCTGCGCATGAACGTGCAGTGAAAACACTTCGCAATTGGGGTGTATCCATTAATGAAGCATTTTTCCTTGGTGGGGTCAGCAAGACAGAAGTGCTTGCAGCATTTGGGGCACATATCTTTTTTGATGATCAGGATATACATACAGAACCAGCTTCGGCGGTTGTTCCGGCGGCAACAGTGCCTTATCGGGCTGGAGATAATCCGAAAGAGTAAAACGCTTTATAGAGCCAAATCCCACCTTTAGGTGTATAAAAATACAAGAAAATAACATAAAATTGATGAAATATGTAAATTTTTAGTTAGATTTTGAGTATTCTATGGTACACTGATATAGCATATCAAAAATGGGAGGAGACTCAAAAATGAGCAAAAAAGAAGGAAAAGGGTTAAAGTCTTTTAACAAGGGATTTCAAGTGCCTGACACCTACATTATTATTTTTCTGGTAGTTGTTGTCGCAGCACTTCTGACTTTCCTTGTACCAAAGGGATTTTACGAAACACAGGATATTTCGTACATGATCAATGGTGTTGAGAAAACCCGTACAGTAATCAAAGACGGAAGTTTCCAGTATCTGACAGACGATGCAGGGAACGTAGTAACGGAAGGAGTAGCACTTTTTAGCGGAGATGGCGGAACAGGATTCTTTAATTATATGTATAACGGAATCGTAAGCAGTTCTGCAATCGAGATTATCGCATTCCTTATGGTTGTAGGTGGTGCATTTGGTATCATGATACGTACCGGTGCAATTGAATCCGGACTGATCGGATTGATCCGTAAGGCAAAGGGAGCCGAGAAACTGCTGATTCCAGTACTTTTCGTACTGTTTTCTCTTGGGGGAGCAGTTTTCGGGATGGGAGAAGAAGCACTTCCGTTTACTATGATTCTTTGTCCATTATTTGTAGCAGTTGGATATGATTCAGTTATCGCAGTTCTTGTTACCTATGTTGCAACACAGATTGGTTTCGGTTCATCTTGGATGAATCCATTCTCGGTAGGTATTGCACAGGGGATTGCAGGTATTGATGTATTTTCCGGAGCGGGATTCCGTATGGTAATGTGGGTAGTATTTACAGCACTTGGCTGTGGAATGACTATGTTCTATGCATCAAAGATCAAAAAGACTCCGACGATCTCAATCGCATATAAGACGGATTCATATTTCCGTGAGCAGAATGAAAAAACAGGAATTGACGAAGGACATTCATTTGGTCTTGGACATATTTTAGTTCTTCTGACACTGGCTGCTACAGTAGTATGGGTAATTTGGGGAGTTATGACTCAAGGATACTATATGCCAGAGATTGCAACACAGTTCTTTATTATGGGAATTGTTTCCGGTGTGATTGGAGTTATCTTTAAGCTGAACGATATGAGATTGAATGATATTGCAACTTCTTTCAAAGATGGAGCAAAAGACCTGATCGGTGCAGCACTTGTTGTTGCTATGGCTCAGGGTATCATGCAGGTTCTTGGTGGATCTGATCCGACAACACCTACAGTTATCAATACAATTATGTATAATATTTCAAATGCACTGTCTGGAGTTTCCGGAGCAGTTGCAGCAGTACTTATGTATCTGTTCCAGTCCATATTCAATTTCTTTGTTGTATCCGGAACAGGACAGGCTGCAATTACAATGCCGATTATGGCTCCATTGTCAGATCTGTTAGGTGTTTCACGTCAGACAGCTGTAGTTGCATTCCAGCTAGGTGATGCATTTACAAACCTGATTGTTCCTACATCCGGATGTCTGATTGGATCTCTTGCGATTGCAAAGATTGAGTGGTCTAACTGGGTTAAATTCATGTGGAAATTCCTTGGTGTCTTAATGATAGGTGCAATCATTACAATTCTTATTGCAGTTGGAATTGGATTCTAAAATATGCATTTGGTAATTGGGAGTGATTTATGATGAAATTAATTCAGAATATTGATGTTTATGCCCCAAAGCATCTGGGGAAAAAAGATGTACTTACAATCAATGATAAGATTGTCAAGATTAAAGATGCAGGTTCTATATCCGCAGACGGATTTCTTTCTGAGGCAGAAATAATCAATGGAGAGGGGTTGCTTTTAACTCCAGGATTCATTGATAGTCATGTTCATGTACTCGGAGGCGGTGGCGAAGGCGGATTCGCCAATCGTACTCCGGAAGCAACTATGGAAGGACTTACGAAGTTTGGAGTAACAACAGTTGTCGGCTGTCTTGGAACAGATGGAATCGGCCGTGATATGTGTGCACTGGTTGCAAAGACAAAAGGATTGAATGAGCAGGGAATGTCAGCATACTGTTATACAGGCAGTTATCAGATTCCGGTTCGCACGTTGACTGACAGTATTGTAAAAGACATTATGATGATTCAGGAAATTGTTGGAACCGGAGAAATCGCGATTTCTGATCATCGTTCTTCACAGCCGACTTTTGAGGAATTTACACGTGTTGTTGCGGATACGAGACTTGGTGGTGTCCTTTCAGGGAAAGCTGGTATTGTAAATGTTCATCTTGGCGACAGTCCGAGATGCTTAGATCTTATTGAGCGAGTAGTAGATGAGACAGAGATACCGGCTTCTCAAATCCTGCCAACACATATTAATCGAAATGAGATGCTTTTTGGCAAGTCGATTGAGTATGCACTAAAAGGCGGAGCAGTAGACTTTACAGGAAATGAAGATATTGATTATTGGGAAACTATCTGTGATGAGGTACGTGTATGCAATGGCATTAAACGGATGTTAGATGCAGGTGTAAATCCTGACCGCATGACAATTTCTTCTGATGGACAGGGAAGCCTTCCTATGTACAGTAGTGATGGCGAATTCCTTGGAATGGGCGTTGGACAGTCCAGCTGCCTTCTGAAGGAAGTAAAGGAATGTGTATTTAAAACAGAAATTCCTTTAGAAATAGCTATTTCTACAATTACATCAAATCCAGCAGATATTCTTCGTCTTAAAGGAAAAGGTAAGATTAAAGAAGACTATGATGCTGATCTTTGTATTCTTGACCAAGAACTTCAGCTTGTTGAAGTAATTGCAAAAGGGAATACAGTTTATACAAAATAAAGAGCCAGGTCTTATCGCGACGAAAAACGTTGGCTAGAGAGCTGGCTTGGTGACTATATGAAGTTCCATCAGACCGCTGATGGTAAGAAAGTATTTTTGTCAATCGATAGCAGGGTAACCAGGCACAATCCGCTTTGTTTTGGAACTGGATGCAACATGATAGAAAAGCTGTAAGATTTTGAAAAGAAAATCTTATGGCTTTTTTTGCAAACGAATAGAAGAGGAAAATAGTGCTAAAATATAAATAAATATTTTATAATATTATTGATTGTACATATTTATTTTATCATTTACGAAAGTAGATCCGCTTGATATGGAAACATATAAAGAGTGGATCCAAAGGTCATATCAGATGTGAGATGACTCCCACTGTAGGTGGCGAGTAACAAATCAGTATCAGTGGTGGGAGTCAATCCCCCCATCTGATATAGCCTCCGGCAGGATTGCAGAGATGCGCAGAAGAAGTATGTCATGCATTGCATGACGCGCATCTCGCAGCAAGAATGCAGAGGCATTCTTGAAAATGAATGGCCAATTTCTGAAGAGATACTGTTTACTGGTAGAATAAAAAAGAAAAAAGTTATTGACATGCACTACAAACATAGTTATAATTCTAAACATTCGAATTATAATTGTTTGAATTATAAGCATTATATAATAAAAGAAGGAGATGAATAATAAATGGATGATTCTTTTCACTACATGTCTATGATAAACCATATGACCATCCAGAAAAAACTAATGGAACAGCTGAAAGATACAGGACTTACCTTGGGACAGCCCAAAGTATTGGATTACCTGAAAGATCACGATGGTGTCAGCCAGAAAGAGATTGCGGCAGGATGTCTCATCGAGGCAGGATCTTTAACGTCCATTTTGAACCGTATGGAAGAAAAAGACCTGATTGAAAGAAAAATGCTCAATGGAAACCGTCGTACTTTTCATATTTTTATGACAGAAACCGGAAAGAAAAATCAGAAGCTTGTGGAGGAGGCTTTTAAAAAAATAGAAAAAACTGCATTAAATAGTATTTCCGAAGAAGAGCAGAAGCTGTTTATGGAAATTTTTTGCCGGATCTACCGAAATCTTGCAGATATGAAATGAGCTGACGATAAAAAACTATGAAATGAGGAGAAAATAAAAAAGAATGGAGACACTAAAACGATATTTAATATTTCTGGTGGGATTGTTTATAAACTCCCTGGGAGTCAGCCTGATCACAAAGGCAAACCTAGGAACATCCCCTATTTCATCAATTCCTTACGTATTAAGTCTTAATTTTCCATTTACACTCGGAAATTTTACCATCTTTTTCAGTATATTTCTGATCGTACTGCAGCTGATCATTCTGAGAAAGAACTTTAAATTGGAACACATCCTTCAGATTCCGGTATCCATCATATTTGGATATTTTATTGATTTTGCCATGATTCTTTTGTCCTGGGTCAATCCGGAAGAGTACCTCATGAAGATTGTATATCTTCTTATCGGATGTCTGATTCTTGGCGTAGGTGTATATATGGAGGTCTTGGCAGACGTTGTCATGCTTCCAGGAGAATCTTTTGTCCGTGCTATTGTTCTTATATGGAAAACAAATTTCGGAACAACCAAGATTTGTTTTGATGTATCCATGTCAGTGATTGCTGCTGTACTTTCTTTCGTATTTGCAGGAAGACTGGCTGGTGTAAGAGAAGGTACCGTTATTGCTGCCCTTCTGGTAGGCTTTATCGCCAGACTCATCGGTAAGAAACTTGCATTCCTGAAAGATATGATTTTCCCGGAAAGTGTATCTGCAGAAAGCGAGAACGAAGCAAAAGAACAGACAGCAGGAACCTATGGAAAAAATGTTATCGCCATTGGAAGACAATTTGGAAGTGGTGGCCATGATATTGGCAAGGTTCTTGCAGAAAAGTTGGGATATGATTTTTATGATGCTGAGATTATCCAGATGACAGCAGGAACCACCGGATACACACCGGAATTCGTTAAGAAAAACGAGGAAATCATGACAAATAGTCTTCTCTATGATCTGGTCAATCAGATGTACCTGAATACAGATAGGCAGGATGAAGCGCCGAAGGATAAAATTTTCGAGGCAGAATGTCAGGTTGTACGCAATCTTGCGAAAAAAGGCAACTGCGTGATAGTAGGCCGTTGTGCAGATTACGTTCTCAGAAATTCTGAAAATTGCCTGAAAGTATTTTTTTCAGCGCCTCTTGCGAGCAGAATTAGAAGAGTGGCACAGAGACAGAATATCTCCGAAGGAGAAGCAAAAGCTACGGTTCAGAAAAATGAAAAACTTCGTGCAGATAACTACCGCTATTACACCCGCCGTATGTGGGGTGCAGCCGGAAACTTTGATCTTAGCCTGAATACAGATTTGGGAGAAGAATTTATTGAGAACTGCATCCGCAGTGCTATGAAACTGTAAAAATATATAAAGCCTTATAATATTGGTTGTAAATGATATAGACCCTTAAGGAACAGTTAATCTAAGCGACTGGGGATGGCAGATCGATCCAAAAGTACGTCGTTATATTCTGAATAGAATGAATACAACAAAAAAGTGCAGGAATATAAAGATATGGAATTAAGATTATTACGCTATTTTTTAACAGTAGCAAAAGAACAGAGCTTTACAAAAGCAGCAGAACAATTGCATATTACCCAGCCAACGCTATCCAGACAAATGGCGGCATTTGAAGAGGACCTGGGAATAACATTATTTATTCGAAACGGGAAGAAAATATCACTTACTGATGAGGAAATTCTATTAAAAAGGCGTGCCTTGGAGATCCTCAATCTTGAGGAAAGGACGCTTGAGGAACTGAAAGGAAAAGAAGAGGTTGTAGAGGGAAGTATAACCATTGGATGTGGTGAATTTGCGGCAGTAGAAACATTGGCGAAAATATGCAAAACATATAAAGAAAAATACCCACTGGTTCAGATTGCGCTTCATACTGCAACAGCAGATACGGTGTATGAGATGATGAATAAAGGTCTTGTAGATATTGCGTTATTTCTGGAACCGGTGGACACTGAAGGAATGGATTATATTCGGATTTCGGATTGTGATCACTGGTGTGTCGGAATGCGGCCGGATGATCCGCTGGCAGGAAAAAAGTTTATAAAAAAGGAAGATCTTATTGGAAAACCATTGATCCTGCCGGAAAGAATGAACATTCAAAGCGAACTTGCCAACTGGTTTGGAAAAGACTTTTCAAAACTTCAGATTGCTTTTACAAGTAATCTTGGAACAAATGCCGGAGTCATGGCGGCAAATGGACTGGGGTATCCAATATCAATCGAAGGTGCTGCAAAGTATTGGCGTGAGGATATTCTTGTACAGCGAAGAATTTTTCCTGAAATCACGACAAGCACTGTGATTGCCTGGAGACGAAATATCCCATATTCGCTGGCAATCCGTAAAATGATAGAAGAAATAAATGCTTTTCAGGCATAAAACAAAATTCAATATAAGCATTAGACATAATGAAGTGATAGAGCTTAAAATAGATGTGTAAGATGAATGTAAATCTTATACATCTATTTTTTCTGTGAAAAAATACGTAAGGAAAGAGGTTTTGTATTATGTGTAAAAAATTAGTCGCATTTTTCAGTGCAAGTGGAACAACAAAAAAAGTAGCAGAGATGATCGCAGAGGAAGCAAAAGCAGATTTATTTGAGATTGAGCCGAAGATTCCATATACAAAAGCTGATCTTGACTGGATGGATAAAAAATCCAGAAGCAGTGTGGAAATGAGTGATAAGAAATACAGACCAGAGATTATGAAAAAAGAAATGGATATGAGTTCTTATAATGAGATCCTTCTTGGATTTCCAATCTGGTGGTATGTGGCCCCGACAATCATCAATACATTTTTGGAAACTTATGATTTTAGCGGTAAAAAGATCGTGCTTTTTGCAACATCCGGTGGAAGTGGATTCGGTAATACTATAAAGGAATTACAGCTGTCCGCGCCAGATGCAGTTATCATAGAAGGCAGCATGTTAAATCGTGGAACAAAACAGGAAATCAGTGATTGGGTAAAATCTATATAAATAACAGTGCTATGGAGGGATACATAATATGGGAAAAATAATACAGACAGCAGGAAGAAATGCACTTGGCGAATTCGCACCGGAGTTTGCACATTTTAATGATGATGTGCTTTTTGGCGAAAACTGGAATAACCAGGATATTGATGTAAAAACAAGAACTATCATCACAGTGGTTGCGCTGATGGCTTCTGGAATTACAGATTCTTCTTTAAAATATCATCTTCAAAATGCAAAAAATCATGGTGTAACACAAAAAGAGATTGCTGCAGTGATCACACATGTCGCATTCTATGTAGGTTGGCCAAAAGCATGGGCTGTTTTCAATCTTGCAAAGGAAGTGTGGGAAGCAGGCGAAGGAGATTTGCCATACGAAGAGGAAGCGATGCGTGCGCATGCAAAAGAAATGATGTTTCCGATTGGTGCACCAAATGATGGGTTTGCACAGTATTTTTCCGGCAGAAGTTTTCTTGCACCGATCTCCACTTCTCAGGTTGGAATTTTTAATGTGACATTCGAACCTGGATGCAGAAATAACTGGCATATTCATCATGCAAAAAGTGGGGGAGGACAGATCCTGGTATGTGTTGCCGGAAGAGGATATTATCAGGAAGAAGGGAAAGATGCTGTAGAAATAAAGCCAGGCGACTGCATCAATATTCCGGCAGAGGTGAAACACTGGCATGGCGCCGCATCGGATGAATGGTTTTCACATCTGGCAATAGAAGTTCCGGGCGAAAATAGTTCCAATGAATGGCTTGAACCGGTAAGTGATGAAGAATATAGAAAACTAAAATAGGAGGTAGATGAAATGTTTGATAGAAGTATTGTATTGAATAATGGAGTGACAATTCCACAGCTTGGTCTAGGAACATGGTTTATTGATGATGATAAGGCTGCTGACACTGTAAAAGCAGCAGTAGAGATTGGATATAGACATATTGACACTGCACAGACATATGGAAATGAGCGTGGCGTTGGTGAAGGAGTAAGAACCTGTGGTATTCCGCGTGAGGAGTTGTTTGTTGTATCAAAGGTTGCCGCGGAGCATAAGACATATGAAGAAGCGATGGCAGGAATCAATGAGACGCTTGAAAAGATGGGACTGGATTATCTTGATATGATGATTATTCACAGTCCACAGCCATGGGCAAAGGTTAATCAGTGCGAAGACAGATACGTAGAGGGAAATCGAGCAGCATGGAAAGCTCTTGAGGATGCTTATAAGGCAGGAAAACTTAAGGCAATCGGAATTTCCAATTTTCTGATTGAAGATATTGTAAGTCTTCTTGAAATAGCAAAGATTAAGCCAATGGTAAATCAGATTCTTCTTCATATCAGTAATACTCCGATGGAGTTAGTAGAATATTGCCAGAAGAATAATATTGTTGTAGAAGCATACTCACCAATTGCACATGGTGAAATATTGAATCAACCAGAGATAACTACGATTGCAAAGAAGTATGGTGTGACTGTTCCACAGCTCTGCATTAGATATACGCTTCAGCTTGGTGCAATTTCTCTGCCCAAAACAGGTAATCCTGAACATATGAAGAATAATGCAGAACTAGATTTTGAAATTAGTGCTGAAGACATGGAACTGTTAAAGAATTTTAAGAAAATTGAGAGCTATGGTGACACTGGAAAATTCCCTGCTTTTGGTGGAAAGATGTAAGAAATTTAACAAGGATCTGCTAATAAGATTTGATAGTAACTTTAAAAAGAATCACCATCTAGCAATAATGAACCAAAATAATAGGAGAAAGGGACTTTCTGTTTTAAGACCAGAATATATCATTCTTTTTAAAGCAAAAGCGAAAAAGATTTAGGCGAAAAGTGGATTCGTAATTCTCAGAAGAGTGTGGTTAAATGCCACACTCTTCTTTGTGTGTGTGGCATAAATGGCAACAGAGGTAGCTAAGAAAAACGCAATACGACAAGGTATTATGGAAGAGACTCCTGCATTTACTTATGGACAATAGGATAACAATACATAGTTTTAACCATGATATTCTGAAAAATTTATAGGAATGTACTATTATCAAATTGACATAGGAATGTGGTAGAGTATAATTACAATTGAATACACTGAAAAATGGAGGAATTACATGAAAGCACATAAATATTGGTCAGTTGGAGCATTAATTACAATGTTTGGGACTTATTACACTGGATATAAAAAGCTAAAATCAAGTCATAAATACTTTGCTTTAAGTTCTATGTTATGTATGGTAATGGCGATATATACAGGTCATAAAATGATTACTGGGAATAGAAAAGAAAAGGCAAAAAAAGAGAAAGTTACAGATGAGGAGAAATAAATAATGTTGGAAGTAGGAATTAAGGCACCTGATTTTGAGTTGCCCGATCAAAATGGGAAAATACATAGATTATCGGATTATATAGGAAAAAAAGTGATTTTGTATTTTTATCCAAGGGATAATACACCAGGATGTACGAAGCAGGCATGTGGTTTTTCCGAGAGATACCCTCAGTTTACCGAAAAAGGTGCAGTTATTCTTGGAGTCAGTAAGGATTCTGTAGCGTCTCACAAGAGATTTGAGGAAAAATATGGATTGGCATTTACACTTTTAGCAGATCCAGAGCGGAAAGTTATTGAAGCTTATGATGTATGGAAAGAAAAGAAAAATTATGGCAAAGTCTCTATGGGAGTAGTAAGAACCACATATCTTATTGATGAACAAGGGATTATTATAAAGGTAAATGATAAAGTCAAGGCTGCAGATGATCCTGAAAATATGCTTAAGGAATTAGATTAATGAAGATAATATTATCCCCTGCTAAAAAGATGATTACAGATACTGACAGTATTGAACCGGATGCATTGCCTGAATTTATTGAAAAGACGACAGAGATACAAAGCTGGTTGAAAAGTAAGTCAAAAGAGGAACTGAAAGGCATTTGGAAATGTAATGACAAGATTGCAGAACAAAATTTCAATAGATTGAGAAATATGAATCTTTATCAGATGCTCAGTCCGGCTGTTTTATCATATGAAGGAATTGCTTTTCAATATATGGCACCATCTGTGTTTGAAGATATGCAGCTTGAGTATGTGCAAAATCATTTGAGAATATTGTCTGCATTTTATGGTGCTCTGAAACCAATGGATGGTGTGACACCTTATCGTTTGGAAATGCAGGCAAAGATCAGGATTGGAGATGCCAAAAATCTGTATGAGTACTGGGGTGACTTGTTATACCGATCAGTAATAGATGACAGCAGGATTATCATTAATCTTGCATCAAAAGAATACTCAAAATGTATAGAAAAGTATTTGACACCACAGGACAGATATATTTCGGTTACATTTTGTGAAGTTTCTGGAGATAAAATGGTAACAAAAGGTACATATGCCAAGATGGCTCGTGGTGAAATGGTCAGATTTATGGCAGAAAATAATATTGAGAATCCGCTGGATATTAAGAAATTCGACAGACTTGGTTATTCATTCCGTTCTGATTTATCATCAGAAACTGAATATGTTTTTGAACGAAAAATAGAACAATGATTTAGATTAAAGATGCTCAGCATGGGCATCTTTTAGTAATAATGAGAATTATTACTATATTATTTACAATATAATAATATGATATATAATCCCGTCTTTTATTTGATAATTATGCAGATAAAGATTTGCCTGTTATTTTTGCATAAATAACAATGAAACCTTTTTTATATAAATTTTTTGTGATAAAATAACAGTCAGATATATGATACAGACAGGAGACAAAAGGGTATGAAATTAGATGTTTTGGGATTGTTGGGAGCGTGTTCCTATGCATTGGACTGTGTGGAAGCAGAGTTAGTGCATGTAACATATAAGCATGCGAAGCGTGTTGCATATATGAGTGTCTGCATGGCAGAACAGATGGGAATTCAGGGGGAGAGTCTGCAGGATCTGACAGCCGGTGCGTTGTTACATGATAATGCACTGACTCAATATATTCAGGAAGAATTACACAATGATATTGCAAGTTCAATAGGTTCGGCGATTCCACTGGAGCTGGGAATTCACTGTGCGGCAGGTGAGAAGAACATGAAAGACATTCCATCCCATACGGATATAAAGAATGTCATTTTGTATCATCATGAGAATGCAGATGGAAGTGGACCTTTTGGAAAAAAATGGACAGAAGTACCGGTTTTTGCACGAATTATCCATCTATGTGATCTGCTTGACCAGGTCTGCTGCAGTGATTCTTTTGATTCAGGCACCTGGCAGAATGTAGAAGCATTTCTTCAGGAAATCACAGGTTCTATAGCGGATGAAGAATGTATAGAAGCATTTAGACATGCTTTTTCTGAACAACATTTTCTGTCACTTGGAGAAAAAGATGTGGAGACTCGTTTATGGAACAGAGTGCCGCGTACAAAACAAGATCTTAGCTTTGAACAGATTAAAGTACTGGCGAAATTTTTCGCACGCATCGTAGACTATAAATCACCATTTACGAGTACACACTCCATAGGTGTGGCGGCAGATGCTGAGAAATTATCCAGATTTATGGGATTTGATGAGGAGACAATGCAGAAAATGTATCTTGCAGGAGCGCTGCATGACATTGGAAAGGTTGCCATAGGTAACAAAATTCTGGAGAAGCCGGGAAGACTGACGGATGATGAGTTTGCAGTTATGAAACACCATGCAGCATATACTTATTCTATTCTGTCAGAAATCGATGATTTTGAAGAGATACGTGACTGGGCTGCCTTTCACCATGAAAGACTGGACGGGACAGGCTATCCATTTGGAAAAACAGCTGCTGAATTAAACACACAGGAACGCATCATGGCGTGTGTCGATATTTATCAGGCACTGACAGAAAGCCGCCCGTATAAACAGGGAATGCCACATGAAAAAGCTTACGGTATTTTAAATGATATGGTAGAAAAAGGATGGCTTGATGGAGAAATCGCTTCACAGGTTGATGCTTGTTTTGATCAGAAAATGACAGACATAATTCATGAGGAGAAACAGCTTGGAGAATAAAAAATTATTCCAGATTGGTGATGTGGCAAAAATGTTTCATATCAGTGTTGGCAGCCTGCAGCATTATGAACAGGCAGGTCTGTTGAAACCAGAATACACAGATCCGGAAACAGGCTATCGCTATTATAGTGCACGTCAGTTTGAGGTTTTAAATACGATTCGTTACTTGCGCGTTTTGGATATGCCATTGGGTCAGATTGGAGAGTTTTTGGGAAACAGAGACATCGACGTGATAGAAGATAAGTTGTTAAATCAGAAAAAACTGATAGAAAAAAACGGCGGGAGTTGGAAATAATCGAACGCAAGATATAAAAGCAGCATATCCTACAATCGGAAAAGGAACTGTATATAGAAATCTTGATATATTGGTAGATGAGGGTTCGTTAAGGAAGGTTGAAGTTCCGGATGGAGCGAATAGGTTCGATTTTTCATTGAAAAATCATTACCATGTCAGGTGTACAAAATGCGGTGAAGTTTCAGATGTGGATATGGATGAAATACCGGATTTGCTGGAAAGAATTCATAACACTCATGGAATCGAATTTTGGGATTATGATATTTCATTTAAAGGTATTTGCCCAAAATGCAGGGAGAAGGTAAAGGAGGAAAAAAATGGATAGGAAAGCAATGTATAAGTTGAGTTATGGATTGTTTGTACTGACTGCCAGGGAAGATGAAAAAGACAATGGATGTATTATTAATACAGCCATTCAGGCAGCTTCAGAACCGAACCAGTTAAGTATCTGCGTCAACAAAGCAAATTACACGCATGACATGATTCAGAGAACTGGAAAATTCACAGTATCAGTCTTAAGTCAGAAGGCACGGTTTGAATTGTTTAAACATTTTGGCTTCCAATCAGGAAGGGATACCAATAAATTTGAAGCATTTGAAAAGTGTGCTAGGGGTACAAATGGTATTTATTATATTACAGAAGATACAAATGCATACATTTCTGTAACAGTTAATAAAACGGAGGACTTAGGATCACATACAATGTTTATCGGTGAGATAACAGATATGGAAGTTTTAAGTAATGTTCCTTCTGTCACATATGATTATTACCAGAATAATATTAAACCTAAGCCACAGGCAGTCGGAAAAACCGAGGATGGGCAGACAATATGGCGTTGCAGAATTTGTGGATATGAATATGTAGGAGAAGAATTACCGGATGATTTTATATGTCCTTTATGTAAGCACCCAGCATCAGATTTTGAAAAAATAGTAAAGAAAACGGAGGAAAAAGAAATGGCAGCAAACAAATACGTAGGAACACAGACTGAGAAAAATTTACAGGAGGCATTTGCAGGGGAATCGCAGGCAAGAAATAAGTATACCTATTTTGCTTCTGTAGCGAAAAAGGAAGGCTACGAGCAGATGTCAGCATTGTTTTTAAAAACCGCAGATAATGAGAAAGAACATGCAAAGATGTGGTTCAAGGAATTAGCAGGAATTGGTGATACAAAGGAAAACCTGGCGGCAGCGGCAGAAGGCGAAAATTATGAGTGGACAGATATGTATGAAGGCTTTGCTAAAACAGCTGAGAAAGAAGGATTCCCTGAGCTTGCAGCAAAATTTAGGGCAGTAGGCGAGATTGAGAAGCACCATGAGGAAAGATATCGTGCACTTCTTAAGAATATTGAAACTGCTAAAGTTTTTGAAAAGAGTGAAGTTAAAGTATGGGAATGCCGTAACTGCGGGCATATTGTGGTAGGAACTAAGGCACCTGAAGTATGTCCGGTATGTAATCATCCACAGAGCTATTTTGAAGTACATGAAGAGAATTATTAAGGGGATGAGATTATTACGAGAGTGAAATGTGTGAAATGCGTGGACATTACAAGCACAAGGAAAACACGGCAGAAATAGCTACAGCAGTCAAGAACAGTGCTTATGAGATTATAAACAAAAGGCACGCTACATATTATGGAATCGCAATGTCTGTAAAAAGAATCTGCGAAGTGATTATGAGAGATGAAAAATCAATACTCCCAGTATCTCATATGATTCATGGAGTATATGACATTGACGGAGTATCGTTAAGTATGCCGGCTATTGTAGGTGCAGATGGCATTGAGTCTGATATACCTATTAATTTAAGTGGAGAGAAAGCGTTAAAGCTTAAGGAATCCGCAGATTCTTTGAAAAAGATTATAGAGACAATTGGATTATAAATTTTACACATGGAAGGAGATAAAAGCATGGAAGTAAAGTATTATATATGTAAGCATTGTGGAAACATTGTTGAAAAGGTAAAGGATAAGGGGGTACCTGTAATTTGTTGCGGAGAACCTATGCAGGAATTAAAAGCCGGAGTGACAGATGCTGCTGTTGAGAAGCATGTACCTGTATATACGGTAGAAGGCAGTCATGTTCATGTCGTGGTCGGAGAGACAAAACATCCAATGCTTGAAGAGCATTTCATTGAGTGGATTACATTAAATACAAACCAGGGAATATACAGAAAACAGTTAAATCCAGGGCAGGAGCCGGTAGCAGATTTTTGTCTTTGCGATGGAGAATATGTAGAAGAAGTATACGCATACTGCAATCTTCATGGGTTCTGGAAATGCTAAAAACACTTGACATTCGTGCTGAGATTACAAAATAATTCAGATACAACAGTAATATATGCTGTGTATTAATATATTTATAAGGAGGAACAAACTAATGAAATATGTATGTGACGTTTGCGGATGGGAATATGATGAAGAGGAAGGTTATCCAGAAGGTGGTATTGCACCAGGAACAAAGTGGGAGGACGTTCCAGAAGATTTTGAATGCCCATTATGTAATGTTGGAAAAGATCAGTTTTCAGAAGTTGAATAAAATTCTGATTATTTAAATACGGATAGATAAACAAAAACCCTGGTGCGTGTGAGCAACAGGGTTTTTTATTGCGATAGTTTGTGATGATATCACAGAAAATGATTTACCTTTTGCTTATAATGTAACTACAAACAAAGTAAGGAGGTAGTCTAAATGAGATTAAAAGATAAAGTTGCAATCATTACGGGTGGAAGCCGTGGTATAGGATTTGCTACAGCTGATAAATTCTTGAAGGAAGGTGCTTCAGTTGTGTTGGCAGCAAGTTCACAGGAATCGGCAGACGTTGCTGTAGATAAATTAAAAGAAAAATATCCAAATGCAATAGTTGCTGGAATTAGTCCAAATCTGGCAAGCATGGAGTCTGTCAGAAAGGCTTTTAAAGAGGCAACTGAAAAATATGGATGTGTCGACATACTGGTAAATAATGCAGGGATTTCAGAAAACACCTCATTTATGGATTATACAGAGGAGACTTTTGATAAAGTAATGGATCTAAATGTAAAAGGAGTATTTAATACTACTCGTGTAGCAGCAGAATGTATGGTGGCAAGAGGCAAGGGGGTCATTCTCTCAACTTCTTCCATGGTGAGTATTTCGGGACAGCCAAGTGGGTTTGCTTATCCGGCATCGAAGTTTGCAGTAAACGGATTGACTGTATCATTAGCAAGAGAACTAGGACCTAAAGGTATTCGTGTTAATGCTGTTGCACCTGGGATTACAGAAACTGATATGATGAAGGCCGTGCCAAAGGAAGTTATCGAACCTATGATTGAAAGAATTCCATTGCGTCGTCTTGGACAGCCAGAAGATATTGCCAATGCATTTGTGTTTCTTGCTTCAGATGAAGCGAGTTATATTACAGGTGTTATACTAAGTGTAGATGGTATGGCAAGAAGTTAAGGCAATGTGGTATGGTGATGTCATCACAGAAAAGAAATAAAATTCAGATTATAATAAAGCCACAAAGAAATGATAAGGAGGATTATAAAATGACTGCAATTAATATCAATAAAAATAATTTTCAGAACGAAGTACTGAATTCCGATAAACCCGTTCTTTTAGATTTTTGGGCATCTTGGTGTGCGCCTTGCCGCATGGTAGTACCTATTGTAGAGGAGATTGCAAGTGAGCGTAGAGATATTAAAGTTGGAAAGATTAATGTAGATGAAGAGCCTGAACTGGCAAATAAGTTCAGTATTATGAGCATTCCGACTTTAGTGGTTATGAAGAATGGGAAGATTGTACAGCAGGTTTCAGGGGCGAGACCTAAGAATGCGATTTTAGAAATGCTTTAGGGAGGTGTGCTAATGGGATTTTTTGATCTCTTTAAACAGTCGAATATTAATCAAGGCATAGAAGAATATAAAAGGACTGATGATGCAGTTCTGCTGGATGTACGTACACCGCAGGAATATCAGGAAGGACATATACCAGAAAGTAAAAATGTGCCGTTGCAGCAACTTGACAATATTGCTTCTGTAGCGAAGAATAAGGATATCCCACTGTTTGTATACTGTTATTCCGGTTCACGAAGCCGCCAGGCAACTGGGATACTGCAACGAATGGGATATTCTAAAGTAAATAATATCGGTGGCATTGCAGCTTACTCAGGAAAGGTGGAAAAATAAGATGAAGGTAATAATTGTAGGAGGTGTAGCCGGAGGAGCTACAGCTGCAGCAAGAATACGCAGACTGAATGAACATGCTGAAATTACTGTGTTTGAAAGATCCGGATACATATCCTATGCAAATTGTGGACTTCCATATTATATTGGAGACGTGATCACAGACCCGGAAGAACTTACACTACAGACACCAGAGAGTTTTTTTAAACGCTTCCGTATTAACATGAAAATTCATCATGAAGTTATCTCCATACATCCGGAACGTAAAACGGTTTCAGTGAAGAATTTAGAAAACGGTGAAATATTTGAAGAAAATTACGATAAACTAATCCTTTCTCCAGGTGCAAAACCAACACAGCCGAGACTCCCTGGAGTAGGCATTGATAAACTTTTTACACTTCGTACAGTAGAAGATACTTTTCGGATAAAGGAATATATAAATAAGAACCATCCAAAATCGGCTGTATTGGCAGGTGGTGGCTTTATTGGTCTGGAACTGGCAGAAAATTTGAGGGAGCTTGGCATGGATGTTACAATTGTCCAGCGGCCTAAGCAGCTGATGAATCCTTTTGATCCAGATATGGCATCCATGATTCATAGTGAAATGAGAAAACACGGGATAAAACTGGTACTGGGCTATACAGTGGAAGGATTTAAAGAAAAAGACAATGGAGTAGAGATCCTATTGAAAGATAATCCATCCCTTCATGCTGATATGGTAGTACTGGCAATCGGCGTTACACCAGATACAACATTAGCAAAAGAAGCTGGTCTGGAACTTGGCATCAAGGAAAGTATTGTAGTGAATGATAGAATGGAAACTTCTGTACCAGACATTTATGCTGCAGGTGATGCAGTTCAGGTAAAACATTATGTTACTGGCAATGATGCATTAATCTCTTTAGCAGGACCTGCCAATAAACAGGGAAGGATCATTGCGGATAATATTTGTGGTGGTGATAGTCATTACTTGGGTAGTCAGGGAAGCTCCATTATCAAAGTGTTTGATATGACAGCAGCCACTACAGATATAAATGAAACCAATGCTAAAAAGTCAGGATTAGAGGTAGATACAGTAATTCTTTCTCCTATGAGTCATGCCGGTTACTATCCTGGTGGAAAAGTGATGACCATGAAAGTAGTTTTTGAAAAAGAGACTTATCGTTTGCTTGGTGCTCAGATTATTGGATATGAAGGAGTTGATAAACGTATCGATGTGCTTGCAACAGCAATCCATGCAGGGCTGAAGGCAACCCAGCTGAAAGATTTGGATCTCGCATATGCACCTCCTTATTCCTCTGCCAAGGATCCTGTAAATATGGCCGGATTCATGATAGACAATATAGCAAAAGGAACCTTAAAACAATGGCATTTGGAAGATGTGGATAAGATTTCTAAAGATAAAAATGCTGTGCTGCTGGATGTGAGAACGGTAGGTGAATTTAGCAGGGGCCATATTAATGGATTTAAAAATATTCCTGTAGATGAACTGAGGGAACGTATCAATGAAGTTGAGAAAGGAAAGCCTGTATATCTGATATGCCAGAGTGGGCTGCGCAGTTATATTGCGAGCCGTATTCTGGAGGGAAATGGATATGAAACATACAACTTTTCCGGCGGATTTCGCTTCTATGATGCAGTGGTTAATGACCGTACGCTGATCGAAAGGGCATATGCATGTGGTATGGATTATTAGAAATAAACAAAAATATTTTTATGATTTTTTTGTAGCATAAAAAGATCCCCCATTTATTAGAATGACTTTCATAATTCTGATAAATGGAGGATTTTTAGATATTATAGAAAAACAGTTTTATGATCTTTGTAGTGTTTCAAGTCTTTTCGAATCAAGGATTGTGATTTTGCCGCGGGAGAGTCTGACAAGCCCCTCGCCTTGAAAGTATCGAAGCATTCGAGTGATAACTTCCCTGTGGGAACCAAGATGATTGGCGATAGTTTCGTGAGTGATTTTCAATTCATTTGCACCTTCAATAGAGGTCTCTTCTAAAAGAAATGAAGCAATACGCTTATCCAAGCTCTTCCACATGATTTGTTCAATCAGCCACATGACATCAGAAAAACGGGTGGCTATTAACTCATTGGTATAGTTTGCGACGGGAGCAGATTCCTTCATAATGCCCTTATAGATTTCAGCAGGGATGATCCAAAGATCAGTATCTTTTTCTGCTTCAATGGTTACTTCAAATTGAATGGAGCGTATGATACATGAGGCGGATAAAAGACACATATCCATATCGAACAGACGGTAAAGTGTAATCTCTCGTCCTTCATCTGAAAGTATGTAGGTTCGAAGCTGCCCGGATTTAACCAGTAATAATCCAGTGCAATCCAGGTTTCCATTGTGAATGATTGTCCCTTTTTTTACATACTGTGTGATTAAATTGTCTGAAATTAGTTTTTTCTGTGCTATGTTCAAGTCATTCCATAGTGGAAAATAATTTTCGAAGTTCATAACAGTTATCTCCTTTACGAACATAGTATACTTGCTTTTTTAAGATGCGTCAATTCCATAATTGACATATGCCATAAATAGAAATAAAAAGAAGCGTGATAAAGTAAATTGTCTTTTCTGTGATATCATCACGGAAGCAAGATCTTTTATGCGGTATATTAAGTTCAAACAGGAGGAAGGGGTTAAAAAATATGACATCAATAAATATAAATAAAGAAAAGTTTGGACAATTAATTCATAAGGAAAAACTGGTTTTATATCGAGATGGAAAGGCAATAGATTCTATTGTTGCACCCGAATCAAAAAAATGATAGAAAACTTTATTAATGAAGCTTTGGAAAAATAAAATAGGAGGACTGTTGTATGAATGAAAATCATGTTTACGATATGATTATCGTGGGAGGAGGACCTGGTGGGTATACATCAGCATTATACGCAGCCAGAGCAGGACTTGAAACAATTGTTTTAGAAAAATTATCTGCAGGTGGTCAGATGTCATTGACCTGGCAGATTGATAACTATCCTGGTTTTGAAAATGGAATTGACGGATTTTCATTGGCAGAGAAAATGCAAAAACAGGCGGAAAAATATGGTGCTAAAAGTGAATATGCAGAAGTTTTTAATATGGATTTAGCAGGAAAGCTTAAGAGAGTAGAAACCAGTTCGGGAATTTATATTGGGAAAACAGTAGTGATAGCTACAGGAGCAAATCCAAGAGAACTTGGTCTTGATAAAGAAAAAGAATTGATAGGTCATGGAGTTGCTTATTGTGCCGCCTGTGATGGTATGTTTTATAAAGATAAGATTGTGGTTGTTGTTGGTGGTGGAAATTCTGCTATATCAGATGCTACTCTTTTAAGTCGAATTGCTAAGAAAGTTATCATTGTTCATCGAAGGGATACATTACGTGCAACAAAAATTTACAATGACCAGCTGATGAAAACTGAAAATATAGAGTTTCGATGGAATAGTACAGTAAAAGAACTGCTTTATGGAGAACGATTGACTGGTGTGCGGTTGAAAGATACAGTTACAGGAGAAGAAAACATTATAGAATGTGACGGCTTGTTTGTGAGTATAGGAAGAAAACCGACAATAGATTTTTTAGATAATCAGATAGAACTGGATAATAAAGGATATATTGTGGCAGGTGAAAATACTGAAACGAGTATTCCGGGTGTTTATGCTGTAGGAGATGTCAGAACAAAGTTACTTCGTCAGATAGTAACAGCTGTTGCAGATGGGGCTGTGGCAGTACATATGGCAGAAAAATATATGGGGAAAATGTAAAGTGAATTACGCCTTTTTGCATAGGAATTGTTTTGTTAAGTTAAACAATGAAACAGAAAATAGTCATTTTGATAGACCATGTTTACTATAAATAATCAGAATTTGAATAGTGAACTTTTTATACTGAAATATGTACGATTTCAATAATGACATGAACTTATGGGAACGTATTGCGGATACTTTGTGAACTTTATCCTGATACAATGATTATGCTGATGAAAATAGCCCACACAAAGGGGCTGGGGAGTTGAAGTGTCGAAGACACTTTTTTAAAAGAATTTCAGGGAAAAATGAATATTTCTGAAGGTATACTGGTTCTTGAAAAATTTGTAGGAATATAAAAATATAGATGTATAAGAGAAAATCAAATCTTGTACACCTATTTTTATACAAGAAATTCGTAAAGTAAGGGGTCATTATTATGAGTAAAAAATTAGTGGCATTTTTCAGTGCAAGCGGAACAACAAAAAAGTAGCAGAAATGATTGCAGAGGAAGTAAAAGCAGATTTCTTATGCAAGGCAGGGAAAATTAGAGATGCCGGCGATCCAAGAGGGTGCGGATGCCAGAAAAATTGATGAGAAATTTCAGAATGGGCAGACACAATCAGCGTCATGGAAAGTGATGGAAAACCAAATCATAAAAAGACAAAATATACTGTTGAAGAAAATACAGATTTATAAGTCTGCTTCAAGAGTTTGTGACAGGTGCAGATTCTTTCGGACAATTAAGCAATAGAATCTCAAATAGTATCATGATGGCGATAATGAGTACAGCTATTGCAATCTACTTCGGAAAATGGATAAAATCAATCATTCCGATGAACCTTATTCTACTATTACTTCTTGTGCACGTGGTCTATATCGGAATCCGAAGTTATGTGAAAGACTGGCGGGAGGAACGAGGCTATTACTAAAACAAAAAGAGAACAGGAAGATTTTGTAAAGTATCTTTCTGTTTTTTTCTAAAGCAGACTATTGATTGTATTTATATTAAGTTTTCAACAACAATGTAACCATTGAAATTACATCTGTTTTTTGATATGATTACTGTCAAAGAGAGGTGTTTATAATGCAGATTTCAAGTAGATTTACAATGGCAATCCATATGTTTGCCTGTATAGATACATTTTCGAATCAGAAGATGACTAGTGATTTTATGGCAGCAAGCATTGGAACTAATCCGGTGATTGTTCGTAAAATATTGCAACAATTAAAGGCTGCTGGTCTTATTGAAGTTGCAAGAGGGACAGGCGGTGTGACAATTACCAGACCATTGGAGCAGATTACATTCCTTGATGTGTATAAAGCAGTGGAATGTGCACCAGATGAAGAACTGTTTCATTTTCATGAGAATCCCAATCAGAAATGTCCGGTAGGAAAGAATATTCACCATGTTCTTGATAAGAGACTGTTAGAAGTACAGAAGGCAATGGAGGAAAAACTTTCAGAAATGACACTTGCTGATGTGAAAAAAGATATTGCAGTGTATACAGAGGAAGAGTAGTCTACAGAAGGCTTCGGATGAGTGATTATATCATCACAATTTCCGGAGCCTTTTCGTTTTTCATAATCAATGTAAAATCTTCAAAAGGAGTTGTAACAAAAAAAGTTACAAAAAGTTTGATGTAACTATTGACATTACATTAAACGGATGATATTGTATAGCTGCAAGATGTAATAATCATTGTTACAACATATCGAGGAGGTAATTTAAAATGCAGAAAGTAGTAGAATTTTTACAG
Organism: Mediterraneibacter sp. NSJ-151; assembly: GCF_022487435.1. NCBI lineage: Bacteria > Bacillati > Bacillota > Clostridia > Lachnospirales > Lachnospiraceae > Mediterraneibacter > Mediterraneibacter sp. NSJ-151. The sequence goes on along the minus strand of NZ_JAKVPP010000002.1, from coordinate 158,773 downwards.
AAAAACCCGGTTCAGTATTTAGCAACCGTCGGAAGAGATGGAAAGGCAAAATGCCGTCCATTCATGTTCTGTTTTGAGCAGGACGGAAAGCTTTGGTTCTGTACTAACAACACAAAGGATGTTTACAAGGATATGTTAGCAAATCCTGAAGTAGAAGTATCAGTATCTTCCCCTGAATACGCATGGATTCGCCTTCATGGTAAAGCAGTATTTGAGGACAACAAGAGTGTAAAGGAAGGATGCATGAACAATCCTATCGTTAAGGGACAGTACCAGACAGCAGATAATCCTATTTTTGAGGTATTCTATCTTGAAAATCCGCATGGTTTAATCGCAGATTTCTCTGGAAATCCACCTTATGAATTTTAAAGATAATTAACAGAAAAAATTACAGTCTTCGGGGCAAGGTGTAATTCCTGACCGGCAGTATAGTCTGCGAGCAAAAGCTGATATGGTGCAATTCCATAACCGACGGTAAAGTCCGGATGAGAGAAGATATGATAAAACAAGTCCCGCAGGGAATCCCGTCCTGCGGGCTGTTTTAATTGCCATGATGACATATAAAAAACTTACACCGATACTGAAAGGAGAGACTTTGAAATGACAAAAATGGATTATCTTAAACTTCTGGTGGATGAAATTCATTCAACAACAGTTGCAACGATAGGTTCAGATGGACATCCTCAGACAAGAATCATAGATATGATGTACTATGATGAAGAAGGTGTGTATTTCCTTACAGCAAAGGGAAAAGCATTTTATGACCAGTTAATGGAGCAGCAGTATGTGGCAATATCCGCAACAAAAGACAAAATTGCGGTGTCTCTGCGTGGAAAAATAAAGAACATCGGAAAAAAGAATCTTGATATTATGTTTGAAAAAAATCCATATATGAAGAAAATCTATCCGGGAGATACGAAAGATGCAATCGAAGTGTTTCGGCTGTATGAGGCACAGGGAGAGTATTTTGATATCAGCAATCCATCAAATATTGTGAGGGATACTATAACAATTGGAAAAACCGAGGCAGTTCAGACAGGGTATTTTATTGGAAAAGAATGTATTGGATGCAAACTGTGTTACTCTGTATGTCCGCAAAAATGCATTGATATATCTTCAGTTCCGGTTACTATCAACCAGAATCATTGTCTGCATTGCGGAAGATGTGCAGAAATTTGTCCGAAGCAGTGTATTGAGAAAAGAGGTTCATTATGATTTTTAAGAAAATCAGAAAAGGGCATGCTGACTGGAGAAACTTTTTATGTAGTACTCCGGCAAGGGATTATGTATTCCAAAAGGATGCATATGAAGACCAGATTGACAGGGCAGCAAAGAATATAAGAAATACAGACTGTGTTATAATCGGGGCAGGAGCCGGGGCATCGACAGCTGCGGGAATCCAATATGGTGGTAAAAGGTTTACAGACAATTTTGAAGAATTTATAAAAAAATACGGTGAGTACTACATGACAGATATGTATGCAGCCGGATTTTATCCATATCCGTCTGAGGAGGCAAAGTGGGGATACTGGTCAAAACATGCATTGATGAACCGCTTTGATCCTCCGGCATTGCCGCTTTATACAGAGCTTTATGATATTGTAAAGAACAAAGAATATTTTGTACTTACAACCAATGTGGATCATCAGTTTTATAAAGCGGGATTCGATGAAAAAAGAATATTTGCAACACAGGGAGATTATGGGAAAATCCAGTGCCAGAAAGCCTGTCATCTAAAGACTTACGATGCAAAAGACCTGTTTCGTAAAATGGATAAAGCAAGAAGAGACTGCCTGATTCCATCAGAACTTGTACCAAAATGTCCGGTGTGTGGCGGCAATATGGCTATGAATCTCCGTTGTGATAATTATTTTGTGGAAGATGAAGCGTGGCATGAGGCAGCCGACAGGTATGCGGGTTTTCTGGAACAGAATAAAGATAAAAGGGTTGTTCTTTTGGAACTTGGAGTTGGATTTAATACGCCGATTATTATACGTTTCCCTTTTGAAAAGATGGTGAGGGAGAACTCGTCTTATAGTTTGATACGCCTGAATATGGATGAAGCGGTAGTTCCGGAAAGCTTCGGGGAACGTGTAATCGGTATTGGCGGTGATATGGCAAAGGCAATTACTGATATAAGGGGGCTGGTATTATGACACAGGATGAGCGAAGAGAATATCTAATTCAGTATCTTTTAAAAGAAGAAATACCGTTTGGCAGACAGAACATTCCTACGGATAAGCAGGGGCAGGAAAATCTGATCCGCTCACTTATGAATGTCAGACCGCCAAGACCAATCAGTAATGATTTTTTGAAAATACAGGATGAGTATCTTACAGAAAGAAATATAGAGCGTGGAATCACAGATGTTGACACGCTTGCACCTGTAAAATCTGATTCGAGATTATATATCTGGCAGGGGGATATTACCACTTTGAAATGTGATGCGATCGTGAATGCGTGTAACTCACAGATGCTTGGTTGTTTTTCGCCGATGCATGCCTGTATTGATAACTTTATTCATACTTATGCTGGAATGGAACTTCGTCTGAAAATGCATGAAATTATGGCAAAGCAGGGGCATGAAGAAGAGACCGGCAAAGCAAAGATAACATCGGGATACAATCTTCCGACAAAATATATTCTTCATACGGTAGGACCTATTATACAATGGAAAGTCACAAAAGAAGATGAAGACCTGTTGGCAAGCTGCTACACAGAGTGCCTAAAGCTTGCAGCTGATACGGGTGTGGAATCTATTGCATTCTGTTGTTTGTCTACAGGTGTATTCCGCTTTCCACAGCAACGAGCTGCCGAGATTGCAACGAATACTGTAAAGCAGTATCTTAACAAAGACAGCAGAATAAAAAAGGTAATCTTTAATGTGTTTAAGGATGAAGATTTAAAAATATACAGTGGATTGTTATAAGCGTCTGTTGAAATATCCGATAAATCTTATTGTACTGTTACTGCCTGAGAATGTGATTTATATTGGAATCCGATGTTAAGTGAACGACTGGTGGGAAGAACGAGAATATTATTAAAAAAAGTGGACAGTTCATATGTATCGGCTGTTCTTTTTTTTGTTTTCGGGCGTTAAAATGGTAATGTTTTTCTTGTGTACAGTAGAGAACTATAGTATAATGAAACCAGTTTTTTGCATAAGTTTAAAAGCTATAATAAGGAAATCGGCAAACCAGACGAAAGTCTGGGACGCAAAGCTACAGGGCCTGTAAAATGGCAGCCAGCTGCATAAAATGAGGTGCACTGTCTGTCTGACGGTGCTTTTTTACGGTGTTATTTCACAGACGTAACAATAATGATTTTATCAGGAAAGAATGAGGAAAATAAAAGTATGAAAAAGGCAAAACGTTGTTTGATTGCAGTGGTGTCAGGTGTACTTGTAGCAACTGCTGTCTTGTCTGGATGTGGACAGTCAAAGAAAGAAGTATCTAAAAACGATGATCATCTTACAGTTTATCTGTGGGAAAATCGTTTGATGAAAAATATTGCACCCTATATCCATGAACAGTTTCCTGATCAGGATATTGAATTTATTATTGGTAACAATGATACCGATTTATACAGTTATTTTAAAGAACATGATGAATTACCGGATATCATAACAGTACGTCGATTTTCTGGAACAGATGCACAGGACTTACAGCCTTATCTTATGGATTTTGCTTCTTATGATGTTGTTTCTAAGTATTATTCCTATGCGGTGCAATATTATAAGAATGCGGAGGATGAAATCCAGTGGCTGCCAATCTGTGGTATTCCGCAGACGATCATTGCCAACAAAACACTGTTTGATCAGTATGGAATTAAGATTCCAAAAAATTATGAGGAATATGTACAGGCCTGTCAGCAGTTTTATGATAATGGCATAAAACCGTATTCCATGGATCTTGGTGAAGACTGGTCTAATAATGAAATCATCCAGGCTGCGGCAATCGGTGAGTTTACAAGCCTGGATGGTATTGAATGGCGAAACGGTGCAGAGACTGCAGCGGATGAAGTAAAGTTTGATGATACATTATGGAAACGTATTTTTTCAGAAACCAGTCAGTTTCTTAAGGACTCGCACTTTAGTAAAGAAGATATCAATATTGACATCGATACAGGAACCCAGATGTTTGTCGAGGGAAAATCGGCAATGTTTCATGGACATCCGACGGTTATGCAGCAGCTACAGAAACAGATGGATGCGGAGCTGATCCGTATTCCTTACTTTTCACAGACATCGGATGAATCCTATGTGTACATGACTCCATCCTTAAACATTGCATTTAACAAAAACCTAGAAAAAGACCGGGAGAAACTGGATACTGCACTGGATGTGCTGGATTGTATGATTTCAGAAGAGGGGCAAAAGCTGATTGCGGATGGAAGCGGTGTTATTTCATTGAATACAGATGTTCCAACCATGATGCAGGATGTGCCTGGACTGGAAGTGGAAATTAATAATAATGCTGTTTATATCCGATATTCCGCTCAAAAATCATTTGATGCAAGTCTTGAGGCTGTTCACGGATTACTGTCAGGGGAAATGGATGAAACACAGGCTTATGATACTTTGCGCAGTGTAATGAATCGTAAAGATCCAGAAGAAAAATCAACGGTGAATTTTGAAAATGAATATTCCATTTCACTGAACGATAGAAATGGCCGTGATGCAGCATCTTCCATTTTAACTACGATCAGAGAAGAAAATGATGCACAGCTGGCTCTGGCACCATATTATTATTTTACTTCTTCTATGTACAAAGGAGAATGCAGCAGTAGCCGGGTTGGCATGATGACAGCGAAGAGTTCAGATACAGCATTATATTTTGCAAAAATTAATGGTAAACAGGTTTATGAACTCGTGGAAAATTATCTCGACGATGCTGATGAGAATTTTTATGTAACCAATAAATACGAATTACCAATTGCATCCGGTATGAAAATGATCGTCAATCAAGCGGAAAGTGGATTTTCATTAAAGGACTTGACAGTTAATGATAAGAAAATAGACAAAGAAAAGGAATACTCTATTCTTCTTACAGACACCACAATGTCTGTTTTGAAAAAAATAAATCCACAATGTGAGATTGAGCAGCTTAAAGATACAACATTATCAAGTGCATGGATCGAAGCAATGTCAAAAGGACAGCAGCCGTCAGCACCGGAAGACTATATAGAGGTTGAACAGTAAAAGTGGAGATAGAACAAACGATAAATAAAAGAAAAAAAATAACAAGGCTGTTGCTTATACTACTTATTATTCTTTTAAGCTTAGTTTGTATAAAGTATCTTATAAGTAAGTCTAGTAAGTATATCAGCGAAAATGGAAAAAGCAGTATGAGAGCTGTTGTTGAACAGATACAGCAGACCTATGATCTTCAGGTGAGTGGGTACTACAGCCAGCTGCAGTTGGTTGAGGAATTTTTACTTCATGAGAGGGAGCTGTCTCTTGAAACGGATACGAACAAAAGTTTCTTTGAAGCATGGGAAAAAGAATCGGAAAGTACACTTATATTCCTTCAGGAAAATGGTCAGGCAATATCAGCAGGTGGAACAAAAATGCGGATTGATATGCCAAGTAAATTTCTGCTGGACTTAAAGAATGGATACAATATTGGAAAACTGGTGCGTCTTGATTATGATCAGGAGAAAAAAGACGGTTATCTGGTTGCAATCCCATGTCAGGAATACACTATCAATGGGGAAACTTATACGGCAATTGGAACTGTGTATGATCATTCGAAACTGGATTCCATGTTAAAACTGAAAGGTTATGATGGGAAAGCATATTTGTTCATGCTGGATTATGACGGAAATATTACATATACGAACCTGAGTGGTGATAAATACCAGCGTAATTATTCTTTGTTAAAACATTTAAAAGGGGAACAGGCTATTACAGAAGAAGAGGCTGATTTGTTCAAAAAGAAGTTTGATAACAGAGAATCCGGAGTTGCACTTTTGGGAAAACAGAATCCCTATTATCTGGGGTATTGCCCGATAGAAAGCAACAACACCATTTTGGTATGCATTGTGGAAAAGGGAGTTGTTGACAATGTGCTGATGGATTACCAGAAGACGGTGTTGTTTACAACAATACTTATGGCAGGTTTTATACTTTTACTTTTTGCCGGATTATTCTACAGTATTTCCAGACTTAGTCTTGCAGATCAAAAAGCAGAATATGAAAAAAGAAATAATGACCTTCATTTACAAACAATGAAGGAAATGGAAGTAGTCAATCAAAAACTGAAAAAGGCAAAGAACGCTGCAACAGAGGCTTTGCAGACAGCTGAAAATGCAAATAAGGCGAAAACGGATTTCCTGTCTAATATGTCACATGATATTCGTACACCTATGAATGCAATCATTGGTATCACGTCTTTGATCAGACATGATGCAGGTGATAAAGCAAAAGTTATAGAGTATGCAGATAAAATAGATATTTCATCACAGCATCTGTTAGGAATTATTAATGATGTTTTGGATATGAGTAAGATTGAGGCAGGAAAAACAGTCTTCAAGTATTCTGACTTTTCTATTTTGGATTTTATGCAGGAACTTGACACTATATTTCATTCTCAAATATATGAAAAGCAGCAGACCTTTACAATCATAAAAGAAAATATTCAACATGAGTGGGTGAATGGGGATCAGGTTCATTTGATGCAGATTTTCAGCAACCTGCTGTCTAATGCCATAAAATATACGCAGGAAGGTGGAAAAATTCAGCTTCTGGTAGAAGAATGTGAGACAAAGTCATCTGTCTATGCAAAGTACCGTTTCTTAGTTAGCGATAATGGTTTGGGAATATCGGCAGATTTCAAAAAAACAATCTTTGATCCGTTTACTCGCGCTGAAAGTTCTGTGACTAATAAGATACAGGGAACCGGACTTGGAATGGCTATTACCAGGAACCTGGTTGAGGCAATGGGAGGCACCATTGACGTGGAGAGTGAACTGGGACAGGGAAGCTGTTTTGAGGTTCTCATGGATCTGAAAATTGCAGAGGATAGAACGGTTGCTCTGGCGGCACAAGAAGAAACAGATGAGCAGGATGGTAATATCCTTCAGGGAATGAGATTCCTGTGTGCAGAGGATAATGAGCTGAACGCAGAGATTCTGACGGAACTGTTAAAGATTGAAGGTGCGGAATGTACCATCTGTGAAAATGGCGAAGAGATTTTGAAAGCATTTGAACAGTCTGCTCCAGGTGATTATGACATGATCCTGATGGACATACAGATGCCTGTTATGAATGGTTATGAGGCAACGAAAGCAATCCGCAGAAGTTCCCATGAGCTGGCAAAGAAGATTCCGATCATTGCCATGACCGCCAATGCATTTTCAGAAGACATTCAGCATTCTCTTGCGGCTGGCATGAATGCACATGTTTCAAAACCGGTTGAGATGAAGGTACTGGAAAAGACGATCAGAAGCATAAAATCTGGTGGGGGGGGGGTACCGAACCGCAGGTTATTGAACAGTGACAAATGGATTTGATGTGGCAGTGCAATTTTATCTCAGTCGAGAAGACTCCCACTTCTGCAAGTGGTGAGTAATAACAAGTCTTTCTCAGTGGGAGTACAATCTCCGACTGAGATAAACGCTCCGCGGGGATGTGCAGTGATTCTGAGAAGAATATGTCAGCTTTCGCTGACCAGAATCACGCACCAAGTCTCACGTGCGTTCGACTTGAATAAAATAGGAGGTTGACAAGGAGATGTATAGAGAAATATATTTGACAGACAGACAGACAGACAGACAGACAGACAGACAGACAGACAGACAGACAGACAGACAGACAGACAGACAGGAGATTTAATATGATTTCGAGAGCAAAGAAATATGTGGCAGTGTTACTGGTTTTTGTATGCGTCTGTATGATATTTTCTCCCCAGACTGTATATGCAGCCGAGGACAGTTCGCAGCATGAAACTGTCAAAGTCGGTTTCTTTGCCATGGATGGTTATCATGTGATGGATGAAGAAGGCAACCGCAGTGGGTATGGCTATGATTTTCTTCGGCTGATGGCCCGTTATTGGGATGTAGATTACGAATATGTCGGATATGATAAGAGCTGGGATGATATGCAGCAGATGCTTGAAGATGGCGAGATTGACATGGTAACATCTGCCCGCAAAACACCGGACAGAGAAGAAAAGTTTGATTTTTCACGTCCGATCGGAACCAATTATGGGATGCTGACCGTCCGCAGTGACAACAGCACGATTGTGGACGGCAATTACAGCACTTACAACGGTATGCGTGTGGCACTTTTGAACGGAAACACTCGGAATGAAGAGTTTGCGGATTTTGCAGACGACAAAGGATTTACATATGTTCCATCTTATTTTGATACGACCACAGAAATGGATGAAGCCCTTCAGAGCGAAAAAGTTGATGCGATTGTTACCAGTTCTCTGAGAAAAACAAACAATGAGCGAATCGTGGAGAAATTTGGCAGCAGCGATTTCTATGTCATTGTTAAAAAGGGCAATACAGAATTGCTGAATGAGATCAATTATGCGATCGATCAGATGAATGCGGTTGAGGGTGACTGGAAAACGACACTTTATAATAAAAATTATGAAAGCATAGAAACTAAGAATCTGGAATATACGGAGCAAGAAAAAAGTATTATTGCACAATATTCCAAGTACAACCCAATTCGTGTTCTGTGTGATCCGACCCGTTATCCATATTCTTATAATGAAAATGGTGAGATGAAGGGTATTATCCCGGATTACTTCCGGAAAATTGCAGACTATGCCGGGATTTCCTATGAGTTTCTTACACCTGCCACCAGAGATGAGTATATTGCTTATCAGAAAAATAAGGAAACCACAGATATGAGCATCGATGCGCGCCTGGAAACAGATAACTATGCTGAGACGAAAAAATGGGGGATTACTGCACCTTTCATTACGATGCAGCTGGCAAGGGTGACACGGCGTGACTTTGATGGAAAAATTAATGTTGTTACTACTGTTGACCAGACAGCATCAAATTCAATTGAAGATGCAATGGCACCCGGTGCAGAAAAACTGATGTGCAGTACCCGACAGGAAATGATGGAAGCTGTCCGTGAGGGTAAAGCAGATGCCGCCTTCGTCTACTATTACATGGCACAGGCGTTTGTGAACAGTGACACTACGGGCACCATGACATATACTATGCTGGAACAGCCTACATTCACCTACCGCATGGTAATTTCATCAACTGAGAACCATGCGCTGGCTGGTATTCTGACGAAAGCAATGTATGCCATGCCCCAAAATCTTGTTGAAGATCTTGCAGCACAGTATACCACATACAAAGCAACAGATCTGACATTTGTTGACTGGATACGTCTGCATCCTATTGTTACTGTTTGGGTTCTTCTTATTTTTGGATGGCTGCTGACTACTATGGCTGTGATAATGGTGCGTCTCAGTGCAAGAAAAAAAGCTCAGAAGGCGGACCAGGAGAAAGCTGAGGAAATGGCGGAACTGGCAGAGCATGCACAGGCTGCAAACAAGGCAAAAACAGCATTTCTGTCACATATGTCCCATGATATGAGGACACCGATGAATGCAATCATAGGATTTACCGGTATTGCAATGAAAAACAATCCGTCAGACGAAGTGAAAAATTGTCTGGAAAAGATTGACGAAAGCTCAGAGCATTTACTGTCGCTAATCAATGATATATTAGATCTGACCCGCATCGAAAGTGGAAAAGTGAATTACAATCCGGTACCGGCGGATGTGAAAAACATTACAGATTCTGCATTGGATATTACAAAAGGTTTTCTTATGAACAGGAATATCAACTTTAAAATTCAGCGTGAAGAAGCAAAGATTCCAAATGTACTTGCGGATCCTGCACGCCTGCGCGATGTGCTGGTCAATATTCTGAGCAATGCCGTGAAATTCACTCCGGATGGAGGGACGATTACATTTGAAGCCCGGTGTCAGGAAAAGGGCGGGGATGGATATATAAATATGCGTTACCGCATTTCGGATACTGGTATTGGCATGAGTGAGGAATTTACAAAAGAAGTTTTTGAGGAATTTGCACAGGAAGATTCCGGTGTGAGAACGCAGTACCATGGAGTTGGACTGGGGATGGCTATCGTAAAGAAGTATGTAGATATGATGGGTGGAACCATTTCCGTGCAGAGTAAAAAGCATGAGGGAACCACATTTACTGTGGATATTCCTTTGGAAATTACAGATAAGGAATATAATAAGTCAGACACAGGTTTTTCTGAAAAGGTAAATCTTACAGGTGTGAATGTCCTTCTTGCAGAGGATAATGAACTGAATACAGAGATTGCTGCCGTGCAGTTGGAAGAGTTAGGGATGAATGTAGAAAGAGCTGTGGATGGAAAGAATGCTGTTGAGATTTTCAGAAATCATCCGGAAGGCACATTTGATGTAATCCTGATGGATATCATGATGCCTGAAATGAATGGTTATGAAGCAACAAAAGCAATCAGGGCAATGAATGACAGACCGGATGGAAAAAACATTCCTATTATAGCAATGACAGCTAATTCATTTGCAGAAGATGTTCAGGCATCACTGGATGCAGGGATGAACGCACATTTGTCAAAGCCGATTGTGATTGATGAAGTTATAAAAACGATTTTAAGGTATGTATATAAATGATTAGCAGAGGTTCATGAATTAGTGGAATACAATTGACAGGAGGAACTTATGAGAAGAAATACCAATCTGTGCGCAGGTGGTATCGCTTGTTGATGTTTATGATGCACTTACAAGTGAAAGATGTTATAAGAAAGCATTTAATCATGACACAGCGATTCAAATGATTCTGGATGGGCAATGCGGACAATTTAACCCCATCCTTCTGAAATGTTTGAAAGAACTGAGTCTTCAATTTTCAAATATGTTTGATAAGGAAATGGATGAAAATAGCTATCGCCATGAAGTACAGAGACTTTCTAATGAAATACTCAGCGACAGATCTTTACCGAATCAAAATTATTCACAGAGTGTTGTCAAGGTCATGCAGGAAAAGATCGATTTCTTCAAATCAAACAGTGGAATGTACTCAATTGATTACAATGCAATTTCAGGCCAATTAACTATCTTAAACGGAGAACATCAGATATTATGTCAGAGAGATAATCCGAAATTCAATTTGTTCAAAGAATTTGGAGTAAATGAAGAAGAGGTTCAATGTATTCGTGTTTTATTACATCAGACATCTGTACAAAATAAAGAAATATCTGCCACGATAAAAGCGACGGCGGATAATAACAGTCAGATGTATAGAATGAAATTGCATACATTGTGGTCGCCTTTAAAGAAGGATGGATACATTGGAATCATTGGATATTTTGACACTGTAAAATAAATATGAAGATTACAATCATAGAGTGTATGGAATCAAATCCATATGCTCTTTTTCTTGAAATAAGTATGCTTCAATTAGCTGAGTGGATATGTTTGAAGATGAAAGAGAAAGAATACTAAGGTGGTCAGCTTTTACAGATGAACAAGAAGTTTAGGTTACTGTTCACACGCTACTATCCCGCGAGGCGTTTTGGCATGAATATGCCAAAATCCCGAAACATTGTACAACCTTTACAAATTCGTCCATTATCATTGCTATTTTTTGGTAAAAAGAGTATACTTTAAAGCACTAAACACCAGGAGTATAAAATTATGAACACACACTCATCCGGATATTACAGCATAGACAAAGACTATAATATCCTAAGCTATAACGACACTGCCAAACAACTGTACCCCAATCTCCAGCCGGGAGTGAAATGCTATAAGGCACTTATGGGGCTTGATTCCCCATGCCCGCCCTGCCCTGTAGCACTGGGGATACAGGGGCCAAAGACCTACCTGGATCCGATCCGTCATATTTATGAGACAGTTGATGCAGTAGAGACTGTACAGCCCGATGGTAGCAGAGGACATGCACTTGTATTCAGCACAGTAGCCAAAGGAGAAAGCCTGTCAAAGTCTATTCCCACAGGTGAGAACTCTCTCCGTCTGCTGGGTGCCATCAACCTGCTTGCTTCTGACTACATGTCTGTTTATGGCGTAAACCGGGAAACCGGGAAAATCTCCGTATATCGTTCCAGATTTACTGATGCTTTTGCGGATATTAAAGATAATGCGGACTATAAGCTGTCATTTAATTTTCTCATCCAGAAATATATTCATCCGGATGAGCGTTCCTATGTGTCCAGACACCTGAATTATGAAACCCTGCTGGAAAGACTTTCTCAGGAAGCCTCTTTCAAAATCCATTTCAGGGTTGTCACAGATACTGTCCATTACTATTATCTGCTCATTGCCAGAAACGGAAACGCCGATGACTATCGGGATTTCGTAATTGCAGTGGCCTGTGAAGACAATGATGTGACAGCACGCAAAATCTATGAAAATCAGCTCCACTCTCTTCTGGCATCCATTGCCCATGCTGCCGGCTACTTTCATCTCGATCTTACAGATGATAAGATTCTGAAGATCGGAGGCACTTCTGCCCTGGCCTATAAGATAGATGCTGACGCTTCTATTGACCATTTTATTGCAGAGACTGCTGTTTTTATACCGGTATTAAAGGACAGAAACGATTTCATCAACGCATTTTGCCGCAGTTCCCTGATGAAAAGCTACGAGGACGGTCAGGTAGAGGTCACCAGAGTTTCCCGCTGTCTCTACGATGACAATATAACCAGGCTTTCCAAATATGTGACAAGACTGCTGCTCAATCCTTCCAATAACCATCTGGAAGCAATCCTCTACGGTGAGGATGTCACCAGAACACAGGAAGCCTATGAGACACAGGTAAGTATTGTCCAGACACTGAGCAGCAACTACCTGAACGTATACCTGATCAATCCCAGAGAAAAAACTCTCTCTGTGATCAAGCAGGAAGACCGCGATGTCCCTGCTCCGGACAAAAAACACAACAATACATACCCCTATGATCTTTTCCTCTCAGACTATATCCGGCAGCGTGTATATCCGGATGACCGTACAATGCTGGAAGAATCACTGGAACTGGATAATGTAATGAGTGTTTTGTCCGGTCAGTCCGAATACAAGGGGAATTACCGGATAAATGACAGGGATGGTATCCATTACTATCAGTTCCGCTTTATCAAAAACGAAGACTCCGGTATCATTGTTCTGGGATTTTTGAATGTGGACGATGTGGTGGAATCAGAAATCAGACACCAGAAGCTTCTCAAAGAAGCTCTTGATACTGCCGAACGTGCCAATGCAGAGAAATCCAATTTTCTTTCCCGTATGTCCCACGATATGCGTACGCCGTTGAATGGGATCATTGGTCTGCTGGAAATTGATAAAAAGCACGAAAATGATATCGGATTCCTGAAAAGTAATCGTGAAAAAGCATTCATTTCAGCCAGTCATCTGCTCTCTCTTATCAATGATGTACTGGATATGTCCAAGATCGAGGAGGGCGGACTTGTACTCAACCATGAACCTTTTGATCTGATCAGATATGAAAAAGAGACACAGATGCTGATTGATATGCAGGCACAGAAAAACGGCATTGATTTCACCGTTCATATCGCACCGGAGATATACGAACATCCCTTTGTATACGGCAGCCCTCTGCACCTCCGTCGTGCCATGATGAATATTTACAGTAACTGTATCAAATACAACAGAGAAAATGGGGCAATCCATACGGAGATCCATGCTCTCCCTTCCCATGATCATAAGCTGGTCTGCAGATGGACGATCTCTGATACGGGAATCGGCATCAACAAAGAATATCTGGAGAAGATCTTTGAACCCTTTACTCAGGAGAATATGGATGCCCGAAGTGTATATCATGGCACCGGACTGGGTATGAGCATTGCCAAAGCGCTATTTGAACAGATGGGTGGTACCATTGAGATTTCCAGTACTCCGGGTATCGGAAGTACTTTTGTGATCACTTTGCCATTTGAAGAGGTAGAAGAAACGGATATCTCTTTTGAGCCAGAATCTGAGCGAAACTCCATTCAGGGCATAAAGATCCTGCTGGCAGAGGATAATGAAATAAACAGAGAAGTGGCACAGGTACTCCTTGAAGAGGAAGGTGCTGTGGTAACTGCAGTATCCAATGGCAGGGAAGCTGTAAGACTTTTCTCCCGTCACCCCGAGGGGACATTTGATGTGATACTTATGGATATTATGATGCCTCTGATGGACGGATACGAGGCCACACGTCAGATCCGGAAGCTTGACAGGACGGATGCTTCTTCCATTCCCATCATCGCACTGACCGCTAATGCTTTTGCAGAGGATGTACGCCATGCACTGGACTGTGGTATGAACGCACATCTGGCCAAACCACTGGATGTAGAAAAAATGATCCATACGATTGCCTGTTACTGTTCAAGGGTATGCATAAGTCATTGTAAAAAGTGACGAATTTTTATTTTTTTATATTGTGGATAATCATGTTCAGCAGAAAAAACTGTGTTTATAGTTTTTTCTGCTGTTCCTTGTTGTGTGATACGAATCATGTTCTGTCATCAGCTTATAGCGAAGTTGTTGTTGTCGGTGCAGGAGCAGATGCAGTAGATTATAAACTGATCAGTATTTGCCATAAAGGAGATATTGTCGTATCACAGGACTACGGTGTAGCTGCAATGGCATTGGGAAAAGGTGCTTATGCTATTCATCAATCAGGTAAATGGTACACGAATGATAATATTGATCAGATGCTAATGGAACGACAGAAGCTATAAAGACTTAAAACAAAAACAGAAGAGTGCAATATCAGATAAAACATACAAAATGTACTTGAAGTTTTATCTTGAGAATCAGCGAATGCCGGATGCTACTGAAATGAATGATATATGCAAAAGGTTGTTTACGGCAGTTCAATCGCTTGCTTCTAAAACGGAATATGAAGAATTTTATAAAATTGTGGAAAAGCGTGAAAAAAGTTATGAAGAACGTATCCTAAGAGACATTCAGAGTGGAATTACACTGGAAACACCTATGGTCAAAAAACATAAGAAAACGCCGGAAGTAAGTTAGAACTGCTCTCAGGAGCATCGAGCAGCACAGAGAAATTTTGCTGAATGATATCCAGTGTTTTCTGCTTTTTCTGTAATTCCTGTTTTTCCCGGACGGTAACAGCCCGTTCAGATTCAAGATTTTCAATTTGTTTCTGGATTTTATTAGAGCTTGGGATTTTGGTAACACCGAGATCCTGAAGCTCTTTTTTTAGTGAATCGTGGAGTTGGTATTCTGCCTGATGCTTGGTCCGGTATGCTTTTGGATTTTTAGAAGATTTATAATCTTCAATTACTTTAAGGCAAAGCCGGTAAGAATCACAGTGTTTTTGAATGATTTTCTGCATGCTCAGATCACTGGTGATTTGTGCTATTCTCAGATCAGCCGCTTTAACAGAAGCATCAACATCAGAAATATGCTGCTGGAAATCTTCATAATTCAGCAGGTTATTTTCAGAAAGGTAGTTGAAGGTACGAGCCGCTTCTTTCAGGTTATTGAGTTTTGCCCATCGTTCAAAACCTTCACGATTGCCTGTTGTTACATAGGTGGAAATATTGATATACAGGCGAGCTTCTCTGGATAGGTGCCTTGGAGCTTTCGCTTTGCTACGATTTTTAGCCAGACGTATACGGACATTTTCCTTTCAGTGCTTCGTCTGCAAATTGCTGCCCTAAGCGATGGGCAGTTTCGGCATCAACTTCTCCAGGTTTGAAGGACTGGATCAGATGAAATGCCAGGTTATCACCCTTGTCCATTCCATTCTTTTTTGCCATTTCTCTTGTCATAGAAAATTCAAGATCTGCAGTTTCCGGGGAACAGCCAAAACTGGAAACTAAAAGTTTTTCATCTGTCTTATCTGGATTTGTAATATAGTCCAGTATTTTCTTGTCTGTTACTTTAATGGGGAAGATCTTAAGATACGCCATAATTCTTTCACCATCTCTTTCAATTCTTGCATTTATTCTGGATATAGATCTCCGGTGGTATTTACCTTTTTTGCAATCTGGTTGATATTTACACCAATCTTGTGTATTTCCTCATACTGTTTCTTCAGTGGAGGGGTATCGTTGCTTTCAGCGTTTTTCAATTTAGGGCAGGGTACCCTAAATTGGGATTTCCCGGAAGTGTATCCTCACTTCCTGTCCTTGCTGTTTTACCCCTCTATTAGTTAAAGTCAGGAGAACCGGGAAAATGCAAAAGAATTTGGCAGGTAGTACGGGAGTTAAAAATATGGTATGATTATGGGCAGGATATCAGAATAATCAGGAGTTGAATAAACTGTGAAGAAAGAAGAAATTTTTGAATATGTGAAGAAACAGTATGGTACGGTGCGGAGTATTTATGGGCACAATCACCAGATAATGCTGTGCTGCGACATAAGAATGGAAAATGGTATGCTGTAGTTATGAGTGTTGAAAAATGCAAACTCGGATTGGAAGAAAATGAATTTGTCGATATTATGAATGTAAAATGTGATCCGGAAATGACAAGTGTGATTATTCAGACCTTTGGATTTTTGTCAGGATACCATATGAACAAACAGCACTGGATCACAATTTTACTGGATGGATCAGTAAGTGAAGCAAAGACATTAGATTTTTTGGATATGAGTTATGACCTGATTGATGGAGCAGACAGAAAGGAAAACAAATGAGAAAAGCGATCGTATATGCATCTGTACATCATGGAAATACAGAAAAAATAGTAAAGGGAATATCAGAAGAGTGCCAGGTAGATTTGATTGATGCTGTAAAACAGCCAGATGCAGATCTGAGCAGTTATGATATGATTGGGTTTGCATCAGGAATCTATTTTTCAAAATTTCATCAGTCGATATTGAGATTTGCAGAGAAGAATCTACCGGACGATAAAAGGGTATTTCTGATCTGTACTTATGGTGGAAGTGCGAATTATAAATCCATAGAGCAGATTTTGGACAAGAAGCATTCTACAGCAATCGGAAAATTCGGATGCAAGGGCTATGACACATTTGGCCCATTTAAACTGGTGGGTGGTATAGCAAAAGGGCATCCAGATGAAAAAGATATAAAAAATGCAGTTGAGTTTGTAAAAGGACTTTAAATAGTTTAGCGAAAAAGAAAAACTGGGGAACAGTCCTCGGTTTTCTGATATTTGCGGGTCAGTCTTCAATTTGAAAAATCTCTTCTACTGGCATTTTCAGATAATGTGCCAGACGGATTGCAATTTCGAGAGAAGCATTTCGCTTACCACGCTCAATGCGTCCGATGGTATCACTGCAAGAACCGACAGCTTTTGCAAGATCCGCCTGAACGAGATTTCGTTTTTCACGGATATCTTTAAGTGTGTTGTTAATTGCCATTTTATCACTTCCTTTATTATTTTCAGCAGGAGCAGGCTAGAAGTCTGCAGTTGATCTTTAATGAAAACCAGGGATTTCTGCCCCTTTGCATTTTCCGATTACTTTCCCAAAGATTTTAAAAGAATCAGATTCATAAATCTGGATTGGATGATACTTTTCATTCAATGAAACAAGGTAAACTCCATCTGGTCCGTCATGCAGCTCTTTGATATAGGTATTGCCATTGAGATAGAAGATACCGATTTCACCGTTGGAGATACTGTCTTGTTTATGAACCCATGCAACATCTCCGGTATGATACATTGGTTCCATACTGTCACCAGATATGCGGATTCCAAAATCCGTCTTCTCAGGTGCAAGATGACAGCAGGATAGCGCATTTTGAAAGGAGTTTTTATGAGTATACGTGTACTTTTCATCTGCCACGACAGTGTTTAAGGAATGGAGCAAAAGTCTTGATTTTATTGGATTTCTTGGATGAAAGTATAGAATTTACACACTATTTATACCTTTGGAAGACCGAATCGGCTTAGTTAGAATAGTAAAGACGCAGGTTGAATCTTGCGTCTTTTTTCTTAGATTATGTGATCATATATTACTTGAAAAATTAAATAACACATGATAAATTATAAATGTGACGTAAAAAGAGTCACATTTTATAAAAAGGTGATTAATATGAAAGAATTTTTGGAAAAATCATTACAGCAAAATGTAATAATGACGGAGAATAAAGAGGTATATAAAAAGCTCCCGTTAGCATATCGTGGAAGATATAATATTTTTACGGTAGAGATGAATGGTGTATTATGGATGGCTATTCATCCCAAAGAGGATGTCGGACTTGTTATGTTACGTAGAGACAGAGCTGGCGTAGAAAAAATGACAGGATTAAACTGTGCAATATTTCTTGATCGAACTACATTTTATATAAAAGAAAAATTGATGGAAGAAGGAATTCCTTTTGTTATAGATGGAAAGCAAGTATTTCTTCCATTTATTGGTTATTTGCTGAGTAAGGAAAATGAAAGAGAATTGCCACCAGTTCATTTAATTTCATTTTTGACGCAAAAAATGCTTTTGATTGCCATTTATGAACGTTGGAATGAAGTGAGAGTATCTGATGCGGCGAAACGTTTGGAAGTGTCAACAAAATCTGCAAGTCGGTGCTTTGATGAGTTGGAATATTTAAATGTTAAGGTGTTGGGCATGAAAGGTAAATCAAGAGTTATCAATATTCCGGATGACCGAGAACAATTATGGCAGCAGATTGAGAGTGTGTTAAGAAATCCAGTGATCCGAAGATTTATATTGAGAAAAGATATGAAACTTGAAAAGAAAGCAGGTATTTCTGCTTTATGCGAGTATTCTCTTTTGTCCGATAACGCTTATCCTACCTATGCGGTAACGAAGAAAGAGCTGAAAGCTAGTGGAGTGAAAGAAGAAAAGCAAGCAAGTGAATTGGAAGAAATTGGGTGTGTTGTTTTGGAAGTTGGATATTTCACTGATTTTTTGGGAAAAGGCTTGCAGGACCCTTTGAGTGTAGTACTGTCACTGACAGAAGAAGAGCAAGAAGAGGAACGGGTAGATATTTCTATTAATGAGATGTTGGAGGAATATGTATGGTCAAGGGATTAGATACATTTCAGAAGTACTTAAAAGATTATGAAGAACAGTATGTTTTAATAGGTGGCGCAGCCTGTGATATTCTGTTTGAAAGCAATGAAGTAAATTTCAGGGCAACAAGAGATCTGGATATGGTTTTGATTATTGAAGCACTAACGCCGGAGTTTGGCGAGAAATTTTGGAAGTTTATCGTTGATGGAAAATATAGAAACAAAGCAACAAACGGTAGCAACCCTCAATTTTATAGGTTTGATAAACCAGAAGACGATGAATTTCCGAAAATGATCGAATTGTTTTGTAGAAGTGATTTTAAACTAAAAAATGCGAAAGGAATTACTCCAATTCATATTGATGATGAAGTCTCCAGTTTATCAGCAATCCTTTTGAATGATGATTACTATAAGGCACTACTCAATGGAAAAGAAGTGAGAAATGGACTTTCTGTTTTAAGGCCAGAATATATCATTCTTTTTAAAGCAAAAGCATATCTTGATTTACAAAAGCGAAAAGATTTAGGCGAAAAAGTGGATTCTAGTGACATAAAGAAGCATAAAAAAGATGTTTTGCGTATTGCTTCGGAACTTATGCTTGAAAAAACAGAAGAATTGCCGGTAGCAGTAGATGCCGATATACATAGCTTTATTGATTCATTGGAGCTAGAACCATTTGATCAAAATTCATTGAAAAGATATGGGCTGAAAAACGAGGATGTTGTTGAATTATTGAAGCAAGTATTTGGATAAAAATGTGATGTGTTATACAGTTAATTTGTAACCCATTTTACACCTTTTGCTGACGATATTATGCAAAAATAAACCAGGTTATGCCAGAAAGCAAAAATTTACAAAGGCTCACAAAGCCCGAAATACCAAGAAAAACTAAGAAATGCGAGGTTATGCAACAATGATAAAAATACTATTTGTTTGCCAAGGCAATATTTAATGTATGTTGCGAAAGCCTTGATTTTATGTAGTTTTCTAGATAGAAAGGAATAGTTTACACCTTATTTATACCTTTGGAAGATCGGATCGGAATGGTTGTTACAATTCATTTGAAAAAAAAGAATACTACACTCAAAATCAATCGTAAAAATTTGCGGTTGATTTTTTTCGTGTTTATACATATTAGTGCTAGAAAGCCCATTAAAATCTTTGATTATCCAAACTTTGATACATTAGGAAATTAGTGCTTTTTAGTGCAAAGTAATGTGTGAAATGTAGTCATTGAAAAAGCGCTAAGTTTGTAGCAAAGAAGAATTCAATTGAAAGTATTCGCTTGATGGAATATAATTAAATTAAGTTTTTATACATTTTTGGAGGAAAACACATGGAATATTTAACTTCGGCGGAATGTGCAGAAAAGTGGAATGTATCCCAAAGATGGGTGGCTATATATTGCAAGAAAGGCAGAATTGAAGGAGCCATTCAGAAAGGCAGAATGTGGTTCATTCCAGTTGGAACAGAAAAACCGATAGACCCACGTAAGGCCAAAAAGCTTAAACAGAAAAAAAGTAATTAATTTCGGAGGATATAGATAAATGGATAAGGCAAGTATTAAGAAGCTGGAAGCAGATTTGTGGGAGTCTGCGGATCTCCTGCGTGCGGGATCAAAACTTACATCGAATCAATACTGTATGCCCGTATTGGGACTGCTGTTCTTAAGATATGCACATAGCAGATACAAAATGGTTGAGGAAGAGATATTAAAGGATAGACCGGTAAGAAATGGTCGTAAGATGCCAGTAGAGGCAAGTGATTTCACGGCTAAGAGTGCATTGTTCCTTCCTAAAAAGGCACAGTTTGATTATTTGGTAAATCTTCCGGAGAATATTGTTTCTCTGGGACTATTAAATGTATCCGGACAGACCATGGGAAGTCTGGGGGAAGTGGTGAATAATGCCATGGAATTGGTGGAACAGCAGAGTGATCAGCTTACAGGTGTTCTTCCTAAAAGCTACACCGATTTCTCGGATGAGCTTCTTGGTGAACTGCTCAGAATCTTTAATAACAACGCTTTGGATGAAGTGGGTGGAGATGTAATCGGACGTATCTATGAGTACTTTCTGAATAAATTTGCAAAAAACATTGCGTCTGACGATGGTGTATTCTTTACCCCAAAATCACTGGTAAAAATGATTGTAAATATCCTTGAACCAAAGAACGGAATACTTTTGGACCCGGCATGTGGATCAGGCGGTATGTTTGTGCAGACTGGTGATTTCGTAAATGAGACTGGACTTCAGGCTAATAAGAGTATGACTTTTTATGGACAGGAGAAGGTAGAATATAATGCTAAGCTCTGCCTTATGAATATGGCGGTTCATGGACTTACCGGTATAATCAAATCTGGTGATGAAGCAAACAGTTTTTATCATGATGCCCATCATCTGGAAGGCAAGTGTAACTATGTTATGGCAAATCCACCGTTTAATGTAGATAAGGTAAAGGCAGAAACAGCAGCCAATGCTGGAAGACTGCCTTTTGGTGTGCCAAAGGAAAACAAAAATAAGGAAATAGGAAATGCAAACTATCTTTGGATTTCTTATTTCTATGCATATCTGAATGAGACAGGTCGTGCAGGTTTTGTTATGGCTTCTTCTGCAACAGACAGTCAGGGACGGGATAAAGAGATTCGTGAAAAACTGGTGAAGACAGGTCATGTGGATGTAATGGTTTCTGTAGGCAATAACTTCTTTTATACGAAGGGCCTGCCATGTTCTCTATGGTTCTTTGATAAAGGAAAGGCTGAGGAACTGAAGGATAAGGTTCTGTTTATAGATGCCAGAAATTATTATACCGTAGTAGACCGCACTTTGAATGAGTGGAACGAGTGGCAGTTAAAGAATCTGAATGCCATAGTATGTCTGTATCGTGGAGAAAAGGACAAGTATACAGCTTTATTAGAGGAATATAGAAAAATTCTGGGACAGGCGATTCCTTTTGAGGAGACTCTGCATCTTTTAAAGAATGAATTAAAGGATTTGCAGAAGAAAGCAAAGCTGGAAATAGAACAGGCTGATAGAAAGGATAAAAAACGAATTCAGGCTAAATATGATGAAATGATAGCTGCAAAAAATGATGAGATTACTGTGGCTAAGGAAGCAGTCTGGATTTATGAGAAATTTGGTGAAGGAGAATATAAAGACATCCTGGGGCTTTGCAAAGTGGCAAGTTTGTCGGAAATTGAAGAAAAAGGATGGTCTCTTACTCCCGGTGCTTATGTAGGTGTAGCTCCGGCTGAAGATGATGATGTTGACTTTGAAGAAAGAATGGCTGAAATCCATCGGGAATTATTATCATTACAGGCTGAGTCCAATGATTTGATGGATACCATTTCAAAGAATATGAAGGAGATGGGGGTATGAGTTGGACGAGAGTAAAACTGGGTGATATAGCTGAGTTTGGCAATGGATTAAATTTTGGAAAAGAAGCGTATTCTAAAGGTATAAAACTTATTGGGGTATCTAATTTTAGAAATCGTTTTTACCCGGATTATAAAGAACTTGAGGAAGTAAAAGAAGATATTGTTCGTCAAAATGATTTACTTGTTGATGGAGATATTGTTTTTGTAAGGTCAAACGGTAACAAGGAATTAGTAGGAAGATGTATGTTGATACAGAATCCACCGACAAAGATTACATTTTCAGGGTTTTGCATCAGAGCACGTTTAAAGGATTTAGAAAAGCATGACCCGGTTTTTTGGGCATACCATTTTAAAAATCAAGGTTTTAGAAAAGCAATGTCGGGAACTGCAATTGGTGCGAATATCCAAAATCTTAGTCAAGGAAGATTGGCAGTGTATGAAGCAGAAGTGCCTGATATAGGGACGCAGCATCGGATTGCTAATGTGTTATCTACATATGACAAATTAATTTATAATAATGAAAAACAAATTAAACTTCTCGAAGAGGTAACCCAGCGCCTATACAAGGAATGGTTTGTTGATTTGAGATTTCCTGGATATGAGAATTGCAAAATTGTGGATGGAATTCCGGAAAGCTGGATCCAGAAAAAAATATCTGATTTGGGAGAAATCATAACAGGAAAAACACCTTCTACCTCTAAAGAACAGTATTATGGAGGCAATATTCCTTTTATAAAAATACCTGATATGCATGGTTGTGTTTTTCCTATAACTACAGAGGTTACTTTAACTAATGAGGGGGCAAACACGCAAAAGAATAAGTATATTCCAAAGAACGGAATCATGGTTTCTTGTATTGCAACAGTTGGTTTAGTGAATATTGCAATTGAACTATGTCAAACAAATCAGCAGATTAATTCTATTATTCTAAATAATGAGCAAGATTTATATTATGTATATTCATCAATGAAGCGGTTGAAAGAATTGCTAGAAGGTGTTGGTAGTAATGGAGCCACAATGACTAATGTAAATAAAACTAAGTTTGGAAATATTGAAGTGGTATATCCAAACGATGAACTTAGGAAACTATATTACGATTATTGCAAACCAATATTTGAGAAGATATATGTACTGAGCAGAAACATAAAAAAACTATCTCAAGTGAGAGATTGTTTATTACCAAAACTTATCAGTGGAGAAATCGAGGTGTAAATTATTTTGAAGGATTTTGAACATAAAGATTATTTTGATGCCAGATTATGTTTCCATGGCGATGAAGAGAAAGTTGTCGCCATACTGGATTCTTATGCTCAAAATCAAATTGATTTGACAAATATAAACAAGGTATTTGAGCTTTATCATACAAAATTATTTTTCGAAATCGTTTCTGAAATCCCTGGGTGGACGGAAGAAAAATATAGCGAGCACAAAAGAAAAACATTGAAATTAAATAATGTTGTTCATGAGTTTTTCAAGTCAATTACAGAGGATAATATTGTCGCAATTTTTGATGAATGCTATGTGAGTTATTGGGACGACTTTAGAGATTTCTTTTATAAGTTTAAGACTTACACATGTATTTCCAGAAAAAAGATATGTGATGTATTAAAAGGGCTTCATTGGAATACGTTTCAAATATTGCAGGACAAGTCGTTTGTTGAATACTTTGACAAAGAAATTACACTTTTGCTTGAAGAGCAGACATATGGTTTACACTTTATTGTTTCTCATTATTTAGAGGAACATGAGAAAGCGCAAAAGGTATATATTCCAAGGAGTTTTACCGTAGATAAGAGAGTTAAGTTGATAGAGGCTTATCTTAAGGGGGAAGATGTTAATCCAAATATCTTGCAGCTTATCATAAATGCAAAATATACTCCTGAATTACCAATAAGTCCTAAAATGAAAAAAATGGCAGACCAGAGAAATACAGAATTTTGGAATAGTAATAAGTCTGCATTTACACATGAATATGGATTTTGTGTGTCGTTTGGTCCATATGAAAATGTAAAAAATATTCGAAATGAAAATGGAAAATGGACATTAGAATATGATACTGGATGGATAAAAAGTAATACCGACTATCCAACGTTGCTTAATAATTTTATATATTTGTTTGAATATACCGATAGCCAGACCAGATGTACGTACGCATCAAATAATTATGGTAAAAGTGCTCTGTCTGATTTCTTTTCAGTCAGAGGTAAAGGAATGTATAAAAAGGGAACAGCGTTTGATATGTTGGAATCGTTGTCCGATATTCAAATGGCGGGATATGTTAAGCAATTGAATGTTCTTGGTATTAATATTGAGAATGTCATAAAATGGTTTTTTGAAAGTTATTTGTTTGAGGAGTTTGGAATTAGAAATTTTACGTGTAACATGCCAAAACCAAATGACAGCATTTTGAGTAAATGCAAGACATTAGCATCTGCTATTGATGGTGTATTAAGCAAATACAAAATGTTCTGTGATGATGGAGAAATAGATTTGGACTTATTTAGGTATATTACTGATTCACCGCGAATAAAGGATGTCCCCAGTTTGATTAAGAATAAATACTGTTACGCAAATAGTGATGATATTACTAAAGAAATGAACTTTATGTTTTCTGATCAGAATATGCTTGCATATACAGAAAAGACAGGCTCCCAATATGATAATATGGTTCAACTCGTTTTGAATGAAGAAATAGGGATTGCAGATTGTCAACCATATAATCAAGAGGCCATAAAATGGTTGATTGAAAGAGGAGTAATATATCTTGAAGATGAAGTTATTAAATGTCAAAAAGAAAGAGTACTTCTATTAAAAGAACTTTATGAGAAAAATGTGATTTCAATGCAGTATATGAAATCTCCAATACTTAAAGAATTGATTGCTAAAGGAGAAATCGTAACTGACAATAAACTGTTAACCAAACCGGAATATCAATACTTTGACTATTTATTAAATAATTCTGAGTTTAGCGATGGAAAAGCTATCAGAAATAGATATATACATGACTCGATTATCACTGACGAAAAAACTATGACTACGGATTATTATACCTTTTTAAAAGTTATGATAATGATGATCATAAAGATAAATGACGATTGTTGTCTTAACGAGATGATAAAGGAGGAGGGGGATTTCTATGAGCTATGACTATTCAGAAAACATTTTAGTTCAAGAAAGCGCAGGACATCTGCTTGCTGATGAACTGGGCTGGCAGGTAGAACTTGCTTATAATAAGGAAATCCTTGGAACAAATGGGACTTTTGGAAGAAGCTCTTACAAGGATATTCTTTTGGTACGTTATTTTCAAAAGGCTATTCGTACGCTTAATCCATGGATTACGGACGTTCAGGTGGTAGAAGCCCAGGGTACCTTAGAAAAGTATCTTTCCTCCGCACCATTGATGCAGATTAATGAAGAAAAATATGCATATATCCGAGATGGAATTCCGGTTACAGAGAAAAAGCCAAATGGCCAGATGGAAGAAAAGCGAGCAATGATTATTGATTTTCAGCATCCGGACGATATGGAGCGGAATCATTTTTTAGCGGTAAAGGAAATGAAAATTTACGGTGATCTATATCGTCGCCGAACCGATATTGTTGGTTTTGTAAATGGCATTCCCCTTCTTTTTATTGAATTGAAAAAGAACTCTGTGGATGTTCAGAATGCGTATACAGACAACTATACAGATTATTTGGATACCATTCCACAGTTATTTTATTATAATGCATTTCTGATGTTATCCAATGGTGTGGAAGCTAAGGTTGGTACCTTGGGAAGTAAGTATGAATTTTTCCATGAGTGGAAGAGACTATCCGAACAGGAGCAGGGCAGTGTAGCCCTAGAAACAATGCTGCGCGGAATTTGCAAGAAAGAGAACTTCCTGGACCTTTTGGAGAATTTTATTCTTTTTGATCACTCCGGAGGTAAAACAGTTAAAATTCTTGCGAGAAACCACCAGTATCTTGGTGTAAATGAAGCAGTCAAGGCTTATGAGGCACGTAAGCTGAATAATGGTAAGCTGGGTGTGTTTTGGCATACGCAAGGCTCCGGTAAAAGCTATTCTATGGTTTTTCTGTCCCAGAAGATTCGCAGAAAGTTTGCAGGATCTCCTACCATTGTTATTCTTACGGACCGTGAAGAGTTGAATTTCCAGATTTCAGATACCTTTGAAAATTGTGGATTATTGGGCAAAACTAAGGCATCCAAGTTTATAGCGACAAGCGGAGAGGATTTAATCAATAAGTTAAATGGAAATCCGAGTTTTATCTTTACTTTGATACAGAAATTTAATAAGAAAGTGGACGAGCCAATCATTCCGGATTACGATATTATTATCATGTCTGATGAAGCTCATAGAAGCCAGTATGGAGTTTTTGCCGACAATATGGTTGGATTGTTGCCTACTGCTTCCAGAATCGGATTTACCGGCACACCGCTTCTTTCTAATGATAATATTACGGAGCGAACCTTTGGTGGATATATTTCCATTTATGACTTTAAGCGTGCGGTAGAAGATAAGGCGACCGTTCCTCTATATTATGAAAATCGAGGAGAAAAGATTCTGGATATCCATAATCCAGATATTACGGACAAGATTCTTGACGCCATTGAAGCTGCGGATATGGATCCGGTGCAGGAGGAGAAGCTGGAACACGAATTTGAAAAAGAAATACATTTGCTTACTGCTGAGCCGAGACTTAAGTCTATAGCTAGGGATTTTGTGTCACATTATTCTGATTTGTGGACCAGTGGCAAGGCCATGTTTGTCTGCCTGAATAAAGTTACCTGCGTGCGAATGTATGATCTTGTGCAGAAATATTGGCAGGACGATATTAAGAATTTAGAAAAGCAGATACAGACCGCATCACAACAGGAAGTCCAGGAATTGGAGAGAAAACTGAAATGGATGAAGGAAACGGAGATGGCAGTTGTTATCTCGCAGGAACAGAATGAAATTCAGACCTTCAAAAAATGGAATCTGGATATCAAGTATCATCGTGAAAAGATGGAAAAGCGGGAGTTAGATAAGGAATTCAAGGATAAAGATAATCCGCTGAGAGTAGTATTTGTCTGCGCAATGTGGCTTACCGGTTTTGACGTGAAGTGTTTGTCATGCCTGTATTTGGATAAGCCACTTAAGGCACACACTCTTATGCAGACCATTGCCCGAGCAAATCGCGTGGCAGAAGGCAAGAGCAATGGACTTATTATTGATTACATAGGTATTGTTAAAGCTCTGAGAAAGGCACTTGCTGATTATACCGCCAATGTGGGTGATGGAAGTACTGACCCGACGATAGACAAGGGCGAGCTGATAGAAAGAGTGCTTGAAACTATTGCTGTGGCCACTGAATTTTTGAAGTCTAAAAAGTTTGATTTGGATGATCTGATATATGCAAAGGATTTTGCAAAGATTTCTTTACTACTGACAGCAGCTAATGCAGTATCCGACTCCAGGGAATCAAAGAAACAGTTTATGACATACGGTAATGAACTTAATCGTATGATGAAATATCTGGATCGTGATGATATTTCCAAGGCAGACCGTGAAAGGAAAGATGCCATTATTGCTATCTTTGATGAATTAAAGAAAAAAAAGAAGCATGTTGATAATACAGATATCATGGTGCAGATTAACGGAATTCTGGGTGATTATATCGTGATTGAGAGAACACCGGATGATCGTGGAGTTGCAAAACGTTTTGATATCAGCAAAATTGACTTTGATTTATTGCGGAGAGAGTTTGCTCGAATTAAAAAGAAAAATCTGGCATTCATGGATTTGGATGAATTGATTCAAGTCAGGCTGGATGCCATGATGAGGGAGAATCCTCGCAGAGTGGATTATTACATACGGTATCAGCAGATTATTGAGGAATATAATTCGGAGCAGGATAGGGCTAATATTGAAAAGACATTTATGGAACTGATGAATCTGGCAAATTCCATGAATGAAGAGGAACAGCGCTATGTTCGTGAAGGATTCAGCAGCGATGAAGAACTTTCTATGTATGATATGCTTTTTGATGAAAATCTTTCCAAAGAGGATATCAAGAAAATTAAGAAGATTGCTGTAGATTTGTTGGATAAGATTAAAATAAAGATAGCAGAGCTGGATCACTGGACTGACAAGCAGGAGACCAAGGCTGAGGTAGACACATTGATTGGAAAGATTCTGTGGGAAGAATTGCCGGAAAGTTATTCAGATCAGAGAATATTTGAATATCGCAAGCTGATATTTGAGTATGTGTTTATGAGATATAAGCAGGTGGCGTAAATAAAATAATTGGCAGAAACAAGTTAGAGAGGGCGCACTTCTATATCTATTTGGCAATAGATATGGGGTGTGTCTTTTATAAGTATTTTTCTTATGGTTACGGCCGGTGTCCTTTACGGTTTGTATAGATTGCAATATATAGGACATCGGAAAAGGTCCTGAATTCATGAATGCGAAATCTGTACGAATGGGAGAACTGAAGGACATGGCGAATAATATTAGGAGGCTCGACCGGGTTTTTGTAGAAACATTTTCTTAGAGAATGGCCGTAGGATAATATCCAAATATTACAAATTGATTTGCTGAGGAGAAAATACCAGAGCAAGATCCACCCGTGTATTACAGTATTGTCATTTTGACAATTTTGTATTACTTACGAGTAGCAGACCTTGATGGGGATTACGTCCCCATACCCACGTGAAAATATAATTGCTGGCAATTACATTTTAGCAGACACGCAAGCGTTTCTGAGTAAGCATCACGGACAACAAAATAATGAAATTTTGATAAGGCATTCACCTGGAATAGGTGGGTGTTTTTTTGTTTTTAAGTATTCAATTAACCGAAAAAGAAAAAAATCTCCTCAGGGGGCTGTAAATATGTCTCTCAGCGTTTCGTATTATGTAAGAACATTTTTTTGCAGGAAAAAATAAAAAATTCCTATCAGGAGCCTGTATTTATGCCCTTCATCTTTTGAATATGTGTAAGGACATTTTTGAGCTGGCATAAAAATGATTTTTACAATAATTAGAAAAAGAAATGAGGCGAGAAAAGAATGAAATATGAATACATGAAGGAGTCAGAGCAGATGCTTCAGTACTTCCAGTTTCCGAAGTTTTTGCTAAAACTGCGCATTTCTCAAAATGCAAAATTTCTTTATATGATTTTGTATGACCGGGCACGGATATCGAGAAAGAATAGCTGGATAGACAAGTATGGAAATGTTTATCTGATATTTCCAATAGATGAATTGTCTGTTCAAATCGGCAAATGCAAGTCTTCTGTAAAAACAGCATTGAAGGAATTAGATGATGTGGGACTATTAGTTCGCAGGTCTGGTGGATTTTCAAAACCCAATCATTTATATGTGAGAATTCCATCTGATGAGATAGGTTTACAGCCGGTTGACAATAATACGGATGAAAAGATGGCTATAACAGAGTCGGAAAAGCAACCTTCATCTGGTCATAAAAATGGCTGTGCAGGAGTCGGAAATATGGCACCTAGTAAAGTAACTGAGAAATATAAAAGAAATAAATATCATGAAGTAAATTATTGCTATGGAGAAGGAGAGAGTTTGTGATGAGAGAAGAAGATACCGTATGTGTAGGCAGTGATGGCTTGCAATATTGCAAAGTCTGTGGGGAAGCGAAAGAAGCTTATTTTCCAAATGGTGGATTCATGGGGCTGAGGAAACATTCCAGACAATGTGCCTGTGACAGAAAAGCAAATGAAGAAGAACGAAAATATTTTAAAGATAAAGAGCACCGGGAATTAGTCAGTAGAAATACGAGCATCTGTTTTGACGAGAGCAGAATGGAAGAGTGGACATTTGAAAATGCAGATATGTCAGATGCGGTAATGCATAAGGCAAAAAATTATGTTGATAACTGGGAAGAAATGAAAAGAAATCATATGGGTTGTTTGTTCTGGGGACCAGTTGGCACTGGAAAAAGTTATATTGCCGGGTGCATTGCCAATGAACTTTTGAAGCGGGAAGTAACGGTAAAGATGACAAATTTTAATACCATTATCGATGATATATTTCCGCTCGCAGATAAAACGGAATATATCAATGCATTGGCTTCTTATCAGCTTTTAATTATTGATGATCTTGGAGTAGAACGAAATTCGGAGTATGCATTAGGAATTATTTTCGGTGTTATAGATCGCAGAATCCGTTCAGGACGACCTTTGATCATCACAACTAATCTTCCGCTAAAAGAAATAAAAAGTGAGACCACGTTAGATAAAAGGCGTATTTATGATCGCATTTTAGAAATGTGTACGCCAATGTATGTTGGAGGTGCAAGTAAGCGAGAAGTGATTGCGAGTATGAAAATGGAGAAAGCGAAAAAGTTACTTGATACCAACGGAGGGGAGGAGAAATGCGTATGAATAATACTGACAGAACGATACCTGTATGGAAGAAATATTCTTTAAATGTTTCCGAAGCAGCAGAATATTATGGAATTGGCGAGAAGAGATTAAGACAAATTGCAGGTGAAAATGAGGGAGCGGATTTTATTTTGGAAGTTGGTTCACACATCCGATTTAAAAGAAAATTATTTGAAGAGTACCTGGACACAACCGGCACAGTTTAAGTCATAAGAACTGCAAAAATAGCGTTGAAAATAATGTTTATTTTATCTTAGCGAAGAGAATGTCTTGTGTTATAATGAACACACCGAGATGGTCTTCCAAGTTAAATGAACATTTGATGAAGGAGACGAAAATATTATGAGTGAAAAAAGGAGAGATCATAGAGGACGTATATTACACAATGGAGAAATACAGTTATCTGATGGCAGATATCGATTTAAGTATATCGATGAGATGGGAAAGGAACGCTGTGTATATAGCTGGCGATTAGACCGTAACGATGCAACTCCGAAAGGAAAGCGTCGTACATTGTCGCTTCGAGAGATGGAGAAGAAAATCCAGGCAGATCACTTTGAACAGATTGCAGCAAATGGCGGCAATATGACGGTGCTGGAATTGGTTGAAAAATATACTTCAACGAAAACCGGTGTCAGACCAACAACGGTTGCAGGATACGGAACAGTTCTGAATCTATTGAAGAAAGATCCGTTTGGCAAAAGAAGAATTGATACAGTTCGAATTTCAGATGCCAAATGTTGGCTGATACATCTTCAGCAGGTAGAAAAGAAAAGCTATAGTTCCATTCATTCGATCCGTGGAGTTCTTCGTCCGGCATTTCAGCTGGCGGTGGACGATGATCTGATCAGGAAGAATCCATTTCAGTTTCAGCTAATGGAAGTGATTGTGAATGACAGTGTGACTAGAGAAGCAATCAGCAGAGCGGAGGAACGTAAGTTTTTACAATTTGTAAAGGATGATGCACATTTCAGTAAATACTATGAAGGTATTTATATATTGTTTAAGACGGGGCTTCGCATCTCAGAATTCTGTGGACTGACGATTTCTGATATTGATTTTAAAGAGCATACGATTAATATTGATCATCAATTGCAGAAAAAATCAAAAATCGGATATTATATTCAAGAAACAAAGACAACCAGTGGAACAAGAAAGATACCTATGACTGCGGATGTGGAGGAATGTTTTAGAAAGATTGTAGAAAAACGAAATCCACCGAAAGCAGAACCTATGGTGAATGGAAAAGCAGGATTTCTATACTTTGATAAAAACGGGAGTATCTGTTATTCTCTGCACTGGGAGCATTATTTTAAGCATATTGTTCAGAAGTACAATAATATTTACAAAGTCCAGATGCCGAATATTACTCCACATGTATGCAGACATACTTATTGTTCCATTATGGCAAAATCAGGGATGAATCCGAAGACATTACAGTACCTTATGGGTCACTCAGACATCAGTGTAACGCTGAATACATATACGCACGTAAATCTTGAAGATGCCAGAGAAGAAGTTGCCCGGCTGCGGATTGTGTAATTACGATTTTCGATTAAAAATAGCAAGGTGTAAAGTCTAAAAAAATACACCTGATTTTACACCTTTTGCGGACGATATTATGCGAAAATAAACCAACTTATGCCAGAAAGCAAAAATTGACAAAGGCTCACAAAGCCAGAAATATCAAGAAAAACTAAGAAATGCGAGGTTATGCAACAATGATAAAAGTATTATTCATCTGCCACGGCAACATCTGCCGTTCTACCATGGCAGAATATGTTATGAAAGATTTAGTTAAAAAATCCAGTCTGGAGGATTCGTTTTACATTGATTCCGCAGCTACCAGTCGGGAAGAAATCGGCAATCAGGTCCATCATGGAACACGCCGAAAATTACAAAAAATGGGAATCCCTTGTGGAGATCACAGGGCGCGTCAGATGAAAAAATCAGAATATGATGAATTTGATTATATCATCGGAATGGATCGTGAGAATAGAAGAAATATGATGCGGATTTTAGGAGAAGATCCAGAGAACAAGGTTCAGTTGCTTTTGGATTTTACAGATTCTCCGAGAAGTATTGCGGATCCATGGTATACAGGTAATTTTGACATTACTTACGATGATATAAAAGAAGGATGCGAAGCCCTTTTGCAATATATTACAGAACATGATATGATAAGTGAGCGTTAGCATATCAGTAATATGGGATATCGTGCGTTACATGTCATGAATGTACGATTTGAATATACGTTGACGTAAAAGAAACTTAAGCAAGAGGATTTTAAATGAATGTTTTAAATATTGAACATGTTAGTAAATTATATGGAGAGAAAAAGATTTTTGATGATGTTTCTTATGGAATTCACGAAGGCGATAAGATTGGAATTATTGGAATCAATGGAACCGGAAAGACAACATTATTAAAAATTATTGCGGGGTTGGAAGAACCAGATGAGGGACAGGTAATCCGCCAGAATGGATTGCGTGTAACATATCTTCCGCAGAACCCGGAATTTCCAGATGGAGCAACGGTACTGTCTTATGTCGCTGATGGGAAACTGAGCCAGGATTGGGCAACGGAGAGTGAAGCTAAGACAGTGTTGAATAATTTGGGGATTACAGAACATGATGCTTTGATCGAGCATTTGTCGGGAGGACAGAAAAAACGTGTTGCACTTGCGCGAACGTTAGTGAATCCGGCAGATGTACTGATTTTGGACGAGCCTACGAACCATATTGATAATGAGATGGCTATATGGCTGGAGGATTATTTGAATCGATTCCGTGGTGTTGTAATTATGGTTACACATGATCGATATTTCCTGGATCGTGTAACGAACAAGATTTTGGAGATTAGTCATGGTAAGCTTTATTCTTATGTGGCGAATTATTCAAAGTTTTTGGAGATGAAGGCGCAACGCGAGGAGATGGAACTGGCAACGGAGCGAAAACGACAGAGTGTACTTCGTATGGAATTGGAGTGGGCAAAAAGAGGGTGTCGTGCACGTTCAACAAAGCAGAGAGCCAGATTGGAAAGATTGGAAGCTTTAAAGGCCGGGAAAGCACCTGTTACAGATCAGAATGTAGAGCTTGATTCAATTGGAACGCGAATGGGGAAAAAGACGATCGAGCTGCACCATGTAAGTAAGAGTTATGGAGAGAAGAGGGTAATCGACGATTTTGATTATATTGTGTTAAAGAATCAGCGTTTAGGAATTATCGGACCGAATGGGTGTGGAAAGTCTACATTGATGAAGATTATCACAGGAGTGATTCAGCCGGATGAAGGCGAAGTTGAAATCGGAGATACAATTAAAATCGGTTATTTCGCACAGGAAGTCACAGATATGGATGGCAAACAGAGAGTGATTGATTACATCAAAGATGTGGCCGAGTATGTACCGACAAAGGAAGGGCGAATTACGGCTTCGCAGATGCTGGAGCGATTTTTGTTTGATGGGGCAATGCAATATACTCCGATTGAAAAATTGTCTGGTGGAGAGAAGCGAAGATTGTATTTATGCAAGGTTTTGATGGAATCTCCGAATGTATTGATTCTTGATGAGCCGACAAATGATTTGGATATTCCAACGTTGACTATTTTGGAAGATTATTTGGATTCATTTTCTGGAATTATTATTACGGTATCCCATGATCGGTATTTTTTGGATAATGTAGTTGAGCGGATTTTTGCATTTGAAGGAAATGGAAAATTAAAACAGTATGAAGGTGCATATACGGATTATCTGGAAACAAGACAGAGAATGGGAATGGGAGAAACCGGAAGTAATCCGGGAAGTGGTTCCGAAAAAGCGATAAATACGCCGGAAGAAAAGAAAAGTAACGCGAAAGAATGGAAACAGAATCAACCGGTGAAATTAAAGTTTAGTTTCAAAGAACAACGAGAATATGATATGATAGATGACGAGATTGCTGAACTGGAAGAAAAAATTGAGAATCTGGATGCAGCAATTATGGAGAATGCAACGAATTCTGCAAAACTTTCAGAATTGATGGGAGAAAAATCGGAGGCGGAAGCACAGCTTGAAGAAAAAATGGATCGCTGGGTGTATTTGAATGATTTGGCTGAAAAGATTGAAGCGCAGAAAAAATAGCATTTTTGTTACAAAAGATATAGACAGCGTGCAACAAAATTACATAAATTTAACGTATTATGCACGTTTCGTTTATTGATTTGAAAATATAGTCGAAGTATACTGATTACGATGAAGGATGGAGGAAGATAACAATGAAGAAACCTGTATTAGTAATTATGGCAGCAGGTATGGGCAGCAGATATGGTGGATTAAAACAGATTGATCCGGTAGATAATGAAGGACATATTATTATGGATTTTTCCATTTATGATGCAAAGCGTGCCGGATTTGAAAAAGTAGTATTCATCATCAAGAAAGCAATTGAGAAGGAATTTAAAGCGGGAATTGGAGACAGAATCAGCCAGTATATGGATGTCGAGTATGTATATCAGGAACTGGATACACTGCCGGAAGGATTTGAAGTTCCGGAGGGACGCGTAAAACCATTTGGTACAGGACATGCAATTTTAAGCTGTAAAGATGTAGTAGATGGACCATTTGCAGTAATTAATGCAGATGATTATTATGGAGTACATGCATTCCAGGAGATTTATAATTATCTGACTGAAAATGAAGATGATGAGAAGTATCATTATGCAATGGTAGGCTACATTTTGTCTAATACATTGACAGAGAATGGATATGTTTCCAGAGGAATCTGTGAGATGGATAAGGATGCATTTCTGACAGGAATCACAGAACGTACACACATAGAGCAGCGTGATATGGGCGTACAGTTTACAGAGGATGATGGGAAGACATGGGAAGATATTGCAGCAGATAGTATTGTGTCTATGAACATGTTTGGATTTACAGCAAGTATGTTAAAAGAACTGGAATGTCGTTTCCCAGAGTTTTTGGAAAAAGGATTGAAAGAAAATCCTATGAAATGTGAGTATTTCCTTCCATCTGTAGTAAGTGATCTGATAGAGGAAGATAAAGCAGATGTTAAAGTCCTGCGTTCAGAAGACAGATGGTACGGAATTACATATAAAGAGGACAAAGAAGCTGTTGTTTCAGCAGTCCAGAAATTAAAGGATACAGGTGTTTATCCACAACATTTGTGGGAAGCATAGGCATGAATCTAAATTAAAGATTTTATGTTTGACAGCATTGTAAAAGAAAGGATGAAAAGATTATGGCAATTTTAGTAGCAGGTGGAGCAGGATATATTGGAAGCCATACTTGTGTGGAACTTCTGAATAGAGGATATGAAGTTGTTGTTATTGACAATTTGTATAATTCAAGTGAAGTGGCATTAGAGAGAGTACAGGAGATTACAGGAAAATCTTTGAAGTTTTATGAGGGGGATGTCCTTAATCGAGAAGATCTTGATCCTATCTTTGAAAATGAAAATATTGAAGCGGTGATTAATTTCGCCGGATTAAAAGCTGTTGGTGAGTCTGTTCAGAAACCTTGGGAGTATTACCACAACAATATTACAGGTACACTGATTTTGACAGATGTGATGAGAAAACATGGATGTAAGAATATTATTTTCAGTTCTTCCGCAACAGTATACGGAGACCCTGCGGAGATTCCGATTACAGAAAATTGTCCAAAGGGAGAGATTACGAATCCATATGGAAGAACAAAAGGAATGTTAGAGCAGATTTTAACAGATTTATATGTTGGAGATCCAGAATGGAATGTGATGCTGCTTCGTTATTTCAATCCAATCGGAGCACATGAATCAGGAAGAATTGGTGAGGATCCAAAGGGTATTCCGAACAATTTGGTGCCATATATTGCGCAGGTTGCAGTAGGTAAGTTGAAATGTCTTGGTGTATTTGGTGATGATTATGATACACCGGATGGAACAGGCGTACGTGATTATATTCATGTAGTTGATCTTGCGGTTGGCCATGTGAAAGCAATTGAAAAGATGAAAGGACAGACAGGAGTTCATATCTATAATCTTGGAACAGGTGTTGGATATAGTGTTCTGGATGTTGTGAAAGCGTATGAAAAGGCTTGTGGAAAGAAAATTCCATACGAGATTAAACCTAGAAGAGCCGGAGATATTGCAACATGTTATTGTGATGCAACAAAAGCAAAGGAAGAGCTTGGCTGGGTAGCAGAGCGTGGTATTGAAGAGATGTGTGCAGATTCATGGAGATGGCAGTCACACAATCCGAATGGATACAGAGACGAAGAGTAATAGGTAGTTAAAAACTATGAGTGGTTGTCAACGAAAGTTGGCAGCCACTTTTTCTATTGGGATGTGTACGAAAAAACTTTTGAGAAATAATGTAGAAAGTGTTGACAAAAACAAGTATAGTTGCTATTATAAAAAAACAGAACGCACTCTGTTTTATAAATAAAACAAAATAGCGTTTGTGGGAAAGTGGGAGATACTATGAGAAGACAAGTATATTCTTTACTCGTTGATAACAATCCGGGTGTTTTAAGTAGGATTGCAGGATTGTTCAGTAGACGAGGCTACAGTATTGACAGTATCACAGCAGGTAGAACTGCAGATTCAAGATTTACCAGAATTACGGTAGTAACATCGGGTGATGAATTGATTTTGGAACAGATTGAAAAGCAGCTTCGTAAACTTGTAGATGTGAGAAGTATTAAGAAATTACAGGATGAAGATTCTGTGTATCGTGAATTGATGCTGGTTAAGATTAGAGCGAATTCAAAACAGAGAAGTGAAGTTGTTTCTGTTGCAGATATCTTCCGTGCGAAGATTGTTGACGTAGAGCAGGATTCACTTATGATTGAGCTTACTGGAAATCAGTCAAAATTGGAAGCATTTTTAAATTTGCTGGATGGTTATGAGATTTTAGAGCTTGCAAGAACCGGAATCACAGGATTGTCAAGAGGAAGCAAAGATATTACATATTTATAATCCTTATAGAATATCGAAGTAGGGATTGCAGTAATTTTTAATTTAGAAGCTAGAGGTTTAAAAGCCTTTAACTAGATACAAATCAGTCGGGATAATCCGACATGAAATTTTAGGAGGAATGGCAAATGGCAGCAAAAATTTATTATCAGGAAGACTGTAACCTTTCAATGTTAGAGGGAAAAACAATTGCAATTATTGGATATGGTAGCCAGGGACATGCACATGCATTGAACCTGAAAGATTCTGGATGCAATGTTATTATCGGTCTGTATGAAGGAAGCAAATCTTGGAAGAAAGCTGAAGAGCAGGGATTTAAAGTATATACAGCAGCAGAAGCAGCTAAGAGAGCTGATATTATTATGATTCTGATCAATGATGAGAAACAGGCTGCACTTTATAAAAAAGATATCGCACCAAATCTGGAAGAGGGAAATATGTTAATGTTCGCTCATGGATTTAATATCCATTTCAATCAGATTATACCACCGGCAAATGTTGATGTTACAATGATTGCCCCTAAAGGACCAGGACACACAGTAAGAAGTGAGTATCAGGTAGGTAAGGGAGTTCCTTGTCTGGTAGCTGTTGAACAGGATGCTACAGGTAAAGCTCTTGATATTGCACTTGCATATGCAGCAGGAATCGGTGGAGCAAGAGCCGGAGTTCTTGAGACAACATTCAGAACAGAGACAGAGACAGACTTGTTTGGTGAGCAGGCAGTACTTTGCGGTGGTGTTTGTGCATTAATGCAGGCAGGTTTTGAAACATTATGCGAAGCTGGATACGATCCAAGAAATGCTTACTTTGAGTGTATTCACGAGATGAAACTGATCGTTGATTTGATTTATCAGTCAGGATTTGAAGGAATGAGATATTCTATTTCAAATACAGCTGAGTATGGTGATTATATTACAGGACCAAAGATCATTACAGAAGATACAAAGAAAGCAATGAAAAAGATCCTTACAGATATTCAGGATGGTACATTTGCAAAAGACTTCCTGTTAGATATGTCAGAAGCAGGCGGACAGGCTCATTTCAAAGCCATGAGAAAACTGGCAGCAGAACATCCATCAGAGAAGGTTGGAGCTGAGATTAGAAAACTCTATAGCTGGAGTGATGAGGATAAACTGATCAATAACTAATTAGAAAATCAGGAAAAGATAAGATTAGATAAAAGGCATTGTTCTACAACAATAATAGTTGTAGGGCAGTGCTTTTTTATATATTAGGAAAGTGCTTTCCTAATATATAAAAATCGCTCCGCTAAGGATGCACACTGTGGTGTACAATGTAGGTGTTGCAAGCGACCGTCACAAGCGCAATAAAAAACATCCGCCATGACGGTAGCGGATGTTTTAAAATCGTCTATATATTAATTAAGCAATGCTGTTTACAGATTTTGAAAGACGAGCAATCTTTCTTGAAACTGTATTTTTGTGGTATACACCTTTGCTTCCAGCTTTTGTGATTTCAACGATAGCAGCTTTGAGAGCTGTCTTAGCAGCCTCAACGTCTTTCTGTGCAACTGCAGCGTCTACTTTCTTAATAGCAGTTTTAACTTTAGATTTGATTGCTTTGTTTCTAGCAGCTTTAGTTTCGTTAACTAAAATTCTTTTTTTAGCAGATTTAATGTTAGCCAATCTGAGCACCTCCAAATAATAATAAATTTTCAAATGTAATAATATCTCAAGCGGATGATAAATCACCACTTTACTTGTCCACATTAGACTCGGACACGGACGTTCTAATGGAACATACTCGTTTATTTTATGCTAATAGGAAGAACTTGTCAATACATAATTTGAAAAATACTGTAAAAAATACAAGTAGAAAAAAGGAAAAGAGGAAAAATTGACGATGTTAGAAAAATATAATGTGAGAACTGATCTTGCGTTGGAAGAAAAAGAACGTTTTGAATCAGATCAGGTTGAAATTCCGGGAGTGATTTTAGAGGAAGAGTATGAAGAAGAACTGGAGATTCAGATTACAAAGGTTAAAATCGAAACGGAAAACGGAGCTAAAAGCATGGGAAAACCTGTGGGAGTATATTTGACGATTGAAGCACCTAATATGGCAATGTCAGACGAAGATTATCACAGAGAAATTTCCGAAAAGCTTGCAAGAAAAATTGGGGAGATAATACATTTGCAGGAGAAAGAAATTTGCTCCATTTTAGTTGTAGGACTAGGCAATCGTCAGGTGACGCCGGATGCACTTGGTCCATATGTTGTAGATAATTTAAGAGTGACGAGGCATATTATGAAAGAGTATGGGAAATATGCAATGGATATGGAAGAAAATGGAATTGTCAGCGCGATTGTGCCGGGGGTGATGGGACAGACGGGGATGGAAACGCTTGAGATTATAAAAGGCATTGTGTCAGAGACAAAACCGGATATGGTTATTGCGATTGATGCATTGGCTGCACGAAATTCAAAACGATTAAATCGAACGATTCAGATTGCAGATACGGGAATCCATCCGGGTTCAGGAGTAGGAAATCATAGGAGTGGTCTTACAAAAGAGACACTGGGCATTCCGGTAATCGGAATTGGAGTTCCGACAGTTGTAGATGCAGCGACGATTGTCAATGATACTATGGAAAATCTAATTAGTGCGCTGGAAACATCGGAGGTGTTAAAAGGAGTCGGAAATGTATTGCGAAGCTATAATAATAGTGAAAAATATGAGCTGATTAAAGAACTGATATCACCACATTTAAATGGAATGTTTGTCACACCCAAAAACGAAGATGAACTTGTAAAGCAAATCAGCTACACTTTATCTGAATCGTTAAATATGCTTTTTACAGAAATGAAAACGAATAATTAAAAATGTTATTTCATATATAAATATAACGGAGATGTTGTGTGAATATGTCTAAGTATAAATGTCTGTCATTTAGATGGTGTTTAATATAAAGGAAGGTCGTGAAAAATATGAAGATACCAAGGTGGGGGACAAAGGCAGCAGGCATTGTTGTGTTGACGTTGGTATTTTCATATGCCTGCGGAGGTGTGAAGCCGGGAGTGGCGATGATAAAATATCAATTCGATGAAATGTTGATACAAAATCTTGGGACTATGTTTTTGCCATCCATTGTATTTGCAAGTGAACTGTCAGGGAAAAATACTGCAAAACAATGGGTGCTTAAGAGTACGATGAGGTGGTTTCCGTTCGTTGGTTATGTTACTGAACAAGGAGAATATAAGCAGGTGGTGGAGGATGAAGACACAATTGCGAAGATTCTGGAGTGTCAGGCAAATGACGAGAATCATGTTGATGAAAAAGGAAATCTGGTGGAAAATGAAACTCAAGAGGATGAAGTTGTGCCTGCACAGAGTCAGCCGGTTCTCGATTTGTCGATAGAAAGATTAAGAGATTTTGATTATCTACTGAGTAATTTCTATATTGTAGACAGTTCAACAATGATTGGACCGGAACAACTGAATGCGGACGCATTGCTTAGTGAGAATATGAAAATAGATCAGAGCAGTCAGGGGCCGAAAATTTTGATTTTTCATACGCATTCGCAAGAAACATTTGCAGACTCTATACCAGGAGATCCAAGTACCAGTATAGTAGGAATCGGAGAGTATCTGACACAGCTTTTAAATGCGAAAGGGATAGAGACAATCCATGACACAGGGGTTTATGATATTATCAATGGAAAACTAGATAGAAGTAATGCCTATGAAAATGCAGAGGCCTCTGTCAGACCAATACTGGAGGCGAATCCTTCCGTTGAAGTGGCAATAGATCTGCATAGGGATGGAGTGGCAGAAGAGACACATCTTGTGACGGATATTGGAGGAAAGCAGACGGCGAAAATTATGTTTTTTAATGGACTTAGCCGAACCAGGACAAATGGAGATATTGAATATTTATATAATCCTTACATACAGGATAATTTGGCGTTTTCACTTCAAATGCAGCTTGCCTGTGAACGAATGTATCCGGGATTTGCGAGACATATTTATTTGAGAGGGTATCGCTATAATTTACATTTACTTCCAAAATCTTTACTGATTGAGGCAGGGGCTCAAACCAATACAGTAGAAGAAATGAGAAATGCAATGGAAGTACTTGCTGTGACCCTGCAGAATGTATTGATAGGATAGAAAACAGAAGGAGAACATATGTTTGCAAAATAGAGAAAAAGATATTGAAAAGTAATTGAGATTCGTGATAATATAAAGAAGTATGCCATGAGGCAGTCTGTGTCTGATGGAATAAGATCAAATTTCTGGAAAGATACAGGAAGCAAGAGAAGGAGAGAGGATATGGCGAATAAAAATACATATGATGCAGATAGTATTGCGGTATTGGAAGGACTAGAGGCGGTTCGTAAAAGACCGGGTATGTATATAGGAAGTGTATCTACAAAAGGATTGAATCATTTGATTTATGAAATTGTAGACAATGCAGTGGATGAGCATCTTGCCGGATACTGTTCTGAGATTCATGTGACATTAGAGAAGGATGGTTCCGCAACGGTTGAAGATAATGGACGAGGCGTACCGGTGGGAATGCATCAAAAGGGAGTTTCCGCAGCGAGACTTGTATACACAACATTGCATGCAGGAGGAAAGTTTGACGATTCGGCGTATAAAACAAGCGGAGGTCTTCATGGGGTTGGATCTTCCGTCGTGAATGCATTGTCGACACATATGGATGTGTGGATCAGTAGAGAAGGGGCAATCCACCATGATGCATATGAGAGAGGTATTCCTACAATTGAATTGGAGAATGGATTACTTCCGGTTGTCGGAAAGACAAGAAAAACCGGAACTAAGGTGAATTTTTTGCCGGATGATACAATCTTTGAAAAGACGAAATTTCGTGCAGAAGAAGTAAAGAGTCGTATGCATGAGACAGCATATCTGAACCCGAATCTTACAATTGTCTTTGATGATAAACGTCCGGGAAGTGAAGAACATGTTGAATATCACGAACCAGATGGAATTATAGGTTTTATCCGTGATTTGAATAAAAAGAAAGAAGTACTTCATGATCCAATTTATTTCAAAGGAGAAGCGGATGGAATTGAAGTGGAGGCTGTGATTCAATATGTAAATGAGTTTCATGAAAATGTACTTGGTTTTTGTAATAATATTTACAATTCAGAAGGTGGTACACATCTGACTGGATTTAAAACAACTTTTACAACAGTGATGAATCAGTATGCACGTGAACTTGGAGTATTGAAAGAAAAGGATGCGAACTTTACAGGAGCAGATATTCGTAATGGTATGACTGCAATTGTATCGATCAAGCATCCGGACCCGCGTTTCGAGGGACAGACAAAGACGAAACTTGATAATCCAGATGCAGCAAAAGCAACTGGCAAAGTGACTGGAGATGAGATTGTTCTGTATTTCGACCGTAACCTGGAAACATTAAAGACAGTGTTATCCAGTGCAGAGAAGGCAGCGAAGATTCGTAAGACAGAAGAAAAAGCAAAGACAAATCTTTTGACAAAACAGAAGTATTCATTTGACAGTAATGGAAAACTGGCGAATTGCGAGAGTCGTGATCCGAAGAAATGTGAAATATTTATTGTTGAGGGAGATTCGGCAGGTGGTTCAGCAAAGACTGCCAGAAACAGAAATTATCAGGCAATCCTGCCAATCCGCGGTAAGATATTAAATGTCGAAAAGGCAAGTATTGATAAAGTGCTGGCTAATGCAGAAATAAAAACAATGATCAATGCATTTGGATGTGGATTTTCAGAAGGATACGGCAATGATTTTGATATTACTAAATTGCGATACGACAAGATTATTATTATGGCCGATGCCGATGTAGATGGAGCGCATATTTCTACATTATTATTAACACTGTTTTATCGCTTTATGCCAGAATTGATTTATGAAGGACATGTGTATATTGCGATGCCGCCACTTTATAAGGCAATGCCGAAGAAGGGGGAGGAAGAGTATTTATATGATGATGCAGCCCTTGAACGTTATCGGAAAACTCATGAGGGTGGATTTACATTGCAGCGATATAAAGGTCTTGGAGAGATGGATGCCCAGCAGCTTTGGGAGACAACATTGGATCCGGAAACAAGACTTTTGAAATTAGTAGAAATTGAAGATGCACGTATGGCATCCAGTGTTACAGAGATGTTGATGGGGACAGAAGTGCCACCACGCAGGGCATTTATTTATGAAAATGCAACGGAAGCCGAACTGGATATCTAAGATGCCTGGAAGGAGAAAATTATGAGCAATAATGAATCACAGATTATCAGAACAGAATATTCTGATTTGATGAAAAAATCTTATATCGATTATGCCATGAGTGTAATTATTGCACGTGCATTGCCAGATGTAAGAGATGGTCTTAAGCCGGTACAGCGAAGAACATTGTATGATATGCATGAGTTGGGAATCCGCTATGACAAACCTTATAGAAAATGTGCCCGTATCGTCGGAGATACAATGGGTAAATATCATCCGCATGGAGATAGTTCAATCTATGATGCGCTTGTTGTAATGGCACAGGATTTCAAAAAAGGAATGGTACTGGTAGATGGACATGGTAACTTTGGTTCCATTGAGGGTGATGGTGCCGCTGCAATGCGTTATACAGAAGCAAGACTTACTAAATTTACGCAGGAAGCATATTTATCAGATTTGGATAAAAATGTTATTGATTTTGGGCCGAACTTTGATGAGACAG
This sequence comes from Mediterraneibacter sp. NSJ-151, assembly GCF_022487435.1. NCBI lineage: Bacteria > Bacillati > Bacillota > Clostridia > Lachnospirales > Lachnospiraceae > Mediterraneibacter > Mediterraneibacter sp. NSJ-151. The sequence continues at coordinate 114,376 of NZ_JAKVPP010000002.1, read as the reverse complement.
AGAAAGAGCCGTTGGTACTTCCGGCACGTGTGCCTAATTTGTTGATCAATGGTGCGGAAGGAATTGCGGTCGGTATGGCAACAAGCATTCCTACACATAATCTTGCAGAAGTAGTAGATGCGGTAAAAGCATATATGAAAAATGATGCGATTACTACAAAGCAATTGATGAAGTATGTGAAGGGACCTGATTTTCCAACAGGAGGAATAGTTGTAAATAAAGATGATTTACTTTCAATTTATGAATCCGGACAAGGAAAAATTAAGATTCGTGGTAAGGTAGAAGTCGAAGATTTAAAAGGTGGAAAGAAACAGCTTGTTATCACTGAGATTCCATATACAATGATTGGTTCTGGAATTTCTAAATTTTTAAATGATGTGGCGAATCTGGTAGAAACGAAAAAAACAACAGATATTGTAGATATTTCAAACCAGTCTTCAAAAGAGGGAATTCGAATTGTACTGGAATTGAAGCGTGGTGCAGATGTAGAGAATCTGAAAAACATGCTATACAAGAAAACACGTCTGGAAGATACATTTGGAGTAAATATGCTGGCTGTAGCAGACGGGCGACCAGAGACACTGGGGCTTAAAAAGATCATTGAATATCATGTCGATTTTCAGTTTGAGGTAACAACGCGAAAATATAAGACATTACTTGCAAAAGAACAGGAAAAACGAGAAGTTCAGGAAGGGTTGATCAAAGCTTGTGATGTGATCGATCTTATTATTGAAATATTGAGAGGCAGTAAGTCTGTGAAAGATGCAAAAGCCTGTCTGGTAAATGGTGTGACAGATAATATCAAATTTAAATCAAATATTTCTAAAAAGATGGCAGCAATGCTTAGATTTACAGAACGTCAGGCGACAGCAATTCTTGAAATGCGTCTGTATAAATTAATAGGACTCGAAATTGAAGCACTTCAAAAAGAACATGAGATAACAGTGGCGAATATTAAAAGATATGAAGATATTTTGAATAATTATGATTCAATGTCAGAAGTTATCATAGGCGAATTGGATAACTTTAAAAAGGAATATGGAAGGAAACGCCGCACAGTTGTAGAGAATGCTGAGGAAGCTGTATTTGAAGAAAAGAAAATCGAGGAGCAAGAAGTTGTATTTTTGATGGACCGATTTGGATATTCTAAGACGGTTGATGTCAGTGTTTATGAGCGTAACAAAGAAGCTGCGGATAAAGAAAGCAAGTATGTTGTGCATTGTATGAATACAGGGAAGATTTGTTTCTTTACAGACGCAGGGCGAATGCATCAGGTGAAAGTGCTTGATCTTCCATATGGAAAATTCAGAGATAAGGGAACCCCGATTGATAATCTGACAAATTATTCGAGTGCCGAAGAACAAATTATCATGGTATGTGATGCAGAGCAGATGAGATTTGTAAAATTACTGTTTGCGACAAAGCAAGGGATGCTCAAGCAGGTGGATGGAAGTGAATTCCAGGTTGCAAAACGTACAATTGCAGCAACAAAGCTTCAAGAAGATGATGAATTACTAAGTGTACAGGTTGTAACAGACAATCAGTGTGTGGTGCTGCAGACGAAGAATGGATATTTCTTAAAATTTTCTGCTGCAGATGTTCCGGAAAAGAAAAAAGGAGCTGTAGGAGTGAGAGGTATCCGTTTGCAGAAAAATGATGAGATGGAACATGTTTATTTATATGAAGATGGTATAGAGACAAAGATCCAGTACAATGAAAAAGAAGTGACATTAAATCGTTTGAAACTCGCAAAAAGAGATGGAGTTGGTACAAAGTATCGAGGATAAACGCTCCGCGAGGATGCACAGTGATTCTGATAGGAACCTGTCAGCTTTCGTTGACCAGAATTACGCACCAAGTCTCACGGTATCTGTGTTCAGCAACGAAAGAGTGAGTAAAATTTAAAATAAAATGCAAACCCTCTTGCATTGTAGATTGAAAAGTGTTATAGTAAGCATTAGTTACATAAAGGATTTGGCAGAAGAGTGAACGAAAGTTCACTCTTCTTTATTGCATTGTGAGAAAGGAAGTATAACGTGTCAAGAAGAGAACAATACGAACAACAGACAGAAGAACTTTTAGAACCAATCGTTACCGGACATGGATTTGAACTGGTGGATGTGGAATATGTAAAGGAAGCAGGAACCTGGTATCTGCGAGCTTATATTGATAAGCCGGGTGGAATCACAGTGGATGATTGTGAGGTTGTAAGCCGTCAGTTTTCGGATATTCTGGATGAGAAAGACTATATTGAAGATGCTTATATTTTTGAAGTGAGTTCTCCGGGACTTGGTCGTCCGTTGAAAAAGGAGAAAGATTTTAAGAGAAGCATGGGAGAGGAAGTTGAGATTCGTACATATCGGGCAATTGACCGTCAGAAGGAATTTACAGGTATTCTGAAAGCATATGATAATGATACCGTAACAATTGCTTATGAAGATGACACGGAGCAGGTATTTAATAAAAGTGATATCGCTTTGATCCGTCTTGCTCTGGATTTTTAAACATTCAAGTCGAGCAGCCGCGAGACTTGGCGCGTGATTCTGGTCAGCGTAAGCTGACACATTCTTTACAGAATCACTGTGCATCCTCGCGGAGCGTTTATCTTAGTCGGAGATTGGACTCCCACTGAGACAAATTTGCTGTTACTCACCACCTAAAAGAGGTGGGAGTCTTCTCGACTGAGATAAAATTGAGCAGTAACAAGAAGTTGAAAAAATAGAAATGAAATTTTATAAATTTAGGAGGAATGAATAATGAACACAGAATTACTGGAAGCCTTGACAATTTTGGAAGAAGAAAAAAATATCAGTAAAGATACTATGATGGATGCAATCGAAAATTCATTGATCAGCGCTTGTAAAAATCATTTTGGAACATCTGATAACATCAAAATTATTATGAATCGTGAAACATGTGATTATTCTGTATATGCAGAGAAAGAAGTTGTAGAGGAAGTATTTGATCCTGCAATCGAGATCAGTCTGGAAGATGCTGAAAAGCTGGATTCATCTTTGCACATTGGAGATATCGCTCAAATTCCTGTAGAATCAAAATCATTTGGACGTATCGCAACACAGAATGCAAAGAACCTGATTTTGCAGAAAATCAGAGAAGAGGAACGAAAAGTAGTATTTGATCAGTATTTTGCAAAAGAAAAAGATATCGTAACAGGTATTGTTCAGCGTTATGTAGGCAAGAATATCAGCATCAACCTTGGTAAAGCAGATGCGATGCTGACAGAAAATGAACAGGTAAAAGGTGAAAAGTTTGAGCCGACAGAGAGAATTAAACTCTATATTGTAGAGGTTAAGAATACAACAAAGGGACCGAAGATTCTTGTGTCAAGAACACATCCGGAACTTGTAAAACGTTTGTTTGAAGCAGAAGTTGCAGAAGTAAAAGACGGAACAGTAGAGATTAAGAGTATTGCACGTGAGGCAGGTTCTCGTACAAAGATGGCAGTATGGTCTAATGATGAGAATGTGGATCCTGTAGGAGCATGTGTCGGAATGAATGGAGCACGTGTGAATGCTGTTGTAAATGAACTTCGTGGAGAAAAAATTGATATTATTAACTGGAGTGATAATCCGGCATTATTAATTGAAAATGCTTTGAGTCCTGCAAAGGTTATTTCAGTTATGGCTGATCCGGATGAGAAAACAGCAAGCGTGATTGTACCAGATTACCAGCTTTCACTTGCAATTGGTAAAGAAGGACAGAATGCAAGACTTGCAGCTCGTCTTACAGGATATAAGATTGATATTAAGAGTGAAACACAGGCAATCGAATCAGGAGAACTTCCGGAAGATTACATGGATCAGATGAACAACATGGAAGAGGATGAAGAGGGATATGTAGGAGAGTACGAGACAGATGCAGAAGATGCAGATGCTCAGTATGATAATACAGAAGACGATGTAGAAGAATTCGAATTTGTAGAAACAGAAGAATAATTCATATTCATCTTTGGAAGGAGATAAGATAGTTGACGACAAAGCGAAAGATACCAATGCGAAAATGTGTTGGCTGCGGCGAAATGAAACCGAAGAAAGAATTGATGCGTGTTTTAAGAACAGAGGAGAATGAATTTGTTCTGGATACAACAGGCAAGAAGAATGGACGTGGCGCATATCTGTGCATGTCAAAAGATTGTTTTGAAAAGGCAGTAAAGAGTAAAGGACTTGAGAGGTCTTTCAAACAGGCAATTCCGACAGAGGTGTACGATCGTCTGGAAAAGGAGATGAGTGAACTTGAAACCAGATAAGATATTGTCTCTGATAGGACTTGCAACAAAGGCAGGAAGATGCGTGAGTGGAGAATTTATGACAGAACGAGAAACAAAGTGTGGTCGTGCCACACTTGTGATCGTAGCAGAAGATTCATCTGATAATACAAAAAAGAAGTTTCGGGACATGTGTGAATTTTATAAGGTTCCAATTTATTTTTACGGAGATAAAGATACCTTAGGGCATGCAATGGGAAAAGAATTCCGTGCATCTCTGGCAATATTGGATGAAGGATTTGCAAAGGGAATTCAAAAACAATTTGAAACAGTCAACGAGTAATTGCATAAAGGAGGTAGTTTATAATATGACAAAATTGAGAGTACATGAGTTAGCAAAAGAGTTGGGAATGGACAACAAAGAGTTATTAGATATTCTTGCAAAGAAAAAAGTGGAAGTGAAAAGCCATATGAGTACTTTGGAAGAGCAGGTTACAGATACAATCCGTAGCGAGTATGCAAAGAAAAAAGCTGAGAATACAGAGGACGGAGCTCCGAAAAAGAAAACAATCGTACAAGTATTTCGTCCACAGAATTCTAAGAGTGGAAAAATGCAGAATGGAAATCGTCAGGGACAGCGTCCACAGAATGGAAACCGCCAGGGACAGCGCCCACAGAATGAAAACAGAACTGCAAAACCTGCAAATCAGGGTCAGAATACACAGGGAGTGGCAGCAGCAAAACCACAGTCAAACGGCGTAAACGGATCACGTCCACAGAATGCGGAACAGGGTCAGAGAAGAAATGACAGGCCTCAAGGCGGACGCTTTAACAATAATGACAGAAACGATAGAAATGATCGTGGCGGACGCTTTAATAACAATGACAGAAACGATAGAAACGATCGTGGCGGACGCTTTAATAATAATGACAGAAACGATAGAAATGATCGTGGCGGACGCTTTAACAATAATGACAGAAACGATAGAAATGATCGTGGCGGACGCTTTAATAATAATGACAGAAATGATAGAAACGACAGAAATGACAGAGGTAATTCACGTCCACAGGGAAGACAGGGACAGGGACGCAGAGAAGATCGTGATTCTATTCCGGCACCAATGGTAGAACAGCAGAAAACTCAGAGAAATAAAGCAAAAGACAAAGAGAAAGATTACAAGAAGAAAGAGCTTCGTGACGGAGAGTTTGAGAATAAAGGCAAAAAAGGTAAAAAGCAGAAACAGGTAGCTGAAGCGAAAAAACCTCAGAAACCACAGCCGAAGCCGGTTGAGGTGGAAGAAGAAATTAAACAGATTACAATTCCTGAAGTTCTTACAATCCAGGAACTTGCTGATAAGATGAAGATTGTTCCATCTGTAATTATTAAAAAGTTGTTTATGCAGGGCAAGGTTGTAACAGTAAACCAGGAAATTGATTATGAGACAGCAGAAGAAATCGCAATGGAATTCGATGTTCTTTGTGAGAAAGAAGTAGTTGTCGATGTGATCGAAGAACTTTTGAAAGAAGACGAAGAGGATGAAGCAGATATGGTGAAACGTCCTCCTGTTGTCTGTGTTATGGGTCACGTTGACCATGGTAAAACATCATTGCTTGACGCAATCCGTCATTCGAATGTGATCGATCGTGAGGCAGGTGGTATTACACAGCATATCGGTGCATCTGTTGTAGAAGTTGATGGAGAAAAAATTACATTTCTGGATACACCTGGACATGAAGCATTTACAGCTATGCGTATGCGTGGTGCAAGTTCTACAGACATCGCAATCCTTGTAGTAGCCGCAGATGATGGTGTTATGCCACAGACAGTAGAGGCTATCAACCATGCAAAGGCTGCCGGAATTGAAATTATTGTTGCAATCAACAAGATTGATAAACCAAGTGCTAATGTGGAACGTGTAAAACAGGAATTGACAGAGTATGAATTGATTCCGGAAGACTGGGGCGGAAGTACAATTTTTGTACCAGTATCAGCACATACAAAAGAAGGAATCAAAGAATTACTTGAGATGGTTCTTTTAACAGCAGAAGTTATGGAGTTAAAAGCAAATCCAAATCGTGCAGCAAGAGGTCTTGTTATTGAAGCTCAGTTGGATAAAGGAAAAGGATCTGTTGCAACTGTACTTGTGCAGAAAGGTACTCTGCATGTTGGAGATGCAATCGCAGCTGGTTCTGCACATGGTAAAGTACGTGCAATGATGGACGATAAAGGTCGTCGCGTGAAAGAAGCAGGACCTTCACAGCCAGTTGAGATTCTTGGTCTTAATGACGTGCCAAATGCCGGAGAAGTATTTGTGGGATGTGAAACAGAAAAAGCTGCAAGAAACTTTGCTGAGACATTTATTGCACAGAATAAAGCAAAGCTTTTGGAAGAAACAAAAAGTAAGATGTCTTTGGATGATCTGTTCACACAGATTCAGGAAGGCAATTTGAAAGAATTGAACATTGTTGTAAAAGCTGATGTTCAGGGTTCTGTAGAGGCAATGAAACAGAGCTTGCTTAAGCTTTCTAATGATGAAGTAGTAATTAAGATTATCCATGGTGGTGTTGGTGCGATTAATGAATCAGACGTAACATTGGCATCTGCATCGAATGCAATTATTATCGGATTTAACGTTCGCCCGGATGCAACTGCAAAAGACATTGCAGAGCGTGAAGGTGTTGACTTGAGATTGTATCGTGTTATTTATAGTGCGATTGAAGATGTGGAAGCAGCTATGAAAGGTATGCTTGATCCGGTATTTGAAGAAAAAGTACTTGGTCACGCAGAAGTGCGTCAGACATTTAAAGCATCCGGTGTTGGTACAATTGCAGGTTCTTATGTACAGGATGGTATCTTCGAGCGTAACTGTTCAGTGCGTCTGACTCGTGATGGTATTGTAATCTTTGATGGACCTCTTGCATCACTGAAACGTTTTAAAGATGATGTAAAAGAAGTAAAAGCCGGATATGAGTGTGGATTTGTATTTGAAAATTACAATGACATTAAAGAGGGTGACCTTGTAGAAGCATACAAGATGGTTGAAGTAGAAAGAAAATAATCTAAAAATACTGCTCCGGACAGAATCTGTTCGGGGCAGAACGTATAAGGAGCGATGAAACATGAGAAAGAACAGTATAAAAAATACAAGAGTGAATGCAGAAGTTCATCATGAGTTAAGTAATATACTGCGTGGCGGGATTAAAGATCCACGAGTTGCACCGATGACATCCGTTGTAGCGGTTGAAGTAGCTCCGGATTTAAAGACCTGCAAGGCATATATCAGCGTGCTGGGAGATGAAAAAGCTCAGGAAGATACATTGAAAGGTTTGCAGAGTGCAGAAGGATATATCCGTCGTGAGCTTGCAAGAACGATCAATATGAGAAATACTCCGGAGATTACATTTATTTTAGATCAGTCCATTGAATATGGAGTAAACATGAGTAAGATGATAGATGATTTGACAAAAAAAGGTGAGGAATAAACATGAGTATTGTTTTATCTGAAATTTTAGCAGAAAAGCAGACGGTTGCTCTCGGGGGACATATACGTCCGGACGGAGATTGTGTCGGCTCTGTAATGGGACTATATCTTTATTTGCAGGAACAATATCCAGAGTTGCAGGTTGATGTATATCTGGAAAATTTAGCAGATCGTTTTCTTTTTATTCAGGATACAGATAAAATCCATAGTGAAATTGATGATTCAAAGGTTTATGATCTTTTTATTTGTATGGATTGTGGAGACAAAGAACGATTAGGGTTTTCTACACCACTTTTTGAGAGTGCAAAGATGACGGCGTGTATTGATCATCATGTAAGTAATGAGGCGTTTGCAGATTATAATGAGATAATCCCGGATGCAAGCTCGACATCAGAATTGGTTTATCGATTGATAGACAAAGATAAAATCAGTTTGCATTGCGCGGAAGCACTTTATATGGGAATTGCCCATGATACCGGAGTGTTCCAATATTCCTGTACAGCACCGGAAACAATGGAGGCGGCGGCAGAATTGCTCCGTAAGGGTGTAAATGGAAGTGATATCATCGATAAGACATTCTATGAAAAGACATATGTACAAAATCAAATCCTCGGGAAAGCATTGCTTGAGAGTATGATGGTATTAGACAAGAAATGTATTTTCTCTTATGTGTCAAAAAGAGATATGGAATTTTTCAATGCAGTGCCATCGGATTTGGAAGGAATTGTAAGTCAGCTTCGGTACACCACAGGGATAGAAGTAGCAATTTTTATGTATGAGACAGGATATCAGGAATATAAGGTGAGTCTTCGTTCAAAAGATGCTGTTGATGTTAGTAAAATCGCAAAATACTTTGGCGGTGGCGGACATGTTAAAGCTGCAGGCTGTACGATGAAAGGTACAGTGCATGATGTAGTAAATAATCTTATGAAAGAAATTGACATACAGTTAAAAGGAATTGGCATAAAGGAATAGGCTTCATGATAAACGGAATTCTGAATATATACAAAGAAAAAGGCTATACATCTCATGATGTAGTAGCAAAGCTTAGAGGAATCGTAGGGCAAAAAAAGATTGGTCATACAGGAACGCTTGATCCGGATGCAGAAGGTGTATTGCCGGTGTGTCTTGGTAGAGCAACAAAGCTTTGTGATATGCTGACTGACAAAAATAAAACATACGAGACAATACTGCTTTTAGGAAAGACGACGGATACACAGGATATTTCAGGAGAAGTATTAAAAACGGGAGATACAGCTGCACTGACAGAAGAACAAGTGGAAAATTGCATTTGTGGATATATCGGTGAATATGATCAGCTTCCACCAATGTATTCAGCCTTGAAGGTGAATGGAAAAAAATTATATGAATTGGCTCGTGAAGGGAAAGAAGTAGAACGAAAAACAAGAAAAGTTCAGATTTTAGATATTCAAATTAAGGAAGTAAAATTACCGCGTGTAAGGATGGAAGTGAGTTGCTCGAAAGGAACTTATATAAGGACGCTTTGTCATGATATAGGCGAAGAGTTGGGCTGCGGTGGTTGTATGGAACAACTCCTTCGCACACGTGTGAGTTGTTTTAACTTAAAAGATAGTTTGAAACTTGATGAAGTCAGAGCATATCGCGAACAAGAAAAGCTTGCAGAAATATTGATTCCAATTGATGAGATGTTTTTGAATAAAAAAGCAGCTATTGTAATGAAAAAGTTTGAAGCACTTGCATACAATGGAAATGAATTGAAAATGTCTATGATAAAATTAAAAGAAGAACCAAAGGCAACAGAATTTGTTGAAGGGGAACAAATAAGATTATATGATCAGGCACAACATTTCATCGGCATTTTTGTTTATCATGAAAATGAACGAAAATTCGTGGTAGAGAAGATGTTTTTGGATCAGGAGGAATTAAAAAAGTAGCATGCAATATATAACAGACATAAATGCATATCAAAGCGAAAAAAAATCTGCAGTAACTTTGGGAAAGTTTGATTGCCTTCATCGTGGACATCAAAAGTTGATCGGACGTGTCAAGGAGTTGGCATCCGAAGAAATTCAAAGTGTAGTGTGTGCATTTGATATGGGAAGAAATTCTTTACTCACCAAAGAGGAGAGAAAAGAACGACTGGAACAAGAAGTGGATTGCTTTATCGCATGTCCGTTTACAAAAGAAATCCGAGAAATGGAAGCAGAACAGTTTATCTTGCAGATTCTTGTTGAAAAATTTCATGCAGCAGTAGTTGTTGTCGGAGAAGATTTTCAGTTTGGACATGAGAAACGTGGCGATGTGGTAATGCTGGAAAAATATGCAGCGCAATGTGGATATCAGCTGGATGTAATCAAAAAAGAAATGTATGAGGGCAGAGAAATTAGTAGCACTTATGTAAGAGAAGCACTTGCAGAAGGAAATGTGACGTTAGCCAATAATCTTCTTGGATATTTATACGGAACCGAGGGTGTTGTGGAATACGGACACCAGTTGGGGAGAACATTGGGATTTCCCACAATGAATATTACATGGGACGAGCATAAGATCGCACCGAAGTTCGGCGTGTATGCATGCGAGATTGAAATTGATGGTGCAAGATATTATGGAATTGGAAATGTAGGGATTAAACCGACAGTGGAAAATGAACCGCATTTGTTGACGGAAGTGTATGTGTTTGATTATTCTGGAGATACTTATGGAAAATATGTAAAGGTATGGTTTCATGAGTTTGAACGGCCAGAGACAAAGTTTGCATCGATTGATGAATTGAAAGCACGCGTAGATAAAGATATTTTGTATGGGAAAAACTTCTTTACAAAATAAGAAAGATATGTTATAGTTAATAACTGTGAGCCGACGTTCGGTAATTGGATGACTCCAACCGTTGCTTAATGTCAGGCGGTCATAAAAGATATTTATTAGGAGGAAAAGAACATGATTTCTAAAGAAAAGAAACAGGCAATTATTGCAGAATATGGAAGATGCGAAGGAGATACAGGATCTCCGGAAGTACAGGTAGCTATCTTGACAGCAAGAATCAACGAGCTGACAGATCACTTCAAAGCTAATCCAAAAGATCACCACTCAAGAAGAGGTCTTTTGAAAATGGTTGGACAGAGAAGAGGACTTCTTGCATACTTAAAGAAAATTGATATCGAAAGATATCGTGCTTTGATCGAGAAACTTGGATTAAGAAAATAATTTTAGTTGCTCAAAAGCCTAAGAGATAACGGAAAGTCTGATATGAGGAAAATCATATCAGGCTTTTTCTTTGCCCTTGCGTAAGCAATGGACCTATGTTATAATATAAAAGATTGCGGGCAGAAGATTGATTCCCGAGACCACTGAAAAGTGTAAGAATGTTTTCTTGTTTTTTTCAGTAGTTTCGGACACTTCTGCTGACAACGAAAGAAAAGCAGAAGAGTGAATTATAGATGAGACACTTTTCAGAAAGATAAAATAAAAAGGAGAACAAACATGTATAAAAAGTTTGAAATGGAACTTGCCGGAAGAACTCTGAGAGTCGATGTAGATCGTGTCGCAAAACAGGCAAACGGAGCAGTTCTGATGCACTATGGAGATACAACTGTATTGTGTACAGCAACAGCTTCAGAGAAACCAAGAGATGGTATTGATTTCTTCCCATTAAGTGTTGAATATAACGAAAGAATGTATGCTGTGGGTAAGATTCCGGGTGGATTTAATAAACGAGAGGGAAAAGCATCTGAGAATGCGATTTTAACATGCCGTGTAATCGACCGTCCGATGCGTCCGTTATTCCCAAAAGATTACAGAAATGATGTAACACTGGAGAATCTGGTTATGTCAGTGGATCAGGATTGTAGTCCTGAACTTACAGCAATGCTCGGAGCTGCGATTGCAACAAGTATTTCTGATATTCCATTTGATGGACCGATTTCTACAACACAGGTTGGTTTAGTTGATGGAGAATTTGTATTTAATCCAACAGCAGCGCAGAAAGCTGTATCAGATCTTGCTCTTACAGTTGCATCTACAAAAGAGAAAGTAATCATGATCGAAGCTGGTGCAAATGAAGTGCCTGAAGATAAAATGATCGAGGCTATTTTTGCTGCACACGAGGTGAACCAGAAAGTTATCGCATTTATCGATACAATCGTTGCAGAGTGTGGAAAAGAAAAACATGCATATGAGAGCTGTGCAGTTCCGGAAGAATTGTTTACTGCAATTAAGGAGATTGTTCCTCCGGCAGAGATGGAAGATGCGGTATTTACAGATGACAAACAGACAAGAGAAGAGAATATCCGTGTTATTACAGAAAAATTAGAAGAAGCATTTGCTGAGAATGAAGAATGGCTTGCAGTGCTCGGAGAAGCTGTTTATCAGTACCAGAAGAAGACAGTTAGAAAGATGATCCTGAAAGATCATAAGCGTCCGGATGGACGTGCAATCGACCAGATTCGTCCACTGGCAGCAGAGGTAGATTTGATTCCTAGAGTACATGGTTCTGCAATGTTTACACGTGGACAGACACAGATCTGCACACTGACAACACTTGCACCATTGTCAGAAGCACAGAAATTAGATGGATTGGATGAAGCAGAGACTACAAAGAGATATATGCATCATTATAATTTCCCATCATATTCTGTAGGAGAGACGAAACCATCAAGAGGACCTGGACGTCGTGAGATTGGACACGGAGCATTGGCTGAGAGAGCGTTAGTGCCTGTATTGCCAAGCGAAAGCGAATTCCCATATGCAATCCGTACAGTCTCAGAAACATTTGAATCAAACGGTTCTACTTCACAGGCTAGTATTTGTGCATCTAGTATGTCATTGATGACAGCGGGTGTACCAATCAAGGCAGCAGTAGCCGGTATTTCAGCAGGTCTTGTAACTGGTGAGACAGATGATGATTATCTTGTACTGACAGATATTCAGGGATTAGAAGATTTCTTTGGAGATATGGATTTCAAGGTTGCCGGAACACACAAAGGTATCACAGCAATCCAGATGGATATTAAGATTCATGGTCTGACAAGAGCAATTATTGAGGAAGCAATCGCAGCTACTAAGAAAGCAAGAACTTACATTTTGGATGAAGTTATGAATAAAGCAATTGCGCAGCCAAGAGAAGAAGTAGGCACATATGCACCTAAGATTATGCAGATGCAGATTGATCCACAGAAGATTGGTGACGTAGTTGGACAGCGCGGAAAGACAATCAATGCAATCATTGAGCAGACAGGCGTGAAGATTGACATTACAGATGAAGGTGCTGTATCAATCTGTGGAACAGATAAAGAGAAGATGGAAGAAGCTGCAAAGATGATCCACATTATCGTAACAGATTACGAAGCAGGCCAGATTTTTGAAGGTAAAGTAACAAGCATCAAGGAATTTGGAGCATTTGTTGAATTCGCTCCTGGAAAAGAAGGAATGGTTCACATTTCCAAGATTTCGAAAGAGAGAATCAACAAAGTAGAAGATGTTCTTAATATCGGTGATGTTGTAAAAGTTGTTTGCATGGGCAAAGATAAGATGGGAAGATTCAGCTTCAGCATGCGAGATGTAGCAGAATAATAAAAAATAAGAGTTTAGGCGAGGAATGTGTATGAACACAGACCTCGCCTTTTTGTATATTAGGAAAGTGCTTTCCTAATATACAAAAACCGCTCCGCTAAGGATGCGCACTGCGGCGTATAATGTAGGTGTCACAAGCGACCGCCGCAGGCACAAGAATGTGTCAAGGCACATTCTTTTTCCATAATATATTACAAAAAAGTCCGGTGAATATTTTTAGTCATAATTCTTCTGCCACTTCATATATTGTTTAAAGAGGTGGACAAGATGAGGGAAAATAAAAAAAGGCAACAAATATTAAATGTCCTGGCAAAGTCGATTCGAGCAATCATAGAAAATGAAGAATTAGATTTTGAAAAATTAGAAGAGATTCGTCTGCGTATTGACCAGCCATTGATTGTGGAGTATGAAAATGTAGAAATGCTACTGCCATCAAAAGCAAAAAACAAGCATATTGTAACAAAAGAAGAAATTCGAGAGACAATGGATTATATTTGTAAATATTCGTTGTATGCATACGAACAGGAATTGAAACAGGGATTCGTTACAATAGAGGGAGGACATCGGGCTGGCGTTATGGGAAAAGTGATATTAGAAAATAACAGAGTAAAAAATCTACAGTACATATCTTCGGTGAATATTCGTGTTGCACATGAAATAATCGGATGCGCAGATTCAATCATGCAGTATATAACAAAAAACAGAGAAGTATGTCATACGTTAATCATATCACCGCCACGATGCGGGAAGACAACACTGATCAGAGATATCATTCGCCAGATATCCGATGGAAATCAATATGTTCGGGGATGCACGGTGGGGGTAGTAGATGAACGGTCAGAATTAGGTGGGTGTTATCTTGGTGTGGCACAGAATCATCTTGGAATGCGGACAGATATTTTGGATTGTTGTCCCAAAGCAGAAGGAATGATCATGCTGATCCGGTCAATGGCACCACACGTACTTGCAATTGATGAGATTGGAACAAGTGAAGATGTTCATGCGGTAGAATATGCAATGCAATGTGGATGTAAATTAATTGCAAGTGTACATGGAATGGACATGGAGGAAGCATCGCAAAAGCCGGTACTTGGAGATCTGATAAGGAAGCGTCGGTTTGAACGTTATGTTATTTTGGAAAACAGGCATCATCCGGGGGAAATCAAAACGATTTATGATGAGCGGGGGAGTTTGCTATGCAGCGGATTATAGGCGGTATACTGGTGATTGCTGCAACGAGCGGGATTGGTTTTTTGTACAGTAAAGAATTACAAATTTATCTGGAAAAAATGTTGTATATCCGGCATTTAATTTATTTATTAAAGGGGGAATTAGAATATTGTGTCGCACCGATAGGTGAAGTATTCGGAAAGATAGCACAGCGGGTAAAACAACCATACAAAAACTGGCTTTTAGCAATGCAAAAGCAGGTAGAAAACAGAGAGGCAGATGAATTTTTTACAATTTGGATGCGTACGATTGATCAATACTTGGGAGAATTAAGTCTAAAGCCGTCTCATTTAATTCAATTAAAGGAGCTGGGATGCTATCTGGGACAAAATCACACAGCAGTAGAAAGCCGGAATCTGCAGCTTTATATTGAACGACTTGAACTGGAAATTGAGAAGATGAGAGAAGGAATTGAGACAAAAAGACGGATTGGAAGTTGTCTGGGAGTGATGGCAGGAATTTTTCTGGTAGTGATATTATTGTGATACGGAGGGACACCATGACGATCAATTTAATTTTTAAAATAGCGGCAGTTGGGATTCTGGTGTCTATTCTAAGCCAAGTGCTAAAGCATAGTGGCAGAGACGAGCAGGCATTTCTTGTAAGTTTTGCAGCACTTGTTCTTGTGCTTTCCTGGGTACTGCCGTATATTTACGACTTGTTTATTACGATGAAACAATTATTTGCATTATAAAATGGACGGAAGGTAAAGATAATTTTAGGAGTCGGGCAAAGCAAGGTGAAGGTAATATGAATATTGTTCAGATAGGGATTGTCGGAGTATTAGGTGTGCTGATGGCAGTACAGTTTAAAAATGGCAGATCAGAATATGGGATTTATATAAGTGTGGCGGTAAGTATTTTGATTTTTGCTTGTATTGTAGAAAGATTAACAATTTTTGTTGATGCAATTGAAGAAATCCGACAGTATTTGAATATGAATACAGTATATCTATATACGTTGTTAAAGATGATTGGAATTACTTATATTGCAGAATTTTGCTCTAGCATTTGCAAAGATGCAGGGTATCAGACAATATCTGTGCAAATAGAAATATTTAGTAAACTGACAATACTTGTCCTTGGTATTCCGGTTCTGCTTACGTTGTTAGAGACAATACAGGAGTTCCTTTCATGAGAAATAAAAGGGGATATTTAATACTATTATTTTTATTTATCTGTGTGAATATGTGTTTCTATGTAAGTGCTGCCGAAACTGAAAAAGATCAAAGCGATATACTACAGGAAGAAA
The DNA here is from genome assembly GCF_022487435.1 of Mediterraneibacter sp. NSJ-151. Lineage (NCBI taxonomy): Bacteria > Bacillati > Bacillota > Clostridia > Lachnospirales > Lachnospiraceae > Mediterraneibacter > Mediterraneibacter sp. NSJ-151. The sequence goes on along the minus strand of NZ_JAKVPP010000002.1, from coordinate 98,638 downwards.
TAAAAAATAAGATTTTGGGAGAAGTGGATTTTTCTGAAATAAATCAAAATCTGAAGCTGTTATTTCCGGATGAAAAAATTTGTTTTCAAGATATAGTGGAAACATTGATGCAAGGAAATCTTCAAGAAACAGGAATTAAGATACTTTCGTATGTAAAAGACCAGATTAGTTATGAATTTCGTGCAAATAAAACAAATTTGGTACATATTCTTTTTATTGCAATCACAGCAGCGGTATTTACAAATTTTTCAAATGCATTGCAAAATAAACAAGTGGGGGAGATTAGTTTTTATATTTTATATATGCTTTTGATCACAATGAGTTTGAACTCATTTCGGATTGCAATATCCGGCATAGAGGAAAAAATGGAAAATATTCTGGAATTTATGAAAGTACTCTGTCCGGGATATCTTTTGTCGGTGGTGTTTGCGGCGGGAAGCAGCAGTGCATTGATGTTTTACAATTTTATTTTGGTGCTGATCTACCTGGTAGAGATAGTGGTATTTCGCTTTTTACTTCCAATCATAAATTTATACATTATGATTCAGGTAATGAACTATATGCTGGAAGAAGAGGTATTGTCAGAATTTGCAGAGCTGGTAAAAAAAGGAATACAGTGGAGCCTGAAAAGTCTGATCGGCATTGTGATTGGAGTGAATGTTGTACAGGGGCTTTTGGGACCTGCGATGGATACACTTAAGAAGAGTGCATGGACAAAATCACTGACAGCAATTCCGGGGATTGGGAATACATTTGGAAGTGTGGCGGATGTAATATTTGGAACAGCAGTATTGATTAAAAATGGAATAGGAATGGCAGGGGCAATCGTGATTGTTGGAATTTGTCTTATGCCGATCATCCAGACAGCACTCTTGACTTTTTTGTATAAGCTTGTTGCGGCAATGATACAGCCGATATCTGATTCAAGGATCACAGGTTGTATCAGCAGTGTAAGTGAGGGGTATGAATTGCTGTTACAGATTATTATAACTACAATGATACTGTTTTTGATTACGATTGCTGTAGTGGCAGCAGCTGCCACCTGAGAGGTGAAAAGAGAATGGATTTGCTCTATGAATGGATTCAGAATCTGGTCTGTTATCTGGTTATATTTACTGCTGTTTTGGAAGTGCTGCCGGGAAAAGAGTATAAAAAATATATTCAGTTTTTTGCAGGTCTTGTGCTTATCCTACTTTTGGTAACACCAATTTTAAAAGTGACAGGAATGGAACAAAATTTTTGGGAGATATATAATAATCGAGAATATGAGCAGGAGAAAAGAGAGTTGCTGGAAAAAGATAATTATTTTGAAAATATAGATATTATAGATTTTCTTCCGGAGGATTGGAAAAATGGAGAAGAAATGGAAACAGATTCTGGAACAATGGAAAGATAATTTAAGTAGAAAAAACCAGTTGCTGCTGATATTTCTTGTGGGAATTTTACTGTTGGTTGTTGCATTTCCTATATCAAAAAAGGATTCGAAAGCAGAGAAAACGATACAAGAGACAAGTTCTGTAAGAAATGTGCAGACAAATCTGGAAAATTATGAGGAGTATCTGGAAAAACGTCTGACAAATGTCCTGGAATCAGTAGATGGGGTTGGAAGAACAGAAATTGTTATTACCTTAAAATCATCTGGGCAGAAAATCGTGGAAAAAGATCAAAGTATAAACAATCAGTCTGATTCAAACACAAATGAGGCGGGAATAACAAATAGTTCTGAAACAAAAAGTTCAGATGGAACCAGTATTTATGAGCGTCAGTCAGATGGGACAGAAATTCCATATGTGAGTCAGGAACTGACTCCGGAAATAGCAGGAGTGCTTGTTGTGGCAGATGGTGGAGATAATGCTGTTGTAGTGAAGAATATTACAGACGCAATCCGGGCATTATTTGGAGTGGAAGCGCATAAGATTAAAATAATGAAACGGACAGATACATAAGGGAGGTTTTTACATGAAACAAATATTCAAAAAGAACCAAATTATTATTACTACGCTGGCTGTTATGATTGCAATTGCCGGATATTTGAATTATTCAGGGAAACTATTTGGAGAAACGAAAAGTGGAACGGAAGAGACAAATGCAGATATGGCAAATAAGGAACTTTTGGATATTTCGGAGGATGATCTTGGAAACAATGAAATCGCAAGCAATGATTCGGATGTGGAAGGAACCCCAGGCGAGGCAGTTTTGACAAGCGGAAGCATGGAATCCACTGTGGCACAGGCTAAAATATCACGCGAACAAGTGCGTTCAGAAAATAAAGAGATGCTGCAGTCGATCATTGACAGTACTACAGTCAGTGAAGAAGAAAAACAAGATGCGATTGCACAGATGCTGAAAATGACTGAATTATCTGAACAGGAGATGGCGATAGAAACATTGATGTCATCAAAAGGTTTTTCGGATGCAGTCGTTAATCTTACAGAAGATTCGGCAGATATTGTTGTAAATGCAGCCGAACTGACAGATGCAAATCGAGCTCAAATTGAAGATATTGTAACAAGAAAAACTGAAATAGCGCCGGAGAATATTGTGATCAGTCCAATTCATGCAAGTGAATAAAATCAAAACATAAAAGAAGAGTGGATAAAAATTATATATCAGTGCGAATTCTTAATGTAAAGCATTGCGGGGGAAAAAAGAATGTGATAAAATAAACTCCATATGCGATAATGTTTGATAGGAGATAATAATATGTCTGATTTTACAAATGAGATAAAGAAAAGAAGAACCTTTGCGATAATTTCTCATCCGGATGCAGGAAAGACAACACTTACAGAAAAATTCCTGTTATATGGAGGTGCAATTAACCAAGCAGGTTCAGTGAAAGGAAAAGCAACAGCAAAGCATGCAGTTTCAGACTGGATGGAGATTGAAAAGGAAAGAGGTATTTCTGTTACTTCTTCGGTTTTACAGTTTAATTATGGTGGATATTGTATCAATATTCTGGATACACCTGGACATCAGGATTTCTCGGAAGATACGTACCGTACTTTGATGGCTGCGGATTCTGCGGTGATGGTAATTGATGCATCGAAAGGTGTTGAAGCACAGACGAGAAAACTGTTCAAGGTATGTGTAATGCGTCATATACCAATCTTTACATTTATTAATAAGATGGATAGAGACGCGATGGATACATTTGAACTCTTGGATGATATTGAAAAAGAGTTGGGAATCGCAACTTGCCCTGTAAACTGGCCAATTGGTTCTGGAAAAGCGTTTAAAGGTGTATATGACCGTCAAAAAAATGAAGTGGAATTATTTTCTGATACGCAGAAGGGTACACGCATGGGAGAAGTCGAGATACTTAGTGCCGATGACCCGAGTCTTGATGAAATCCTTGGCAATGAGGCGAAAAGTATCTTGGCAGATGAGATCGAATTGTTAGATGGTGCCGCAGCTGAATTTGATATGGAGCTTGTTTCAAAAGGAGAACTTTCACCGGTATTCTTTGGTTCTGCGCTTACAAACTTTGGCGTGGAGACATTTTTGAAACATTTCCTGGCAATGACAAGTTCTCCGCTTCCAAGAAAATCAGATCATGGGTTGATTGATCCATTAGAAGAAAAAGATTTTTCTGCATTCGTATTTAAAATCCAGGCTAATATGAATAAGGCACATCGTGACCGTATTGCATTTATGAGAATCTGTTCTGGTGAGTTTGATGCGGGAATGTCTGTATATCATGTGCAGGGTGGAAAGGATATTCGTTTGTCTCAGCCACAACAGATGATGGCAAGTGAACGTAAAATGATTGAAAAAGCTTACGCAGGAGATATTATCGGGGTATTTGATCCAGGCATCTTTTCAATTGGAGATACATTGACAACATCAAAAGAAAAATTTGCATATGAAGGAATTCCGACATTTGCACCGGAACATTTTGCAAGGGTGCGTCAGGTTGATACAATGAAACGTAAGCAGTTCGTAAAAGGTATTAATCAGATCGCTCAGGAAGGTGCAATCCAGATTTTCCAGGAATATAATACAGGAATGGAAGAAATTATCGTTGGAGTAGTCGGTGTTCTGCAATTTGATGTTTTGAAATATCGTTTGCAAAATGAATATAACGTGGAGATCAGACTGGAAAATCTGCCATACGAATATATCCGCTGGATTGAAAATGATGAAATTGATATGGCTAAATTGTCTGGTACTTCAGATATGAAGAAGATTAAAGATTTGAAGGACCGTCCATTATTGTTATTTGTGCATGAATGGAGTATTCGTATGACATTGGAAAGAAACGAGGGACTGCAGCTTTCGGAATTTGGACGTTCTTAAAGAAAACAGACAAATTTCTTTGCAAATAGACTAATATTTGGTATAATACTTACAGATTGAACCATACAGGAGGTTTTGAAAAATGGCGAAGGAAGAAAGAACCACTTATACAATACACAATGACAGCAGCAAAGGAGAAGTTAAGATTGCAGATGAAGTAGTAGCAATCATTGCAGCACTTGCAGCAACAGAAGTTGAAGGCGTTGCATCTATGGCAGGCAATATCACAAACGAACTGATTAGTAAGCTCGGTATGAAAAATTTGTCTAAAGGTGTGAAGGTTGACGTGCTGGAAGGCGTTGTGACAGTTTCACTGGCATTAAATCTGAAGTATAATTATAGCATTATGACTGTAACAGAGAAGGTGCAGGAGAAAGTAAAAGCAGCAATCGAGAATATGACAGGTCTGGAAGTAGCAGATATTAATATTCGTGTGGCTGGAGTTGAGATGGATAATCAGGAATAAAAGTTTGATTATTCTAAGAAGCGGCGTAGTAAAAAGGATGTCGTACAGACATCCTTTTTCTTACCTGATGGGTCGTGATAAAAAGTTGTAAGCAGCTTTTTATGATCTGAATAACAATAAAGAAACATGAGAGAAAATGTGGAAAGGAGCTGTTATGAAAAGAACAGAACTTCGAGAGCATGTATTTAAGATGCTTTTTCAGATAGAATTTAATGAGATGGACGAGATGCCGGAACATTTGCAATTATATTTTGCAAGTCTGGAGAATGCGACAGAGCAGGATAAAGAATATATAGAGAATAAGTATCATGCAGTTGTAGAGAAAGTTTCTGAGATTGATGATCTGATCAATGAAAAATGTGAAGGATGGAAAACAACTCGTATGAACAAAGTGGATCTTACGATTCTGCGACTGGCAGTATACGAGATTAAGTGGGACGAAGATGTTCCGACTGGAGTAGCGATTAACGAGGCAGTAGAACTCTCTAAGAGATTCAGTGGAGAAGAGGGACCTGCTTTTGTAAATGGTGTGCTGGCTAAGATCGCAAACTAGTGTTAATCGGATAATAGCAGACATTAGGAGGCATAACATATGCGTAATGTTTATTCGGTTAAACAAGTTAATTCTTATGTGAAGAATATGTTTAGCCAGGATTTTATGCTGAATCACATATATGTAAAAGGAGAAGTATCGAATTGTAAATATCATACTTCTGGTCATATTTATTTTTCGCTGAAAGATGAGTCCGGAACGATAGCATGCGTTATGTTCGCAAGTGCAAGGTCGGGGCTTTCTTTTCGTATGCAGGAAGGGCAGAATGTAATCGTGCTTGGTTCTGTAAGCGTGTACGAAAGAGACGGAAAATATCAGCTTTACGCAAAAGAGATTATCCTGGATGGGGCAGGAGCACTATATGAACGATTTGAGGCTTTGAAGAAAGAGCTTGAGGAGATGGGGATGTTTGCTGCCGAGTACAAGCAGCCGATACCACGCTATGTGAAGAGTGTCGGTATTGTGACAGCACCGACAGGAGCGGCAGTGCGAGACATCATCAATATTTCTAAGCGAAGAAATCCTTATGTACAGTTGATTTTATATCCTGCACTTGTACAGGGAGAAGGCGCAGCTGCAAGTATCGTCCGTGGAATCCGGATGATGGAACAACAAAACGTAGATGTGATCATTGTCGGACGTGGCGGAGGCTCAATGGAAGATTTATGGGCATTTAATGAAGAGGCTGTGGCAAGAGCAATTTTCGAATGCACAATTCCGATTATTTCTGCCGTTGGGCATGAGACAGATACGTTGATATCGGATTATGTTGCCGATTTGAGGGCACCTACACCATCTGCGGCAGCAGAATTGGCAGTATACGAACTATCTTCGGTTCAGATAATGTGTGAAGAATATAAGAGAAGAATGTATCAACAGATAAGGCAGCGTATAGATTTTTCCAGACGGCAGACGGAACAGATGGCATTTCGATTAAAAGTAGCTCATCCACGTCAGAAATTGAATGAACAAAGACAATATCTGGCTGATTTAGACAGTCGTATGCGTATCAGAATGAATTCGGCATTGGAAGAGAGCAGGCATAAACTGGCAATTTATATAGAGAAAATGAAAGGATTGTCACCGCTTCAGAAATTGAATCAAGGGTATGCATATGTAACGGATAAATCGGGGCGGACAGTGAGAAGCATTAAAGATACAAAGCAAGGAGAAGTACTTGATGTGTATGTGACAGATGGGCGTGTTCGTACACAGGTGGTGGATATATATAAGGAGGAGTATGATGTTAGAAGAGAAAAAGAGTGAACAGAAAGAGACACAGATTCCTCTGGAAGAGTTATTTTCAAAATTAGAGGAAGTAGTTAAGAATCTGGAAAATCCGGAAAGCTCTTTGGAAGAATCCTTTCAGTATTACAACGAGGGAATGCAGCTTTTAAAGAGATGTAACGAGACAATTGATTCTGTAGAAAAGAAAGTACTTGTTTTAGATGAGGAAGGAGAGACGTATGAATTTTAAAGAAGAACAAAAGAAAAGAATAGAGCAGATCGAAGCAATTCTAATGCGTTATCTTCCAAAACAAGAAGGAAAACAAAAAATCATTATGGAGGCCATGGAATATAGTTTGATGGCAGGAGGCAAGCGGTTACGTCCAATGCTGATGTGGGAGACATACCGTATGTTTTCAGGAACATCAGAAGCAATCTATCCGTTTATGGCAGCTATGGAGATGATTCATACATATTCTCTTGTACATGATGATCTGCCGGCAATGGACAATGATGAATATCGCAGAGGACGTAAGACAACACATGTTGTTTATGGAGAAGATATGGGAATCCTTGCCGGAGATGCGCTTTTGAATTATGCATTTGAGACAGCAGTTTCAGCATTTTCTATAGAAGGTGTAGATGCGGAAAATATAGGGCAAGCACTTCAAGTGTTGGCTAAAAAAGCTGGAATTTATGGGATGATAGGTGGTCAGGTTGTAGATGTAAAGTGTACTGGTCAGAGCATTTCAGGAGATACGCTGGATTTTATATACCGCTTGAAAACAGGTGCATTGATTGAAAGCTCAATGATGATCGGAGCAATTCTTGCAGGTGCATCTAAAGATGAAATTAAGAGCGTGGAGACAATAGCACAAAAAGTCGGGCTGGCATTTCAAATCCAGGATGACATTTTAGACGTGACAAGTACGGCAGAGGTGTTAGGAAAACCAATCCACAGCGATGAGAAAAATGAAAAGACAACGTATGTAACCTGGAAAGGAATTGAAGCTGCAAAAGCAGAGGTAAAACAACTTTCCGAGGAAGCAGTTAAGGAATTGAAAAGACTTGAGAGTACAGACGAATACTTGGAGATGTTGCTCGAGTCATTAATATACAGGAAGAAATAAGGAGGAGTTCCTTATGGTTTTAGAAAAGATTCAAAAAGCAAATGACATTAAAAACTTAGAGCCAGAGGAATTGGAAGTATTAGCTAAGGAGATCAGAAGCTTCTTGATTGAAAAAATAAGCTGCACCGGAGGGCATTTGGCCTCAAATCTAGGTGTAGTAGAGCTTACGATAGCACTGCATCTTGCACTTGATTTCCCGGAAGATAAATTAATCTGGGATGTAGGGCATCAGGCATATACGCATAAATTACTGACAGGACGTAAAGCTGGATTTGATGATCTGAGAAAATATGGCGGAATGAGCGGATTCCCAAAGCGCAAAGAAAGTGATTGTGATGCGTTTGATACTGGGCATAGTTCAACATCTATCTCAGCCGGACTTGGATATGTGGCAGCCAGAGACATTCAGAAACAGGATTATCATGTTGTGTCTGTTATTGGAGACGGATCATTGACCGGAGGAATGGCATATGAAGCCTTGAACAATGCTGCACATGTAAAAAGCAATTTTATTATTGTTTTAAATGATAATAATATGTCCATTTCACCGAATGTGGGAGGCGTATCAAATTATTTGAGTGGGCTTCGCACAGCAACTGCTTATACAGAGTTGAAGCGTGGCGTGGAAGATACGTTGAAAAAGATTCCTGTTAAGGGAGAAAAACTGGTTTCACAGATTAAAAAGACAAAGAGTGGATTGAAACAGTTTCTTGTGCCGGGAATGTTTTTTGAAGATATGGGGATTACGTATCTGGGACCGGTAGACGGACATGATATAAGAAAACTTTATAAAGTATTTAGTGAAGCAAAACGATTGAATCATGCTGTGCTTGTACATGTTCTTACAAAAAAGGGTAAAGGTTATTTACCGGCAGAGAAAAATCCATCCCGCTTTCATGGAACTCCGCCATTTGTTATTGAAACAGGGGAAGCAAAGCAGACATCCGAAAAGGATTCTTATACAGATGTATTTTCAAAAGTAATAACAGATGTTGGAAAGAAAGATGAAAAGGTCGTAACGATTACAGCTGCAATGGCAGATGGAACAGGGTTAAACCGATTTGCAAAACATTTTCCGGACAGATTCTTTGATGTGGGAATAGCAGAGGAGCATGCACTGACATTTGCAGCAGGACTGGCGGCTGGTGGCATGAAGCCTGTCGTAGCATTGTATTCTTCATTTTTACAGCGTGCCTATGATCAGGCAATTCATGATGTCTGTCTCCAGAATCTTCCGGTTGTGCTTGCCGTAGATCGTGCCGGTCTGGTTGGAAGTGACGGAGAAACGCATCAGGGACTTTTTGACTTGTCATTTTTAACAACGATTCCAAATATGACGATCATGTCTCCGAAAAATCGCTGGGAGATGGCTGATATGGTTCGCTATGCAATTGATTTTCAATATCCGATTGCACTTCGATATCCAAGAGGAGCAGCATACGAAGGCTTTAAAGAATTCCGGGCGCCGATTGAATATGGTAAAAGTGAGATGTTGTATCAGGAATCCGAGATTGCAATTATTTTTGTTGGACATATGGCAAAGCTGGCCAAAGATGTCAGAGAAGAATTGAAAAACAGAGGATATTCTTGTACGTTGGTCAATGCGAGATTTGTAAAACCATTAGACAAAGAGATGCTCGTACAATTGGCTGCAAACCATCGTATATATGTGACAATTGAAGAAAATGTCCTGTCCGGTGGATTTGGTCAGCAGGTATTGGATTGTGTGGAGCGTGAAAGATTAGATGTTTATGTACACAGTTTTGGAATTCCGGATGATTATGTAGAGCATGGCAATGTAGATGTACTGCGAAAAGAAGTTGGTCTGGAGAAAACAAACATAGTTGAAAAAATTATTACAGATTATAATATAGCAAGGAATGAATAACATGAAGGAACGATTAGACGTATTATTAGTAAAACGGAATCTTGCAGAATCTCGCGAGAAAGCAAGAGCGATTATTATGTCCGGTAATGTTTTTGTCGAGGGACAGCGAGAAGATAAAGCTGGTACGACATTTCCGGAAGAAGTACAGATTGAGATTAAGGGGCATACACTTCCGTATGTAAGTCGTGGTGGATTAAAACTGGAAAAAGCAATGAAAGTTTTTGATGTTACGGTAGAAGGTAAGGTATGTACAGATGTTGGTTCTTCAACAGGAGGTTTTACAGATTGTATGCTGCAAAACGGGGCAGTGAAAGTATTTGCAATTGATGTGGGAAGAGGTCAGTTGGATTGGAAACTTCGTCAGGATGAACGGGTTGTATGTATGGAAAAAACAAATATCCGTTATGTTACTCCGGAAGATATAGGAGAACCGATTGATTTTTCATCCATTGATGTATCATTCATATCATTGACAAAAGTATTGGAGCCGATTCGCAATTATTTAACACCGGAGGGTGAGATTGTGGCTTTGATTAAACCTCAGTTTGAAGCAGGAAGAGAAAAAGTTGGAAAGAAAGGGGTAGTCAGAGAGCGAAGCACACACCACGAAGTGATTGAAAAAGTTGCACAGTATGCACACTCGATAGGATTTGAAATATTAAATATTGATTTTTCGCCTATTAAAGGACCAGAGGGAAACATTGAATATTTGATTCATTTGAAAAAATGTCCAGATGGACAGCCGCCGGAAATTTCAGTAGATTTATCTAGTGTCGTGGATCATGCATTCGAGGAGCTGGCACGTTGAGGATAAGAACATGGATAAATTTTATGTGATTACAAATCAATTAAAAGATACAGACTATCGAATAACAAATGAAATTAAAGAATACATTGAAAAAAATGGAAAAACTTGTGTAATCGCTCAAAAAGACGAAGAGGGTTATTTGATTCCGGGAACAGTGCCAAAAGATATACAATGTGCAATAGTTCTTGGAGGAGATGGGACTTTAATTCGTGCTGCAAGAGAATTAGAAGGATATCATATTCCATTACTTGGTGTAAACATGGGAACGCTGGGGTATCTGGCAGAGGTAGAATTGCATGATTATCGTACAGCTCTGGACAAGTTGTTTGCAAAAGAGCCAGAAGTGGAAGATCGTATGATGTTGCGAGGAAGTGTTAATGGAGGAAAATCGCACGTTGCAGTGAATGATATTGTAGTGACGCGTTCGGGAGAGCTTCGTGTGGTACATCTGGATATTTATGTGAACGGAGCACTTTTAAATAGTTATCGTGCGGATGGAGTAATCATATCGACACCGACAGGAACAACAGGATATAATCTGTCTGCGGGAGGACCGATTGTTGAGCCAACGGCAAGTATGTTTGTAATTACTCCGATTTGTTCGCATGCACTTAATGCAAGTAGCGTCGTACTTTCGGCAGAGGATACAATAGAAGTAAAAGTCTGTGAAGGTAGATATGGAAGACAAGAGCATGCGTTAGTTACATTTGATGGGGCGGAAGAGATTGCTGTTCGTACAGGAGATCGTGTTGTGGTTCAAAAAGCTGAAGATACTACAAAGCTGATTAAATTGAATAAAGAAAGTTTCATGATAACTATGCGAGAAAAAATGAAAGGAAATTAGGAAAATGAAGGTTAGTCGTCATGCAAAAATAATTGAATTGATCAATCAGTATGATATTGAAACCCAGGAAGAATTGGCAGATCGTTTGAATCAATCCGGATTTAAAGTGACTCAGGCTACAGTTTCCAGAGATATTCGTGATCTAAAGCTGACGAAAATGTCAGTAGATGGAGGAAAACAGAAATACGTTATTATTAAGCCGGAAGATGGCGGTATGACGGAAAAATATATGAGGGTATTACGAGATGGGTATGTATCCATGGACATGGCACAAAATATACTTGTGATAAAAACTGTATCAGGAATGGCTATGGCAGTTGCGGCTGCTATAGATGCTATGCAGTGGAAAGAAGTGGTCGGATGTATTGCCGGAGATGATACGATTATGTGTGCAATCCGAACAGTAGAAGACACAACCTGTGTGATGGATAAGATTAGAAAAATTGCAACAAGAGGATAATAAAAGAAATTATGTTAGAAAATCTGCATGTAAAAAATCTGGCGTTGATTGATGAAGTTGAGGTTGATTTTCAGCCTGGATTAAATATTCTGACAGGAGAAACCGGAGCTGGAAAATCAATTTTATTAGGTTCTGTGAATCTGGCATTAGGTGGTAAATACAGTGCGGATATGCTTCGCACAGGAGCTAAATTCGGACTGGTGGAATTGACATTTACAATTGAAAATGAAAAGTTAGAAAAACAGCTCGAGGCAATGGATATTTATCCGGAAGATGGGCGGATTGTATTGAACCGAAAGCTGATGGAAGGAAGAAGTGTCAGTAAGATTAACGGAGAAACCGTAAATATGACGACGCTTCGTGAAGTGGCATGTATGCTGATTGACATTCATGAGCAGCATGTGCATCAGTCACTTCTTCATAAGAGAAATCATCTGGTTTTTCTGGATTTATATGCGAAAGATAAAATTGAGCCGTTGAAAGAAAAAGTTGCAAAGGCTTATCATACTTACATGGATTATCAGAAGAAGCTGGATAATTTCAGTATGGATGAGAGAGAACGGCAAAAGGAAATATCGTTGGCAGAATTTGAAATACATGAAATAGAAGAGGCAAATCTTCAGGATGGCGAAGATGAAGATTTGGAACAGCTTTATCAGAGAATGGCAGCAGGTAAGAAAATCACAGAAGCAATCAGTGAGGCTTATCAATATACCAGTGAAGATTCTTCTGGTAATGCAAGTGATTATTTAAGCAGGGCAATCCGAGCACTTCAGGATGTCTCATCAGTGGATGAACAAGGAATGTCTCTATACGACCAGCTGTCAGAAATTGATAGCTTATTAAATGATTTTAACAGAGAGTTATCAGACTACGCAAAAAGCTTTGAATTTTCGGAAGAAGATTTTTATGAGACAGAGAATCGTTTGAATATCATTAATCGTTTAAAAACAAAATTTGGTAATTCTGTCAGTGAAGTTTTGGAATATTGTGAAGAAAAAAAACAGAGACTAAACGAACTGGAAGATTATGAAGCATGCATGAATGAGTTAAAAGAAAAATTGCAAAGTGCAGAAGAAGAATATGTGAAGCAGGCAAATGCATTGACAATGGAGCGTGAAAAAGCAGCAATTCCATTTGTTGAGGAAATAAAAAAAGGATTGAAAGATTTGAATTTTCTGGATGTGCAATTTGAAATGCGTTTTACAAAACATGATCGATATGGACTGGGTGGAATGGATGATGCTGAATTTTATATGTCAACCAATCCAGGTGAAGCCTTAAAACCAATGGGAATGGCAGCATCCGGTGGTGAGCTGTCCAGAATTATGCTTGTAATTAAAACAATTCTTGCCGGGCAGGAAGATACACCAACGTTAATATTTGATGAGATTGATACGGGAATCAGTGGTATTACGGCAGGAAAAGTTGCAGAAAAGATGCGATTTATCGGAAAGTCCAGACAAGTTTTATGTATTACGCATCTGGCACAAATCGCATCAAAAGCAGATGCCCATTATTTGATTCAAAAGCAGGCAAAAGAAAACGTAACAAAAACAGAAATTATACCATTATCAAAAGAAAATTCAATTCATGAACTCGCGAGATTACTTGGAGGCGATAAGATGACAGCAAGTATTCTTGAGAGTGCAAAAGAGATGAAAGAATTGGCAATGAGTGAAATATAATACCAGTGTGAAATTGTGTTTCTTTCACATACTAAAAACGAACACCAGGGAAATAAGTTTCCTGTGGATGTTCGTTTTTTCTGTTAGTAGAAAAAGTTCCATTATTAAAAAAGTAACGAAAGAAGGTATGTGAGATGAAACAGGACAGAAAGAAAAAAATCCTTTGCGTAGTTATTCTTATCATTACGATGGCGATGTTTGGAAAGATGGGCTGGAATGTATCTTGGGCAGCAACGCAAAAAGAGGTGACAACAGAGCAACTGGATGAAGATGTGGTTTTAGTAGGAGGGATGCCAATTGGAATTTACATGGAAACGGATGGGGTATTGGTCTTAAATACACAAAAAATAAAAGGCGTTGACGGAAAAGAGTATAATCCGGCTAAAAAACAAGTGAAGTCGGGAGACTATATTATCGGAATAAATGGAGTGGAAATTCATGATAAAAAGCAATTGATGGAACAGGTTGAAAAACTGAATGATCAGGAGGTAGAACTGTCAATATATAGAGAACAAAAGAATTTAAATGTAAAAATGAAAGCAGTAGAGTCTGCGGCAAAGAAATATAAACTGGGAATCTGGGTAAGAGATAATGTACAAGGTTTAGGAACAATTACATTTTTGACAAAAAACAGTGAATTCGGAGCACTCGGTCATGGAATCCATGATATGGATACAAGTGTATTGATGAAAATAGCAAATGGAAGAATATACAGAACAAGTATACGTTCAGTTGTGAAAGGGTCCGAGGGAACTCCGGGGAGCATGGAGGGACTTATTGTATATAATCGCAATAATCAATTAGGGTCGATTAAAAAGAATACAGAGGTTGGAATATATGGAATATTAGATGACTTAAATACATTATTTGAAGAACAATATGCTGTACAGATTGCAAAAAAAGAAGAAATTAGAAAAGGAAAAGCAACAATTCGTTGCTTTTTAGACGGAGAAGTGAAAGAATATGATGTCGAAATTTTGGAGATTGATAAGACACCGAATGAAATAAATAAAGGAATTACATTACAAGTTACAGATTCTGAATTGTTAGAAAAAACAGGTGGAATTGTGCAGGGAATGAGTGGTTCGCCAATACTTCAAGACGGAAAATTAGTCGGTGCAGTTACACATGTATTTGTTAATAATTCTACAAAGGGATATGGAATATTTGCAGAAACAATGTTGAAAGAAGCCGAAAAATGCAACATGTAACTGCTGTCTTTTGTCGAATTGAGACGCATGAAAGCTCTTGATTCTCATCGACAAGGCTTATATAATAGTGAAATGGTAAAGGAAAAGCGGGACGATGAGAGTAGAAGGGGTGGAGGAGGACACTATATGGAAGCATTGAAAGTGGCCATTGCCGACGATAATGAATTAATGCTGGATATGCTAGGAGAGCTAATTTCTTCAGATAAAGACTTAAACATTGTTGGAAAAGCAAAAAACGGAGAGGAGATTTGTCAGATAATCAAAGAACAGAAACCGGATGTTGTACTTTTAGATCTGATTATGCCGAAGATGGATGGACTTACTGTTATGGAATATGTAAATCGAGATAAAGCAGTAAGTAAACAGCCAAGTTTTATTATCGTTACAGCAGTGGGAAAAGAGAAAATTACAGAAGATGCTTTCAATCGCGGAGCAGATTATTATATTATGAAGCCGTTTAATAAACAAACATTATTAAATCGAATCAAGGATTCGCGCAGAACGTGGAGAATTCCGGAGAAAAATATAAATGAAATAGTAGAAAAGAATCCAATCAGTGAAGAATCATTACTCAATACAGTAACAAATATGTTGCATGAAATTGGAATTCCGGCACATATCAAAGGCTATCACTACCTGAGAGACGCTATTATAATGGCGGTAGAAGATATGGAAGTATTAAATGCAATTACAAAAATATTGTATCCTACTGTAGCAAAAAAGTATCAGACAACCTCGAGTCGTGTAGAGCGTGCAATTCGACATGCGATAGAAGTTGCGTGGAGCAGAGGTAAATTAGATACATTAGATCGTTTATTTGGATATACTGTCAGTAACGGAAAAGGAAAACCGACAAATTCTGAATTCATTGCCTTAATCGCAGATACCATCCAGTTAGAATATAAAAACAGATAATAAAAACTACTGTGATTCGCTGTATATATGCGAAATAAGGCTTTTAATTAAAAATGAAATGCGTTATAATAATTTTATGATTATTCAAAAAAGCAAGGCTGAAAAAAGCGAAAAACGGGAGGGTTATTATGAAAAATATTTTATTTGCATCTTCAGAATGCGTTCCATTTATTAAAACAGGAGGTCTGGCGGATGTAGTTGGTTCGCTTCCAAAATATTTTGATAAAGATAAATATGATGTCCGAGTTGTTCTTCCAAAATATAATTGTATGTTTCAAAAATGGAAAGATATGATGGAATATGTAGATCATTTTTATATGGAACTTGCAGGTGAGGATCGTTATGTCGGAATCATGACTTGTGAATATGAGGGGATTCGCTTTTACTTTATCGATAATGAATATTATTTCAATGGTTTTGCACCTTATGATGGGGATCCAAAGTGGAATATTGAAAAATTTGCATTTTTCTCAAAAGCTGTATTAAGTATTCTCCCGGTTATCGGATTCCGCCCGGATCTGATTCATTGTCATGACTGGCAGACAGGATTGATTCCTGTATATTTGGATAATTTCCGTTATCTTGGAGAATACTATCGAGGAATTAAGTCTATTATGACAATACATAATCTG
Source organism: Mediterraneibacter sp. NSJ-151 (assembly GCF_022487435.1). Lineage (NCBI taxonomy): Bacteria > Bacillati > Bacillota > Clostridia > Lachnospirales > Lachnospiraceae > Mediterraneibacter > Mediterraneibacter sp. NSJ-151. The sequence continues at coordinate 82,520 of NZ_JAKVPP010000002.1, read as the reverse complement.
AAGTTCCAGGGTGTATGGGATAGAGAAACAGTACAGGCAATCACAGGACTTCCAGATTATTATTTTGTTCCGGATAAGATGGAAGCATATAAAGATGCAAACCTGCTTAAAGGTGGTATCGTATATGCAGACAAGGTTACAACTGTAAGCCAGACTTATGCGGAAGAAATTAAAACTCCATTCTATGGAGAAGCGTTAGATGGATTAATGAATGCACGTTCTAATGATCTTTGTGGCATTGTGAATGGATTAGATTATGATGACTATAATCCTGAGAAGGATTCAAGAATTGTAAAGAATTTTAATGTGGGAGATTTCCGAAAATTAAAACCAATGAATAAAGCTGCTTTGCAGGAGGAACTTGGTCTTGACAGAGATCCAAAGGCTATGATGATTGGTATGGTTTCCAGACTGACAGATCAGAAGGGCTTCGATCTGGTAGATTATATGATGGATGAATTATGTCAGGATGCAGTACAGATCGTAGTACTTGGAACTGGTGAAGCAAAATATGAGAATATGTTCCGTCATTTTGCATGGAAATATTCAGGAAAGGTTTCTGCAAACATCTTTTATTCAGAAGATCTTTCACATAAGATTTATGCATCATGTGACGCATTTTTAATGCCGTCTCTGTTTGAACCATGTGGATTGAGTCAGTTGATGAGTCTTAGATACGGAACTCTTCCAATTGTTCGAGAGACAGGTGGATTAAAAGATACAGTACAGCCTTACAATGAATATGAGAAAACAGGAACAGGATTTAGTTTCGCAAATTATAATGCACATGAAATGTTGAATACTGTTCGATATGCAGAACATATTTACTATGATAGAAAGCGCGACTGGAATAAGATGGTTGAGCGTGCTATGGAAGAAGATTTTTCTTGGGGAAATTCTGCAATCCAGTATCAGAATTTGTATGCAAGCCTGATTGGGGAATAGAAGCAAAGCAAGTAATATAAATACGACAGATTTAGGAGAAGGACATGAAGATAATTGATAAATTGAACGAAGATAGAATTCATATTTCGTTCGAGGTGTTTCCACCAAAAACAGATGCAGGATTTGAAAAAGTGAAAGATGCAACAGATAAAATTGCCCAGTTAAACCCGTCATATATTAGCGTTACATATGGTGCCGGCGGAGGAACAAGTAAGAATACAGCAAAGATTGCATCACACATAAAACATGAGCTTGGAGTAGAAAGCCTGGCACATCTTACGTGTGCGTCATCTACAAAAGAAGAAGTGCGACAAGTAATTGAAAATCTGAAACAGTTGGAAATTGAAAATATTCTTGCCCTTCGAGGAGATATCGTACCGGGAATGACCTTTCCAAGTGAAGACCGTTTTCATTATGCATATGAATTGGTTGAAGAGATAAAGAAACATGGAGATTTCTGTATAGGTGCCGCATGTTACCCGGAGGGACATGTGGAAAACGAACACAAAGAAGATGATATCAAATATTTAAAACAAAAAGTAGATAGTGGAGTTGATTTCCTGACAACACAGATGTTTTTTGATAATGATATTCATTATAACTTTTTGTATCGGATTCGTGAAGCGGGTATTACCGTCCCAGTTCTTCCGGGAATCATGCCGATTACTACAGCGGCTCAGATGAAACGTAGTCAGGAATTGTCAGGAACCGTATTTCCAAGAAGATTTCTGGCATTGCTGGATCGGTTTGGCGATTATCCGGATGCAATGAAACAAGCAGGAATCGCATATGCTACAGATCAGATTATCGATTTGCTTGCTAATGGAGTGAAAAATATCCATGTCTATTCTATGAATAAACCGGAAGTGGCGGCTAAAATCATGGAGAATCTTTCAGAAGTAATAAAATGTTAGGAGTATAGGATAATGGACCAACTGACAAAGGAAGCTGTCCGTTATCTTGGATATGGGAGAAATGCGGTAGATGATCAAACGCGAACAATGATTGCAGAGAGTTTTGAAATATTGCAGTCAATTGCAGGCAGAAAATCCATCTATCGCATCTTTTGTTTAGAACATCTGGGAGATAATCGGATATCATTTGGAAATTTAGAAGTACAAAGCAAGAGTCTTGCAAAAAATTTAAAAGGCTGTGATAAAATAGTAGTGTTTGGTGCTACTTTAGGAATCGGAGTAGACCAGTTGATACGTAGAACATCACTTACAGATATGGCAAAAGCAGTTGTTCTTCAAGCTTGTGCGGCAGCGTTGCTGGAAGAGTATTGTGATGAATGTCAGGAAAAAATTGAAGTGCAGATGCGAAAAGAAGGATATTATTTAAGACCGCGATTTAGTCCGGGATATGGAGATTTTTCGATTGAACATCAGTACTATATTACGAGAATGATAGACAGTGCAAAGACAATTGGATTAACCATAACAGACAGTTTGATGATGACACCAACCAAATCAGTAACGGCGGTGATCGGACTTAGCACTTCAGAAGAAAATTGTCATAGACAAGGATGCGAAGCGTGTTCAAAGAAGGACTGCATATATAGAAGGGACATAATATGATATTGGAGCAATTAGGAAAGAGACTTTTATTTTTTGATGGGGGAATGGGAACTCTTCTTCAGGAGAAGGGATTAAAACCGGGAGAACTTCCAGAGACATGGAATCTAAATCATCCTGAGGATATTATAGGAATACATCAGGAATATATAGAGGCAGGAAGTGACATTGTGCTTACGAATACGTTTGGAGCTAATGCACTGAAGTTTAAGGACGACACCTATCCGCTGAAAAAAATTGTAGAGGCGGCTGTTCAAAACGTAAAAACAGCGCAGGAACGAGCAGGGAAAAAAGTTTACACGGCATTGGATGTAGGTCCGACAGGAAAACTTTTAAAACCGATGGGAGACCTTGACTTTGAAGATGCTTATAACGCATTTAAAGAAGTGATGATTTATGGAGAACAGGCCGGTGCAGATCTCATTCATATTGAAACAATGAGTGATACCTATGAGATTAAGGCAGCAGTTCTTGCAGCAAAAGAAAATACAAAATTGCCCGTTTTTGTGACAGCAATTTTTGATGAACGCAAGAAATTATTGACAGGTGCAGATATTCCGGTTTTTGTCAGTATGTTGGAAGGACTTCGAGTTGATGCTCTTGGAATTAACTGTGGATTGGGACCGAAACAAATGTTTCCAATGCTGGAAGAATTGCAAAAATATTCTTCTTTACCAATTGTTGTGAAACCAAATGCAGGACTTCCAAAACAGCGTGGAAATGAAACTTATTATGATGTTGAGCCGGAAGAGTTCGCACAGACAATGGAAAAAATAGTGGATATGGGTGCCGCTATTATTGGAGGTTGTTGTGGAACGACACCAGATCACATCCGTGCTATGATTACGATGTGTAAAGATAAACAGATAAAACCAGTCACAAAGAAGACGGAAACAATCGTGTCCTCATATGGTAAATCTGTTATATTTGGAAATGGTTCTAAAATTATCGGGGAGCGTATCAATCCAACAGGAAAGAAAAAATTCAAACAAGCTTTAAAAGATCATGACCTGGATTACATTTTAAAGGAAGGTATCATGCAGGAAGAAAAAGGGGCACATATTTTAGATGTGAATGTAGGGCTTCCGGATATCGATGAAAAACAGATGATGATAGAAGCAATAACGAGCTTGCAAGGAGTGACAAGTCTTCCACTCCAGATCGATACAGTAGATATCAATGCCATGGAAGCAGCACTTCGTATTTATAATGGAAAGCCTATGGTCAATTCCGTCAGTGGAAAAAAAGAATCGATGGATGCAGTATTTCCTTTGATTCAAAAATATGGTGGTGTAGTTGTCGGACTGACATTGGATGAAAATGGAATACCTGCGACAGCAGATGGTCGAGTAGAGATTGCAAAAAAAATAATAGCGGAAGCAGCTAAGTATGGGATTGATAAAAAAGACATCGTAATTGATGTGTTGGCAATGACAATTAGTTCAGAGCCGCAAGGGGCAATTATCACATTAGATGCATTGCATCGCGTAAGACATGAGCTCGGAGTTCATACAATTCTTGGGGTTTCAAATATTTCATTCGGGTTGCCAATGCGCCCGATTGTGAATTCGCATTTTTATACAATGGCGATGTATAATGGGCTAAGTTGTGGAATTGTAAATCCGGCATCGGAAGAAATGATGAAGTCATTTGATGCATATCATGCATTGATGAATTACGATATAAATTGTGAACGATATATCGGAAAATATTCAGGTCAGACTACAACCGTATCAACAACACAGACAGGTTCAATGACATTACAGATGGCAATTGAAAAAGGTGTGAAAGATGAAGCACGACAGATCACACTTGAACAGGTAAAAACAGAACAGCCATTGGATATCATCAATACACAACTGATTCCGGCACTGGATCACGTTGGAAAAGGCTTTGAGAAAGGAACTGTTTTTTTGCCACAATTATTGATGAGTGCAGAGGCAGCTAAAACAGCGTTTGCAGTGCTGAAAGAGCAGATGAGCGGCAATGAAGATGCTGAAGAGAAAAAAGAAAAAGTTGTTCTGGCAACCGTAAAAGGGGATATACATGACATTGGTAAGAATATTGTAAAAGTTTTATTGGAAAACTATAGTTTTGATGTTATTGATCTTGGTAAAGATGTTCCGCCAGAAACAATTCTTGAAGCTGTTCAGGAGCAAGATGTAAAGCTGGTAGGTCTTAGTGCATTAATGACAACAACTGTAGTGAGTATGGAGGAGACAATTAAGTTATTACGAAAAGAAGCTCCAGATTGCAAAGTGATGGTTGGCGGTGCGGTTTTAAATCAAGATTATGCGGATATGATCGGTGCAGATTTTTATGGAAAAGATGCAATGCAGTCGGTGTATTATGCACAAAAATTATTACAGAATAAATAAAAGGAGGAATATACAATTATGATGAGAGGATTACAGACTACAGTAAGAATGATCAGAAGAAGAGTATTTACAGAAGTTGCAAAATTAGGTTTCAAAGCAGATGCAGAGACATTAATTGATGATATGGAAGCAATTCCATATGAAATTGTTACCGAGGATCAGGATTACCGAGATAGCCGTTATCGAGCAAGAGCTGTTGTGCGTGAAAGATTGCGTTTGGCAATGGGGTTATCTCTTCGTCCAGAGAATAAACCTGTGCATCTTACACAGGGAGTAGAAGCAAGTAATATTTCGGAAAAATATTATGAGCCACCATTGATGCAGGTAATTCCTTCAGCGTGCGAAGCGTGTGAGGAAAGAGGATATGAAGTATCTAATATGTGTAAAGGCTGTCTTGCACATCCATGTCAGGAAGTCTGTCCAAAGGGCGCAATTTCTATGGTAGATGGAAAATCATATATAGATCAGACAAAGTGTATTAAGTGTGGGAAATGTAAGTCAGCCTGTCCATATGATGCTATTGCAAAAAAAGAACGTCCATGTAAAAATGCATGTGGAGTTGGAGCAATTGTATCTGATAAAATGGGAAGAGCTTATATTGATCCTGACAAGTGTGTATCATGCGGTATGTGTATGGTAAGTTGTCCATTTGGAGCAATTTCTGATAAATCGCAGATATTCCAGCTTGCACGTGCTTTAAGTGAAGGTGAAGAAATTGTTGCAGAAATCGCACCGGCATTTGTAGGTCAGTTTGGAGAAAATATTACTGCAAGAAATATTAAAGCTGCATTGCAGGAAATGGGATTTTCAGAAGTGTATGAAGTCGCACTTGGAGCAGATATCGGGGCAGTGGCAGAGGCACATCACTATGTAAATAAAGTTGTATCAGGAGAACTCCCGTTTCTTCTTACATCATGTTGTCCATCCTGGGCAATGCTTGCAAAAAAACAGTTTCCAGATTTGATCGATCAGATTTCACAGGAGCTGACGCCTATGGTTGCAACGGCAAGAACAATTAAGCAGGAGCATCCAAATGCAAAGGTTGTGTTTATCGGACCATGCGCAGCAAAGAAACTGGAGGCTTCCAGAAGGACAGTAAGAAGTGATGTAGATTTTGTTGTGACATTTGAAGAGTTGCAGGCTATGTTTGATGCAAAAGGAATTGATCTGTCAAAATATGAAGCTGAATCTTCTTTACATGATGCAACCGGTGCAGGACGTGGATATGCATGTGCAGGCGGTGTTGCAGAAGCAATTGAAAAATGCATTAAGGAGTATTATCCAGGCGTAGACGTAAACATCGAACATGCAGAGGGCCTTGCAGAATGTAGAAAAACACTGCTTCTTGCAAAAGCCGGCAAGATGAATGGCTGCCTGATTGAAGGAATGGGCTGCCCGGGAGGATGTATTGCAGGAGCAGGAACTAACATTCCAATTCCACAGGCTAAGAAAGATGTTGCAACTTATGTGAAGAACTCAACAAAATCAATTCCATCAAAGGAATTAGAGAATATTGAATTAAAATAGTCTGATAGTTTAGAAATAAAAAGCAGGCATAGAATGACACGAAAAAAGCAGTTCTATGTCTGCTTTACATTTGAAAAATGCTATGTTATTATATGAAATAGTATGTTTTTAATTTACAGGAGGAGAAGGCAATGCAGCCATATGGAGTAAACCAATTAAGAAAAATGTTTTTAGAGTTCTTTGAGAGCAAAGGACATCTTGCGATGAAGAGCTTTTCGCTGGTGCCTCATAACGATAAAAGTTTGTTACTGATCAATTCAGGAATGGCACCATTAAAACCATATTTTACAGGACAGGAGATTCCACCTAGAACACGTGTGACAACATGTCAGAAGTGTATTCGTACAGGCGATATTGAGAATGTAGGTAAGACAGCACGTCACGGTACATTTTTTGAGATGCTTGGAAACTTTTCGTTTGGAGATTATTTCAAAAAAGAAGCAATCGAATGGTCATGGGAGTTCTTGACAGAAGTAGTCGGACTGGATCCGGAAAGATTATATCCATCTATTTATGAGAATGATGACGAGGCTTTTGAAATCTGGAATAAAAAGATGGGAATCCCGGCAGAGAGAATTTTCAGATTTGGTAAAGAAGATAACTTCTGGGAGCATGGTTCAGGTCCTTGTGGTCCATGCTCAGAGATTTATTATGATCGTGGAGAAAAATACGGATGTGGTAAACCAGGATGTACAGTAGGTTGTGAATGCGACCGTTACATGGAAATCTGGAACAATGTATTTACACAGTTTGATAACGATGGCAATGGAAATTATTCTGAATTAGAGCAGAAGAATATTGATACAGGTATGGGATTAGAGCGTCTTGCAAGTGTTGTACAGGACGTTGATTCAATTTTTGATGTTGATACAATTAAGGCACTTCGAGATCATGTATCTAAGCTTGCAAACAAAGAATATGGAAAAGATTATAATACGGATGTTTCACTCCGTGTTATCACAGATCACGTGCGTTCTGTAACATTTATGATTTCTGATGGTATTATGCCTTCAAATGAAGGCCGTGGATATGTACTTCGTCGTCTGCTTCGTCGTGCATGCCGTCATGGAAGATTATTAGGAATCGAGGGAAATTTCCTGCCAGAACTTGCAGAGACTGTAATTGCCGGTTCGAAAGACGGATATCCTGAATTGGAAGAAAAGAAAGAATTTATTTTAAAGGTTATAGCAAAAGAGGAAGAGCAGTTTAATAAAACAATCGACCAGGGTCTTGGAATCCTTTCTGATATGATTGCAAACATGGAAGAAAAAGGTGAGAAAACATTGTCCGGTGAAGATGCATTCCGTCTTTATGACACATATGGATTCCCGTTAGATCTGACAAAAGAAATTCTGGAAGAAAAAGATTTGGATGTAGATGAAGACGGATTCCATGCAGCAATGGAAATCCAGAGAAAGACTGCCCGTGATGCCCGTGAAGTGACAAACTATATGGGAGCTGACGTAACTGTATATGAGTCTATCGATCCAAGCGTAACAAGCAAGTTTGTTGGTTATGATAATCTGACATATGAATCAAACGTAACAGTACTGACTTCTGAGACAGCAGTGGTTGATGCTCTTTCAGATGGAGAAAGAGGAACTGTATTTGTAGAGGAAACACCATTTTATGCAACAAGTGGTGGACAAGAAGCAGATACTGGTGTGATTCGTACAGCAGATGGTGAATTTAAAGTAGAAGATACGATTAAGCTTCTCGGTGGTAAGATTGGTCATGTAGGTATTGTGACAAAAGGTATGATTAAAGTAGCAGACAAGGCTACTCTTGAAGTAAACGCAGAAAAACGAGCACTTTCTGCTCGTAACCATAGCGCTACTCATTTGCTTCAGAAAGCACTTCGTATAGTACTTGGCAATCATGTTGAGCAGGCAGGTTCAAGTGTAAATGAAGACAGATTACGTTTTGACTTTACTCATTTTTCTGCAATGACAGCAGAAGAACTTGAGAAGGTTGAGAAGATTGTAAATGATGCAATTCAGAAAGCACTTCCAGTTGTGATTAAGAATATGCCGATTGAAGAGGCTAAAAAGACAGGCGCACAGGCATTGTTTGGTGAAAAATATGGAGATGTCGTACGTGTTGTAAATATGGGTGATTTTTCAATTGAGTTCTGTGGAGGTACTCATGTATCTAATACATCTGAAATCATGGCTCTCAAGATTGTATCTGAGTCAGGTGTTGCAGCTGGAGTACGTCGTATTGAGGCACTTACATCAGAGGGCTTATTGAAATATTATAGCGATTTGGAAAATAAACTTCGTGATGCAGCAAAACTTTTGAAAACAACACCAGATACAGTTTCAGAGAAGATTGCTCATCTTCAGGCAGAAAATAAAACTCTTCATAGTGAGCTGGAGAGCTTGAAGAGTAAGATGGCACAGGATGCAGCCGGAGATATTATGAATCAGGTGAAGGAAATTTCAGGTGTTAAATTGCTTGCAGCAGAACTTGACGGTGTAGACATGAATGGTCTTCGTGATCTTGGAGACCAGATGAAAGAAAAACTTGATGACGGAGTAGTCGTATTGGCATCAGGTAATGATGGCAAAGTAAGCTTGATGGTTATGGCAACAGATGGAGCTATGAAAAAAGGAGCACATGCCGGTAATCTTGTCAAAGCAATTGCAGGATGTGTAGGCGGTGGCGGCGGTGGTCGTCCAAACATGGCTCAGGCTGGTGGAAAGAATCCGGCAGGTATTGCAGATGCATTGAAAAAGGCAGAAGAGGTACTTTCTGAGCAACTTGCATAGGAATATCATGTGAATTTCACCAAAAATTATAACAATTTTTGGTGAAAAAACAGTTGACGTAGCTGAAAAATATGTTATAATCTTTTGTAGTGCAATAAATATACCCGAACAGTCGTATGATGCACAATACAAGGCTGGAGGGGAGGTTAGGTGTGAGACTATGTCAAATGTAATCGTTAAAGAAAACGAAACGTTAGATAGTGCTTTACGCAGATTCAAAAGAAACTGTGCGAAAGCTGGCATTCAGCAGGAGATTCGTAAAAGAGAACATTACGAAAAGCCAAGCGTAAGACGTAAAAAGAAATCTGAAGCTGCTAGAAAACGTAAGTATAATTAATAGTGCAGATTAACAAGGTACTGAATTCAGTGCCTTGTTTTTTATTACATGAGAAATTACATTTCTTGTGTATTCAAGTCGAACGTCCGTGAGACTTGGTGCGTGATTCTGGTCAGCGAAGCTGACATATTCCTATCAGAATCACTGCGCATCCTCGCGAAGCGTTTATCTCAGTCGGAGATTGGACTCCCACTGAGATAAATTTGCTATTATTCACCACCTAAAGAGGTGGGAGTCTTCTCGACTGAGATAAAAATCTTCTGGTAGGATTGGTAGTACAGTGTACAATGTAGATTTCGCAGGCACTGGTACGCGCAAAGCCCATTTTTAAGAAATTATTTTACAAGGTTTCAGCATACTTTTACTACGTTAACGTAACAGTGTTGTAAAATAATAAAATTTCTTATTGACAACAGAGGATAATGCTTATACAATAAAGAACGAAGACAAAGATGTCGGAAAGCTTGCAGACTAACTGCATGCTTTTTCTAGTTTTAGGAGGTAGATTAGAATGTCATACGTAGATGAAGTCATTGAATTAGTAGTGAAAAAAAATCCAGCAGAACCTGAATTTCATCAGGCAGTAAAAGAGGTATTAGAGTCTCTTCGTGTAGTAGTAGAAGCAAATGAAGAAAAATTCCGTAAAGATGCTTTACTTGAAAGATTGGTTGAGCCAGAAAGACAGATTAAATTCCGCGTTCCATGGGTAGATGATAAAGGACAGGTACAGGTTAATACAGGATATCGTGTACAGTTTAATAGTGCTATTGGACCATACAAAGGAGGACTTCGTCTGCATCCATCTGTTAACCTTGGAATTATCAAATTCCTTGGATTCGAGCAGATCTTTAAAAACTCTTTGACAGGTCTTCCAATCGGTGGAGGTAAAGGTGGATCAGATTTCGATCCTAAGGGAAAATCAGACAGAGAAGTTATGGCGTTCTGCCAGAGCTTTATGACAGAGCTTTGCAAATATATCGGAGCTGATACAGATGTTCCAGCAGGAGATATCGGAACAGGTGCAAGAGAGATTGGTTATATGTTCGGACAGTACAAGAGAATCCGCGGACTGTATGAAGGTGTTCTGACAGGTAAAGGATTAAGCTATGGTGGATCTTTAGCTCGTACAGAGGCTACCGGATATGGTCTGTTATATTTCACAGAAGAGATGCTGAAATTAAACGGACAGGATATCGCAGGTAAGACAGTAGCAGTTTCTGGTGCTGGTAACGTAGCAATCTATGCAACAGAAAAGGCTCAGCAGCTTGGTGCTAAAGTTGTAACAGTAAGTGATTCTACAGGATGGGTATATGATCCAGACGGAATCGATGTTGCAGCACTGAAAGAAATCAAAGAAGTAAAACGTGCAAGACTTACAGAATATAAGAATTATCGTCCAAATTCAGAATATCATGAAGGAAGAGGCGTATGGAATGTCAAAGTAGATATTGCTCTTCCATGTGCTACACAGAATGAACTTCATCTTGAGGATGCAAAAGCACTTGTTGCTAATGGATGTATAGCTGTTGCAGAAGGTGCTAATATGCCTACAACAATGGAAGCTACAGAGTACTTACAGGAGCATGGAGTACTGTTTGCACCAGGTAAAGCATCTAATGCCGGTGGTGTTGCTACATCTGCACTTGAGATGTCACAGAACAGTGAGAGATTGAGCTGGACATTTGAAGAAGTAGATTCTAAACTGAAAAATATCATGGTTAATATTTGCCATAATGCAGCTGATGCAGCTGAAAAATACGGATTCAAAGGCAACTATGTTGTAGGTGCTAACATTGCCGGATTTGAGAAAGTTGCTGACGCTATGACAGCTCAGGGAATCTGCTAATCAGATAAAAAATGATTGACATTTTAAAATTAAAATTGTATAGTTACCTTGTAAAAGGGAGTAATCGACGTACATAGTGCGTTCACGATGTCGTCAATACGATGGGTCTACCTATCCGTATCGTGATGAAATGATGAGACTTTTGCTGTATCATAATTAGATTGATACAGCAAAAGTCTCTTTTTTTATATATTAGCAAAAGTTTTTTTCCTAATATGTAAAATGATTCCTTTTAAATAATTTGAAAGAAGGAGAGAACTGGTATGAAAGAATACTATCATATGACTGGTGAAGAAGTCTGTCAAAGTGTGAATGGAACTCTGGAACCATTGACAGAATCGCAGGTGAAAGAACATATTGCAAAATATGGCCGGAATGAAATTGAGACCGTAGGAAAGAAATCTGTACTACAGTTGTTTTTGGAACAATTCAAAGATTTTTTAGTTATTATACTAATCATTTCTGCAATCGTATCTGGTGTGCTTGGAGATTGGGAAAGTGCGCTTGTAATATTGGTTGTAATTACGATGAATGCAGTGCTCGGAACTGTTCAAACACGAAAAGCTGAACAGTCATTGGAAAGCTTGAAAAAACTGTCAGGTCCAGAGGCTAAAGTACTTAGAAATGGAAATGTTGTATTGCTCCCATCTACAGAAATTACAGTAGGAGATATTGTTCATCTAGATGCAGGAGATTTCATTCCGGCAGACGGAAGAATTTTGGAAGCAGCGACGCTCAAGGTTGATGAGAGTGCATTGACAGGAGAAAGTGTAGGAGTTGAAAAAACAACAATATGTATAAAAGGTGAGTCAGAAATTGCACTTGGCGATAGGACTAACATGTTGTATTCAGGTAGTTTTGTTACCTATGGAAGAGCTACCTATATTGTAACAGGAATTGGTATGAATACGGAAGTTGGTAAAATTGCAGGCATGATACAAAATGCAGCAGACAAGAAAACTCCGTTACAAGTAAATCTGGATCAATTTGGACAGAAGCTGTCAATTTTGATATTAATATTCTGTGGCGTTCTCTTTGGAGTAAATATTTTGCAAGGAGGAAGTGCAGGAGATGCATTCATGTTTGCGGTTGCGCTGGCAGTAGCAGCAATTCCAGAGGCACTTAGTTCAATAGTGACAATAGTGTTGTCATTCGGAACACAGAAAATGGCAAAAGAAAATGCAATCATCCGAAAATTACAAGCTGTTGAAGGACTTGGCAGTGTGTCAGTAATCTGCTCTGATAAAACAGGAACATTGACACAAAATAAGATGACTGTAGAAGATTATTATGTAAATAAAACAAGAATTTCGTCAGAAGACATTGATATGGATTCTGAAATTCAAAGAAAGTTATTTACATTTAGTGTTTTGTGTAATGATGCATCTAACATTGATGGTGTTGAAATTGGAGATCCTACAGAGACAGCACTTTTGAATGTTGGTGGAAAATTGGATATTAATGTTGAAGAAATTCGAGCAAGATATCCAAGGGAAAGCGAGATTCCGTTTGATAGTGATCGGAAAATGATGTCGACAAAACATACAATAGAAGGCATTCCTGTTATGGTTGTAAAAGGGGCAACGGATGTATTATTATCCAGAGCAACACAAATAATGGAGAATGGAATAATCCGTCCGATTACAAAAGAGGATAAACAAAAAATTGAAGAGGACAATCAGAAATTTTCAAGAGAAGGATTGCGAGTATTAGGATTTGCATATAAGAAAGTTGTGGACGAGTGGGAATTATCATATGATGATGAAAATAATTTGATTTTCTTAGGTATGATAGCAATGATGGACCCTCCGAGAGAAGAATCAATGGCGGCGGTAGCAGAATGTAAGAAAGCTGGAATACGTCCGATTATGATAACAGGAGATCATAAAGTAACAGCAGCTGCAATTGCAAAGAGAATAGGCATTCTGCAAGATGAATCAGAAGCATGTGAAGGCGCTCAGATTGAAGGCATGTCAGATGAAGAATTACAGGATTTTATTGAGCATATATCTGTATATGCAAGAGTATCTCCGGAACATAAGATCCGAATTGTCCGTGCATGGCAAGAAAAAGGAAATGTCGTAGCAATGACAGGAGATGGCGTGAATGATGCTCCTGCATTAAAACAGGCAGATATAGGTGTCGCAATGGGAATTACGGGAAGCGAGGTTGCAAAAGATGCTTCAGCGGTTGTTCTGACAGACGATAATTTTGCAACAATTGTGAAATCGGTAGAAAATGGAAGAAATTTATACCGAAATATAAAACTGGCAATTTTATTCCTTTTATCAGGTAATTTTGGAGCGATTTTAGCGGTACTATATGCATCGGTTATGAACTTACCGGTTCCGTTTGCTCCGGTTCATTTGTTGTTTATTAATCTGTTGACAGACAGCCTTCCGGCAATTGCACTTGGATTAGAACCGCATACGAAAGAGGTCATGCTGGATAAACCTAGACCGATGCAGGAATCAATCTTAACAAGATCTTTTTTGGCGAGAATCGGGGTTGATGGTTTTGTAATTGGTGCAATCTCTATGATAGCATTTCTGATAGGATATCGCAGCGGAAATACAACGCTTGCAAGCACAATGGCATTTGCAACGCTGTGTTTGGGAAGATTGGTACATGGATTTAACTGTAAGTCAGATAAACCGGTAATATTTACAAGAAGATTCTTTAATAATAAATATCTGCTGGGTGCATTTGCATTAGGAACGATTTTGGTAACATTAGTAATTATGATTCCGGGCTTACAAGGATTATTCAAGGTTCAGACATTGACAATAACACAGCTTTTGATGGTATATTTCCTTGCATTTTTAAATCTTCCGGTGATTCAGTTGATAAAAACTATTCAAGGATATTATAAATCCAGAAAAAAATAATACAAAAAATGAGCAATCGTTTGTGATTGCTCATTTTTGTTGATGAAAATAATTTAGGTATAACGTTTAATTGTTTCTTGGAGTACATATTTCTTGTCATTATAACGATCAAAAATATAACTATTTGCTTTATGTTCCAATTCGTCAGGAAGTGGAGATAACGTTACATTTTCTCCATATTTACGCTGTAAAGCCCGTTCCAATAAGTAATCACATACCTGAGGATTCTTTGGAAGGAGTGGGCCATGAAGATATGTTGCAATAACGTTCTTATAAACTACACCTTCATAACCGGATTTTCCAGTGTTGCCAAGTCCGAAGAATACCTTTCCAAATGGTGTATGGTCATTGATATAGGTACGTCCGCCATGGTTTTCAAAGCCGACAACAGGATCAGAGAAGAGAGGGCTTTGTAAAATGATGTTTCGAATCAGACGTTCAGGTTCCCATTCTGTTGTGATATTGAGAATACCAAGCCCCTCAATCATTTTTTTATCAGTTTTATAATATTTACCTAATAATTGATAACCACCACATACAGCAAGAACAACGCCACCTTGTTCAACGTAATTTTTAAAATCAGCTTTGATCTCTTTTAAATATCCGCAAACCAGTTCCTGTTCTCTGTCAGATCCACCACCTAATAGTACAATATCAAGTTTGGAAAAATCAATTTTGTCGCCAGAAAGAAAAGGAATGACTTCTGCTTCGATCCCACGCCACTCTAAACGTTTACGAAAACATTGAATATTGCCGCGGTCACCATAAAGATTCAATAAATCAGGATAAAGATGTCCGATTGTTAATTTCATGATTTCAGTTCTCCTTCCGTTTCCTTTTGCATCTCATTTAATAAGTGGTTTGTGCGATACAGACCAGAGTAGTTGACAATAATATAAAGATTTTTTGTGCCATTCTTAGTTAAATCTTCAACAGACTGTTTTAAATCTGTAGTAGAACCACAAGGAATATCCTCATATTTTAAACGCAGTCCCATATCGTGTCGGCGAGTTCCGTTTGTAAGGATAGTAGATACATTAGCATCTGCAAGATACTGGAAATCTACATCCCAAAGCCAGGAGACATCTTCACCATCCTGATAGGTATCATTAATCTGGATAATGATATCTTTTGGTTTTGGATCTTTGAGTACAAGTGAAACCTTTTGCTGGAATCCAATTGGATTCTTAGATAAATGAAGTTGTACACGTGCACCATTGATATTAAAAATATCTTCGCGATTATTACCATAATCGAAAGATTCTATCATACTCTGGAAATGTTGTTGTGGTGCATGTAATGCACGTAATGCCACATAAGCGGATAATGTGTTATAAATATTGTATGGAGTACGCGCTGTGGATTGAATATGCATGCCATCCATATCAAAGGAATATAATTCATCCTTTAATACAACATTGGTTGTTGTATAATCCGGGTCTGGACGTTTAAATCCACAATTTGGACAATGATAGATACCAAGTTGTCCATAATGGAAAAATTCATATTCAAGTTTTGTACCACAAGAACGACAGAAAATACTTTCACGAATCTCAGAACGGGAAATGTCATCAAAAATCTGTTCACTGATTCCATACGTGATGTAAGAATTACCACAGTCCTTTGCAAGAGAGTAGGATAAAATATCATCGCAATTAATGATCAATGTTGTATCAGGGACACTTGTGACAGCTGTTTTCAACTTATTGTAAGTGATATCAACCTCACCAAAGCGATCCAATTGGTCACGTGAAATATTAGTTAATAAAGCACAGTCAGGTTTGAGCTGAGGAAGAACATTGACAGATGCGATTTCATCTACCTCGATGCAGGCGTAGTCTGCATCTAAATGTCCGTGCTTATCAGTAGAAAGAACAAATGCAGAAATGATACCGTTCATCATATTGGCACCTGTTCGGTTAATGATAACCTTCTTTCCCTCCGCCTTCAATGCGTGATATAAAATACTGTTTGTTGTAGTTTTTCCGTTTGTTCCCATTGTTACAATGGTCTTTTCACGTACTTGTTTTGACATCGTGTTCAAAATATTAGGGTCAATGATTCGCGCAACATATCCAGGGAGAGTAACTCCACTTCCGCGATTCATTTTTTTAATCAAAATACTGGTTAGTTTCGCACAGCGAATTGCTAATCTGCTTCTTAATTTCATAATGACTCACTCTTTCATTCTTTATGTTTTATAGTCAGCAAGAACTAAAATATAGAATTCTGCCGATACTTGTACTATTATAAGTGAAGAGACATAATAAAACAAGGAAATCGAGGAATTTCTGAATATTTTATAAAGATACTGGAATTTTTTTGTGGCTATGATAAAATGAATGCTATAAAAAGGAAAACGAGGTTGGTTAATATTGAAAAAAAATAACTTAGAGAAAAAGACAGAAAAAAAACAAGAAGTAAAACGTATTCCAACAACGAGATATACACCGAATCCAGAGCAAGGACTGACTTCACAACAAGTGCAGGAACACAGGTTGCATGGATGGACAAACAGGGCGGTAGATCCACCATCAAAGACAACTCGTGATATTATTCATGAGAATGTATTTACGTATTTTAACTTGATTTTCTTGATTTTGGCAATATTGTTGTGTCTTGTCGGTTCATTTCGAAATCTGACATTTTTACCGGTTATTATTGCTAACACGTTAATAGGAATTATACAGGAGATCCGAGCAAAAAAGGTACTGGATAATCTGACGATGCTTAATGCACCGCATGCAATGGTTATAAGAGATGGAAAACAAAGCCTGGTAGATGCAGAAAAATTAGTGCTCGACGATATTGTGGTTTTTAAAGCAGGAAATCAGATTTGTGCAGATGCTGAAGTATGTTTAGGTACTGTACAGGTTAATGAATCTCTTTTGACAGGAGAAGCGGACGAGATTACAAAACAGCCGGGAGACATATTGATGTCTGGAAGCTTTATTGTATCGGGAGAATGTCGGGCTCGTTTGGATAAAGTAGGAGAGGATTCTTACATTTCAAAATTGACTTTGCAGGCAAAAGAGATGCAGGACAGCGAACAATCAGAGATGATACGTGCTCTGGATAAATTAGTACTGGTTGCCGGAATTGCAATTATTCCAATTGGAATCCTTTTATTTGTACAGGCTTTCTTTTTTCAAGGGGAAGGATTTCGTTCTAGCGTAACATCTATGGTCGCAGCAGTAATTGGAATGATCCCAGAAGGATTGTATTTGCTTGCTAGTGTGGCATTAGCAGTTAGTGCCATGCGTCTTGCTACAAAGAAGGTTCTGCTTCATGATATGAAGTGTATCGAAACACTTGCCCGTGTAAATGTACTTTGTGTAGATAAAACAGGAACAATCACAGATAATACAATGGAAGTTCGGGAGTTTAAACCGACAGATGAATATGATAAAGAGACTATGGCACCTCTTAGTCAGCTGATTGGAGATTTTGCTGCGGCAATGGATAGAGATAACATTACGATGGAAGCAATTAAAAGGAGTTTTCCACATGCTTCTGGACGCAAACCGATTTCAAAAACGGGATTTTCATCAGCAACAAAGTATAGTAGTGTTACATTTGAAGACGAAGCATATGTATTAGGCGCACCAGAGTTTGTTTTGAAAGAAGCGTATGAAAAATATGAGGAAGACATTGAAAGTTATGCCGCTAAGGGGCTGCGAGTTCTGGTATTTGGAACATATGATGGAGAAATAGATGGAAATGAATTGGCAAAACCAATTTGCCCATTAGGATATTTGATGCTGGCAAATCCAATCCGTAAAGCTGCAAAAGAAACCTTTTCATATTTTGCAGAGCAAGGAGTTGAAGTGAAAGTTATTTCCGGGGATAATCCACGTACAGTGTCGGAGGTTGCCAAAGAAGCCGGGGTAGAAGGCGCAGAACGCTATATCGATGCATCTACACTCAAAGATGAAGAAGAAATGAGAGATGCAGTATTAAAATATAATGTATTTGGACGAGTTACTCCGAATCAAAAGAGGCAGTTTGTTCAGATGTTGAAGGATGCAGGAAAAACAGTAGCCATGACAGGAGATGGTGTCAATGATGTACTTGCATTGAAGGATGCAGACTGCAGTATTGCGATGGCATCAGGAAGTGATGCAGCGGCACAAGCATCCCAGCTTGTGTTACTGGAATCAGATTTTTCGTGTATGCCACAGGTTGTATTGGAAGGACGTCGTGTTGTAAATAATATTCAGCGTTCGGCAAGCTTGTTCCTTGTGAAGAATATTTTCTCATTTTTATTGTCGATGTTCTCTGTGGTATTTATGATTACTTATCCATTGGAACCATCACAGATTTCTTTGATCAGTATGTTTACGATTGGTGTTCCGGCTTTCTTCCTTGCATTGGAGCCAAACAAAAATATTATCAAAGGTCATTTCCTTACAAATGTGTTCTTGAAAGCATTACCGGCAGCATTGACAGATGTCCTGGCGGTAGGGGCTTTGGTGATATTTGGACAGACTTTTGGTGTGGATTCAAAAGATATTTCGACTGCAGCAACGATGCTGCTTGCAATAGTCGGATTTATGATTTTGTTTAAGATTAGTGCACCAATGAATAAATTACGTGTTGGAATTCTTATGGGGTGTATCGCAGGGCTATTGTTCTGCAGTGTATATCTTCATAGACTGTTTGCAATCACAGGAATGTCTGTAAAATGCATTATGTTGTTTGTAGTATTTTCAATTGCAACAGAATCAGCATTTAGATTTTTGACAATTCTTGTAGATAAAACAAGGTTTTATTATTTGCGACTTCGTGGAAAAGCGACGGAATGATTATAAATGAAAGCTGCTGACTTATAGAGCATAAGTCAGCAGCTTTTTTAAGTGATGATGAAATTGTTTGTTTTCGTTGTTTAATTTCATTCGTTCTGAACTGGTTTTGTTCTGAGCTAAATAAACATCATATTGTGCAAGAAGTGTTTGATGATCTGGATATACACCCTGCCCCCATTGAATCAACAGCCAGTTCATTGTTTCAGAATTCCAGTATTGCATGGGAATATTAGCAGTTTTTAATGTTGTAATATATTTTAAGGCTTCGATAGACAAATGTTCTAATTCAGCATTCAAAGCAGGTGATTCAAATTCTTTGTTTCCAAATTTTTCCAGTATTTTAATTGGAATGCTTTTTCGTTTGGACTCTCGTTGGATAAGCATAGAACTTTTTGTAACAATTTCATTTAGTCTTTGTGCAGCATTCCAATAAGTTACAAAAGAGTCTGCTTCAGGTTTTTTCTTTGCTTGTTTTGCTTCTTCTTCCATATTAAATGTACGGAAAACACGTTTCTTTCCACCACCTAATTCTAAATCATAGGCCTTCCTTTTTTCCTGATTCGATAATATTCGATAAGCCTCGAGGATTTCCTGCATCTGGGCAGTGGTATCGATATCTGTATGCATATTGGCATCCGGATGATACACTTTTGCCAATGCGTTTTTAGCAGCTGTAATTTCTTCTAAACTGGCGTCTCGGGAAACGCCAAGTATATGATAATATGTGCGTTTTGCCATAAGTTCTCCTTGATTGTTAATAAATACCTAGTTATTTATTGTAAGGCAAGAAATAAAAAAAATCAACTGTTTAAGCAACATGAAAGTAGAAAGAAAGTAATTTTTTTAGACAATCCCAGAAGCTGGCTTTATCACTAGAAACAGCAGCCAGAATTTGGATTCGTCCTATTTCTTCTCCGTTTAATTTATAAATCAAATTTCCAACGGAATCTCCTTTTTGGATAGGTGCGTGCAGTTCTTTTTTTAATTCTAAGTGCTTTGTTATAGCCGATAGATTTTGTCCATTAGTATCGAGATATTGAAATGTAGTTTTGTATTTGCAAGGAATGTTTTCTTTTACACCGCCAATTATTTTTATTTTTCCGAGTTTAGGAGGCGAATAATCTTTATAAATCTGGCAGGAGGCAAACCCATAATTTAATAAGGTGACAGCATCTTGAAAACGAGTTTTAGAATTGTCGGCACCAAGAATCACGGCAATTAATTCGATATCATTTTTTTTGGCAGTTGCAGAGACACAAAACTTTGCTAATCCTGTGGAGCCGGTTTTCAGGCCAGTGGCATATTCATATTGACGAATTAGTTTGTTAGTGTTAGTGAGTCCGAATTCAGATGTTCCCTTACGCGTTGTATGAGTTATGTTTTCCATCCAGATAGTACAATAATCATGAATCTGAGGATATTTCGTAATCAGTTCCTTTGACATGAGTGCAATGTCCCGTGCGCTTGTTTCATGACCATCTGCATCCAGTCCGTTACAGTTGATGAATGTGGTGTGGTTCATACCTAATTCTTTTGCACGTTGATTCATTTGTCGGACAAATTCTTCCTCGCTGCCGCAAATATATTCCGCCATGCATACACATGCGTCATTTGCACTTGCGACAGAAATGCATTTTAGCATGGTATCTACACTTTGGGTTTCACCAACCTCTAAAAATACTTGAGAACCTCCCATAGAAGCGGCATGTTCTGAAACAGGCACAGTATCATCTAAGTGTATTTTTCCTTCTTCCAAAGCGTCAAAAATCAGAAGCATTGTCATGATTTTCGTTACACTGGCAGGCGGACGTGGTGTATCGGGATCTTTTTCGTAAAGGATAGTTCCGGTAGATGCCTCCATTAAGATTGCAGAAGGCGCATGTAATTCAATGTTGGCGAGTATTTTGGAATTTTTTGGATTTTCTTTGGCAAAAAGGATGAAATTATGATTTCCTATTACGAGGATTATCAATCCTAGAATCAGACAAAAACTTCGTAGAAATAATATTTTTTTGTTTTTCAATGGACACACACCATAAAACTATTTAATCTATTTATATTCATATCCTGTTTTAGTAATTCGAATATATTATCTCAAAATATTGATGATCTAATCAAAACAATATTGCGGGAATGGTTCATATATTGCGGAAACTCAAGGATTGCAATAGTTGAATTCCAAAAAGAAAAATGTTAATATAAAATGGATTGGGCATATTTGTCGTATAAAAATGAAAAATTATTAAGATAATAGGAAACGAGGAAACATAACATATGTGGAAAATGTGGTTTTGTATAGTTATTCTGTTATTAATAGCGAGCGTGTTTGCTGAGGTTGAAAGAGAATTACACACATTTTGTATTACGAGATACAAAGTACTGTCACCAAAATGGAATGGTGAAAAAAGCGGTAAAATCATATTTTTGAGTGACCTCCACAATCATGAGTACGGCTTACATAATAAGAAACTGATCGATAAGATAAGGATGGAAAATCCAGAGCTGATTTTAATTGGAGGAGATATTCTGGTCGGAAAAGAAGATATCTCATATGAATCAGCAGCAAAATTCGTGGAAGCAATCTGTAAGATTGCACCGGTGTATTATGCAAATGGAAATCATGAACAACGTATGAAAGAAAAGCCGGAAAAATATGGAAATGCATTTGTTGGATATAAAAAACGATTACTTGATGCAGGAGTTTGTTTTTTGGAAAATGAAAGTGCAGAAGTAGAGTTGGATGGAAATAAATTGTCTTTGACAGGCTTGGAATTACGGATGGAAGTATATGAAAAGATGAAAACTCATAAGGTGACTAAAGGTGATATAGCACAGAAGGTTGGTCCGGCAAAGCAGGAAGAGATTCAGATATTGCTGGCACATAATCCGGAATATATGGAGGCGTACCAGGCATGGGGGGCAGATATTACTTTGTCCGGGCATTTGCATGGAGGTTTGATTTGTCTTCCGAATGGTAAAAGTGTAATAACACCGCAATTTCATCTTTTTCCAAAGCATGCAGGAGAGATGAAAGTCAAAGGGAATCAGACAGCAATCGTAAGTCGTGGTCTGGGAACACATACAGTCAATATTCGGTTGTTTAATCCGGCAGAATTGATCGTATTTCAAATAAGTAAACAGTAAAGAGAGAATATATATGGGGATTCCTATAAAATTAGAGGTGTTTGAGGGACCGTTAGATTTGCTTTTGCACCTGATTGATAAAAACAAAGTAGATATTTACGATATTCCAATTGTTGAAATTACAAATCAGTATATGGAATATATACATCAGATGCAAAGAGAAGATCTTAATATTATGAGTGAATTTTTGCTGATGGCTGCTACATTATTAGATATAAAATGCAAAATGTTGCTTCCAAAGGAAGTAAACGAAGAAGGCGAGGAAGAAGATCCGCGTCAAGAGCTTGTGGAACAATTACTACAATATAAAATGTATAAATATATGGCTTATGAGCTAAAAGATAGGGAAATGGATTCGGAGTATATTATGTATAAGAATCCGTCAGTTCCTGATGAAATTTTAAAATATGAAGAGCCGGTTGATTTAGATTTGCTATTGGGAGATTTGAATCTGCAGAGATTACATAAAATTTTCGAAGAAGTCATGAAGCGGCAGGAGCGAAAAATTGATCCTATTCGAAGTAAATTTGGAAAAATAGAAAAAGAAGAGGTTCCCCTTCCGGATAAGATGGCTTATGTAGAATCTTATGCAAGAACACATGGCAGGTTTAGTTTCCGACAATTATTGAAGGAACAAAAAAGCAAGATGCATGTGGTAGTAACCTTTCTTGCGATTTTAGAAATGATGAAGAGCGGAATGATCAAGGTAGAGCAGGAAGAGACTTGTGGTGAGATTATCATAGAGTCTCAAATACAGGAGTGTTAATAAAATGAAAAAAGAAAAGGAACTTCAGGGGGCGATAGAAGCAATTCTTTTTACAATGGGAGAATCTGTTGAGCTAAATAAGATTGCACGTGCAATTGAACAGGATGAAGATACAACGTTGGAATTGATACATAAATTGATGAAACGATATGAAGCAAAGGATCGAGGAATTCGGATTATCGAGTTAGATCATGCGTTTCAGATGTGTACCAAAAAAGAAGCTTATGAATATTTAATTCGTGTTGCAAGACAACCGAAGAAACATGTTTTAACGGATGTATTATTGGAAACTATGTCTATTATAGCGTATAAACAGCCGGTTACAAAAATTGAGATTGAAAAAATCAGAGGTGTGAAATCAGATCATGCAGTTAATAAGCTTGTTGAGTATGGTTTGGCAGAGGAGGTTGGAAGGTTAGATGCTCCGGGACGTCCTATTTTATTTGGAACAACAGAAGAATTTTTGCGGAGATTTTGTGTACAGTCTTTAGATGAACTTCCGATGCTTAATACAGATCAAATTGAGCAGTTTAAAGAAGAGGCAGAAGATGAAGCGGAACTGAAATTGAATTTGTAAAGTGGATTCGTTTGTATAGTTGTAATTTGCAAGACATATAGCAAATAGACCGGCATATAATAGTTAATAAATAATGTCGGGTGAATTTATGATGCTGAAGAAAAATAGAATATTAAACAAAAAGAGAGCCATGGAGGTGTTGATGCTTGCATCGATATTTATCATTGGCTTTTATTTTTTGTGGGATTTTATCTGCTCAAATGAAGAAAATTATTCTGTTCCGATGTGTATGGTGAATGAAACGGAGGTGTATACTACTAGAAAAATACAAAATACAAAAGAAACAGAAGCATCTGAAAAAAGTAAGATTCAGGAACCGCATGATTTATATGCTCAATCTGCGGTGCTCATGGATGCAAAAAGCGGAAGAATATTGTTTGAAAAAAATGGAGGACAAAAACGTGCGATGGCAAGCACAACAAAGATTATGACCTGCATTCTTGCATTAGAATATGGTGATTTGGATGATGTTGTTATAGCAAGTTCAAATGCAGTAAATCAGCCTAAAGTACGATTGGGAGTTGTCGAAGGAGAAAAAATTTTGTTGAGGGATTTGTTATATTCATTGATGTTGGAATCCCATAATGATGCGGCGGTCATGATTGCAGAACATATTGGAGGCAGTGTGGAGGGTTTTGCAGATATGATGAATCAAAAAGCACAAAGCTTAGGATGTAAAAATACTTATTTTATTACACCAAATGGATTAGATGCTTCAGACAAAAACGGAAGTCATCAGACAACAGCGGAAGAACTTGCACGAATCATGAAATATTGCATACAGGATTCAGCACAGGCAAAACAGTTTGTGGCAATATCACAGACAGAAACACATCACTTTGAAGATTGCTCACATGTATACAAGTATATATGCAATAATCATAACGCATTTTTGAAAATGATGGAGGGTGCAATAGCAGGGAAAACAGGATTTACGGGTGAGGCAGGATATTGTTATGTAGGAGCTTTGGAACAAAATAATAAAAAATTAATTGTTGCACTTTTAGGTTGTGGCTGGCCAAATAACAAGGGCTATAAATGGCAGGATACACGTAAATTGATACAATATGGATTGGACTCATTTGAATATGTTATGATAGGAAAGGAAAACATTTCAAAAGAATTGGCAGATATTAAAATTCCAGTTGTAAATGGAGTTCCGGATAATGGGAAAATAAGTGGAAAATCGTATACAAAAGTGTGGATGAAATATATGGAAGATGGAGAAAATACAGATTCAGCAGAGTTGGAACAGCTTTTGGTTCGGAAAGATCAAAAAGTACATTTGCAAATTGTACTGAAAAAACAGTTATATGCACCGGTTGAAGCAAAAACAGAAGTGGGAGAAATACAGTACTTATTAGATGGAAATGTCGTAAAAAGACAAACGCTGATAGTAAAAAATGCCATTGAAAGGAGAAATTATAAATGGTGTGCAAGGAAAACAGTGGAAAACTTCCTATTATAATAGTAATGTGAATTGAAATTGTAATAACGTGAAAATTAAGAAACGTGTGAAAAAAATGACAAAATATGTATTTTGTTGATTGAAATTTAGATAAGAGTGGTTTATACTAGAATAGGCAAAAATTTTGGTTTATTTTAAAAATATTTACAATATGGAGGGCTAGAATATGAGCTACAATGCAACTGGAAACCCAGCAAGCAGAAGAATTGCCGCAATGCTTGATCAGGGAAGCTTTGTTGAAATCGGTGGTGCTGTAACAGCAAGAAATACAGATTTTAACTTACAGACAAAAGAAACTCCGTCTGACGGCGTTATTACCGGTTATGGAGTGATCGATGGCAATCTTGTGTATGTATACAGTCAGGATGCTACAGTGTTAAAGGGTGCTATCGGAGAGATGCATGCAAAAAAAATCGCAAATATTTATGATATGGCAATGAAGATGGGAGCACCTGTGATCGGTCTTGTAGATTGTGCAGGACTTAGACTTCAGGAAGCAACAGACGCACTAGAGGCATTTGGAAGCCTGTATCATAAACAGGCAATGGCTTCAGGTGTTGTACCACAGATCACAGCAATCTTTGGAATGTGTGGTGGCGGATTGGCAGTTGTTCCAGGACTTACAGATTTTACATTTATGGAAAGCAAAGAAGGAAAGCTTTTTGTAAATTCACCAAATGCTTTGGAAGGAAACGAAGTTTCTAAATGTGATACAGCAAGTGCTGCATATCAGAGTGAGACAGCAGGTCTTGTTGATGGAATTGGAACAGAGGCAGAAATCCTTGGACAGATCCGTACATTGATTAGCATGATCCCAGCAAATAATGAAGATGATGCTTCATATGAAGAGTGTACAGATGATCTGAACCGTGTTTGTTCTGATCTTGCAAACGCAGCAGAAGACACAGGTATTGCACTTGCAACAATCGCTGACAACAATGTATTCTTTGAGACAAAAAAAGATTATGCAAAAGAGATGGTAACAGGATTTATCCGTCTGAATGGTATGACAGTCGGAGCTGTTGCAAATCGTTCTAAAGTATATGACGCTGAAGGAAATGCAGAAAGCTTTGATGCAGTTCTTACAGTTGACGGATGCAAGAAAGCAACAGACTTCATCAACTTCTGTGATGCATTCTCTATCCCGGTACTTACATTGACAAGTGTGACAGGATTTGAGGCGACAAAAGAAGCTGAGAAAGATATGGCAAGAAGTGTTGCAAAACTCACATATGCATTTGCAAATGCAACAGTTCCAAAAGTAAACGTAATCGTAGGTAAAGCATTCGGAAGTGCTTATGTTGCAATGAATAGTAAATCAATCGGAGCAGATATGGTATTTGCATGGCCAACAGCAGAAGTTGGAATGATGGATGCAACTATGGCTGCTAAGATCATGTATGAAGGTGCTGACGCAGATACATTGAAAGAGAAAGCAGCAGAGTATAAAGAACTTCAGTCAAGCCCAATGTCTGCAGCAAGAAGAGGATATGTTGATGCAATCATTGAAGCAGCAGATACAAGAAAATATGTAATCGGAGCATTCGAGATGTTGTTCACAAAGAGAGAGGATCGTCCGGACAAAAAACACGGTACGGTTTAGTGAGGTGAGGCAAAGTGAAGAAAAAATTCAGTTTATTAGGACTTGTCCTCATTTTAGTCTTGAGTCTTGTAGGATGTGGAAGCAAGGCTAGTGAAGAGGCAGAATATGATCAGGCTACGATGGAACAGTATGCTGACACAATCGTTACAAGTTTCAGTAATATGTCCGAGGAGAATCTGGATCAGTTTGCTGACATGTCAGACCTCGAATTGAATCTGACATTGATGCAGTCAGGTCTTCCAATCGAAGCAGATGATTTTAAATCTATGATTGATGCTTGGAAAGCAGGTTTGGATGAGTGCGGTACAATCTCAGATCTTGGGGATTATGAGCTGACAGTAAAGAGCAGCAGCGCTACATTGACTGTACCATTCAAAGGCGAAACAAGAGATGGTGACCTGGAATTCACATTTGACGAGAAGATGAACATGGACAGCATCACAGTCAATGGCCACTATGGCATGGCTGAGATTTTGAAAAAAGCAGGACTTAACACATTGTTAGGTATGGGAACTGTATTTGTTGTATTGATCTTTATCTCATTTATCATTTCCCTGTTTAAATTTATTCCTGCAATTCAGAATAAGTTTAGTAAAAAACCACAGGCTGAAACAAAGAAGGAAACTTCTGCAGCAGCACCGGCACCAGTTGAAGTGGTACCGGCAACAGATGATAGTGAGCTTATTGCTGTAATTTCAGCAGCAATCGCAGCATCAGAGGGAACTTCAACAGATGGTTTTGTTGTTCGTTCTATTAAGAGAAGAAAATCCAATAAGTGGAGTTAATCAGGAGGATACAAGAATGAAAAACTATACAATTACAGTAAATGGCAATGTATATGACGTAACAGTAGAAGAAAAAGGTGCAGGAGCAGCACCAGTTGCAGCAGCACCTGTAGCAGCAACACCAGTTGCAGCACCTGCAGCAGCACCAGCTAAAGCGGCAGGAGCAGGAAGCATCCAGGTTAAAGCAGGAGCAGCAGGTAAAGTATTTAAAGTAGAAGCAAGCGTTGGACAGAAAGTAGAAGCTGGTGATGCAGTAGTTATCATTGAAGCTATGAAGATGGAAATCCCAGTAGTTGCCCCAGAGGCTGGTACAGTTGCTAGTATTGATGTAGCAGTAGGAGACGCCGTAGAATCAGGAGCAGTTTTAGCTACATTAAACTAGTTAGACCAGGAGGTTTGAAAAATGGAATATATTTCAAATACGCTATCGAACCTCGTGCAGCAGACGGCATTTATGAATCTTACATTTGGTAACCTGATCATGATTGCAGTTGCATGTGTGTTCTTATATTTAGCAATCAGACATGGCTTTGAGCCGTTGCTGCTTGTTCCAATCGCATTTGGTATGTTGCTTGTTAATATCTATCCGGATATTATGCTTCATGCAGAAGATGCGGCAAATGGAACAGGTGGACTTCTTTATTACTTTTATGTATTAGATGAGTGGTCAATTCTTCCATCATTGATTTTCCTTGGTGTTGGAGCAATGACAGATTTCGGACCATTGATCGCTAACCCAAAGAGTTTCCTTCTTGGAGCAGCAGCACAGTTTGGTATTTTTGCAGCTTATCTTGGAGCTATGGCTATGGGATTCTCTGATAAAGCAGCAGCAGCAATTTCTATCATCGGTGGAGCTGATGGACCAACATCCATCTTCCTTGCAGGTAAATTGTCACAGACTGCAATTATGGGACCAATCGCGGTAGCAGCATATTCATATATGTCATTGGTACCAATTATCCAGCCACCAATTATGAAGCTCCTTACAACAGAGAAAGAGCGTAAAATTAAAATGGAACAGCTCCGTCCGGTATCAAAATTGGAGAGAATTTTGTTCCCAATTATTGTTACAATCGTAGTATGTACAATTCTTCCAACAACAGCTCCATTGGTTGGTATGCTGATGCTTGGTAACCTGTTCAAAGAATCAGGTGTTGTTAGACAGCTTTCTGATACAGCTTCTAACGCATTGATGTACATCGTTGTTATCTTGCTTGGTACATCAGTAGGTGCTACAACAAGTGCGGAAGCATTTTTGAACTGGGATACAATCAAAATTGTAATTCTTGGTTTGATCGCATTTGCATTTGGTACCGCAGCAGGTGTTGTCTTTGGTAAGATTATGTGTAAGGCTACAGGTGGAAAAGTAAATCCGCTGATTGGTTCAGCAGGTGTATCTGCCGTTCCTATGGCAGCACGTGTTTCTCAGAAAGTTGGTGCAGAAGCAGATCCTACAAACTTCTTGCTGATGCATGCAATGGGACCAAACGTTGCCGGAGTTATCGGTACAGCAGTTGCAGCCGGAACATTTATGGCCATCTTCGGTGTGAAGTAGAATATTAGTGGAGGACAAATACAATGGCAGAAGTTGTAAAAAAACCAGTTAAAATTACAGAAACAATTCTGCGTGATGCTCATCAGTCTCTGATTGCTACAAGAATGACAACAGAACAGATGCTGCCAATCGTAGAGAAAATGGATAAAGTCGGATACCATGCAGTAGAGTGTTGGGGAGGAGCTACATTTGATGCTTCCCTTCGTTTCTTAAAAGAAGATCCATGGGAGAGACTTCGTAAATTCAGAGATGGATTTAAAAATACAAAATTACAGATGTTATTCCGTGGACAGAATATCCTTGGATATCGTCCATATGCAGATGATGTTGTAGAATATTTCGTTCAGAAATCTGTTGCAAACGGAATTGATATCATTCGTATTTTCGATTGTATGAATGATATCCGTAACTTACAGACAGCAGTTACAGCAGCAAACAAAGAAAAAGCACATGCTCAGGTAGCAATGTCTTATACATTGGGTGATGCTTATACACTGGAATACTGGAAAGATCTTGCGAAGAGAATCGAGGATATGGGTGCAAACTCTATCTGTGTTAAAGATATGGCAGGTCTTCTTGTACCTTACAAAGCAACAGAACTTGTACAGGCATTAAAAGATACAGTAAATATTCCGATCGAGATGCATACACATTACACATCTGGTGTTGCATCAATGACATATTTGAAATCTGTAGAGGCAGGTGCTGACATTATTGATACAGCAATTTCTCCATTTGCAATGGGAACATCACAGCCGGCTACAGAGGTTATGGTTGAGACATTTAAGGGAACAGAGTATGACACAGGCTTAGATCAGACATTACTTTCTGAGATTGCTGATTACTTCAGACCTATTCGTGATGAAGCGTTAGACAGTGGTCTGCTCAATCCAAAGAACCTTGGTGTAAATATCAAGACTCTTCTTTACCAGGTACCAGGCGGTATGCTTTCAAACCTGACATCACAGCTTGCTGAGCAGGGAGCAGAGGACAAGTTCTATGATGTATTGGAAGAAGTACCACGCGTACGTAAAGATCTTGGTGAGCCACCACTTGTAACACCTTCTTCACAGATTGTTGGTACACAGGCTGTATTCAATGTATTGATGGGTGAACGTTATAAAATGGCTACAAAAGAAACAAAAGATGTTCTTGCTGGAAAATATGGAAAGACTGCAAAACCGGTTAATCCAGAAGTACAGAAGAAAGTTATCGGAGAGGATGCGGAAATCATTACATGCCGTCCGGCAGATTTGATTCCTGATGAGCTTGATACACTTCGTAAAGAGTGTGCACAGTACATTCAGCAGGATGAAGATGTATTGACATATGCATTATTCCCACAGGTAGCTATTGATTTCTTTAAATACAGAGAAGCACAGCAGACAAAAGTAGATGCAACAGTTGCAGATACAGAAAATGGAGCATATCCAGTATAAGAATAAGTAAAATATCAGGGTCGCTTTCGGTTCGAAAGGGACCCTTTTTCTTTGGAGAGAAATATAGGAAATACAGACAAATATTTTAATTGGTAAAAAAGCAAAGAAATATGTTATAATAAAAATAGTGTGGTTCAGGCTTGATAAAACATTATATCAGCTGGGAGATGACTCCCACCTCTATAGGTGGTGAGAAACAAGCTGGTATCAGTGGGGGAGTCAATCCCCCATCTGATATAGCCTCCGGCAGGATTGCAGAGGTGCGCAGTAGAAGTATGTCATGCAATTGCATGACGCGCACCTCGCAGCAAGAATGCCGAGGCATTCTTGAATAGAATAGATTTGCCCGAAACGGGAATGAAAGAGAGGTAATTGAAATGAATCAGATTGCAGACAGAATTGCAAATTTCCAAGAGCTTATGAAGAAGCATAAAATAGACGCATATATTGTTCCGACAGCAGATTATCATCAGAGCGAATATGTGGGGGATTATTTTAAAGAACGCGAATTTTTAACTGGCTTTACCGGATCAGCAGGAACTGCAGTTGTAACAAAAAATAGTGCATACTTGTGGACTGATGGACGTTATTTCTTACAGGCAGCTACACAGTTAAAAGGAACAGGAGTCCAACTGATGAAGATGGGAGAACCGGAAGTTCCTACAATTGAGGAGTTTTTAAAAGCAGAATTAAAAGAAAATGAAGTTCTCGGATTTGACGGAAGAACCATTGGGGAACAAGAAGGTGAACAGTTTGCTGAAATCGTAGAAGAAAAGAATGGAAATATTGTATATGAATATGATTTGTTAGGAGAACTTTGGAGTAATCGACCAGAGATGTCAAAGAAACCAGCATTTTTACTTCCGTTGAATTACGCAGGCGAAAGTGTAGAATCAAAACTTACAAGAGTACGTAAGGTGATGAAAGAACACAAGGCAACAATGCAGATTCTGGCAAGCCTGGATGATATTGATTGGATGCTTAATATACGTGGTGATGATGTAGAATATTCTCCATTGTTGTTAAGTTATGCAATTGTTAAAATGGACGAAGTGGAATTGTATGTAGATGCGGAAAAATTAGATGAGGAACTAAAAAAGCATTTACAAGATAGCCATGTAAAAGTATATGCATATGATTCTATTTATCAGAGAGTGAAAGAAATATCTGAAAACGAGACTGTAATGGTAGATCCAAGACAGGTGAATTATGCTTTGTTTAATAACATTCCAAAGGAAGTTAAAGTTGTAAAAGAAGAAAATCCAATTATTCTAATGAAGGCGGTTAAGAACGATATAGAAGTTGAGAATATTCGAAATGCACATATAAAAGATGGAGTGGCTCATACAAAATACATGTATTGGCTGAAAAAACATGTCGGAAAAGAAAAAATTACAGAAATTAGTGCTTCAGATAAACTGGCAGCCTTTCGTGCAGAGCAGGAAGGATATTTGTGGCCAAGTTTTGGACCAATCAGTGCATATAAAGAGCATGGTGCAATCGTTCATTATTCTGCAACAGAGGAAACTGATGTGGAATTAAGACCAGAAGGATTGCTGCTTAGTGATACAGGCGGAAACTATTGGGAAGGATCGACAGATATTACGAGAACAATAGCTCTTGGAGAGGTGTCGGCTGAGGAAAAACGTCATTTCACAACAGTGGCAATTAGTATGCTGAAATTGGCTGAAACTACATTTTTGTATGGTTGTACAGGAATGAATCTTGATTGTATTGCACGTGAACCATTCTGGCGTCAACATTTAAACTATAATCATGGAACAGGACATGGAGTTGGATATTTAGCAAACATTCATGAGGAACCACAGCGCTTCCAATGGAAGTTCAATCAAGACAACAATCATCCGTTAGAAGAGCACATGGTGATTACAGATGAGCCGGGATTGTATATTGAAGGCTCTCATGGTGTGCGAATTGAAAATGAATTGCTGGTAAAGAAAGATGTGTCAAATGAATATGGTCAGTTTATGAAATTTGAGATCTTGACTTTTGTTCCAATCGATCTGGATGCGATTGATGCAACAATTATGACAACAGAAGAAAAAGAACTGTTAAATGCATATCATAAAGATGTTTATAGTATAGTTTCTCCGTATTTAAACGATGAAGAAAAAGAATGGCTTAAGCTTTATACAAGAGAAGTTTAAATAATTAACATGAAAGAAAAAGAGGATTTCAAAGTGGTCGAAAACAGTACAAATGAATTGCAGATGAGAATAGAGGAAAAATATCGAGATCTCAGTAAAGGACAGAAACGTGTGGCGGAATATGTGCTGGATAATTATGATAAAGCAGTATTTTTGACTGCTGCGAGATTAGGAGAAGTAGTAGGTGTCAGCGAATCTACAGTGGTGCGTTTTGCAACACAGCTTGGATATAAAGGGTATCCGGAATTTCAAAAAGCATTAGAAGAACTGGTGAGGAACAGATTGAATTCTATTCAACGAATGAAAGTGACATATGGAAGAATTAGTCAGTCTCAAATCTTGGAAACGGTGCTTCAATCAGATATTGAAAAAATAAAACAGACATTGAATGGAATTGATCATTCAGCCTTCAATCAAGCGATTGATACTATTTTAAATGCAAGAAAAATATATGTGCTTGGTATTCGAAGTTGTGCACCATTGGCAGCTTTTATGAGTTTCTATTTGAATCTACTTTGTGATAATGTAATTGCGGTAAATACAAACAGTTCAAGTGAGATTTTTGAACAGCTGATTCGAATTGGAGAAGAGGATGTGATCATAGGGATCAGTTTTCCTAGATATTCTCAAAGAACATTGAAAGCATTGGAATTTGCCAGTAAACGCAAAGCAAAAATTATTACATTGACGGACAGTGTCCATTCACCGATAAATATATATTCTTCATGTAATCTGATCGCACGAAGCGATATGGCATCAATTGTAGATTCCCTGGTAGCACCATTGAGTGTAGTGAATGCATTGATAGTTGCATTATGTATGAAAAAACAGGAAGAAGTAATAGGGACACTTGAGACATTAGAACAAATTTGGGGTGAATACCAAGTTTACAGTGGAGATGAACTGAATCATATCGAGGATAATTCTGAAGTGTAAGAGTACCTGTTAAATGTGGTATTCAAAGAAATATAGAAGATAGGATAATGGAAGTATATGAGTAAAGTAATAGTTATAGGAGGAGGAGCAGCCGGAGCTGTTGCGGCAATTTTTGCGGCAAGAAACGGACATCGGGTAGAACTCTTTGAGAAAAATGAAAAAATTGGAAAAAAGTTATTCATAACTGGAAAAGGCCGCTGTAATGTAACAAATGCAGGAGATATGGATGCGCTATTTGATGCAGTAAAGAGTAATCCAAAATTTTTATACAGTGCTTTTTATAGCTTTACCAATGAACAGGCAATGGATTTTTTTGAAGAATTGGGTGTTCGATTAAAAGTGGAAAGAGGAAACAGAGTCTTTCCGGAGTCAGACCATTCGTCTGATATTATTCATGCATTGAAGCATGAATTAGAGCAATTAGGTGTAGAAATACATTTTTGTACGGAAGTAAAAGATGTGCTGGTGGAACATGAAAAGTTTACAGGCATTGTTTTGAAAAATGGGAAGAAAGTTTCGGGAGATGCCTGTGTTGTTGCAACAGGAGGAATTTCTTATGCATCTACAGGGTCTACGGGGGATGGATATCGTTTCGCAGAAAAAACAGGGCATAAGGTAACGAAATTATATCCATCACTTGTGCCTATAGAAGTAAAAGAATGGTATGCAAAGGAATTGCAAGGATTATCCCTTCGAAATGTCCGGGGAACCATTTTGGATGGCAAGAAGAAATTATATGATGAATTTGGCGAGATGCTATTTACACATTATGGCGTCAGCGGTCCAATCATCATCAGTGCAAGCAGTGTTGTTGGGAAAAAATTGCAAGATAAAGAACTTACACTGCAGATTGATTTGAAACCGGCACTAAGCAGAGAACAACTAGACCAGAGAGTTTTAAGGGATTTTGAAGAAAATAAAAACAAACAATTTAAAAACGCAGTAGATAAGTTGTTTCCGGCAAAACTTAAACCTATTATGATAGAGCTAAGTGGAATTTCGCCAGAGAAGAAAGTAAATGAAATTTCAAAGGAAGAGAGACTTTACTTTGTTGATCTGATAAAGAATTTTAAAATGACATTAACAGGATTGCGTAGCTATAATGAAGCAATTATCACAAAAGGTGGAGTAAGCGTGAAGGATATTGATCCTGGAACGATGGAATCGAAGAAAGTTTCGGGATTGTATTTTGCCGGAGAGGTATTAGATCTTGATGCATTGACAGGTGGATTTAATTTGCAGATTGCCTGGTCTACAGGATATTTGGCAGGAATTTCGATACAATAAATATTAAGAAAGAGGAAGCAAAAATGGGATATAATGTAGCAATTGACGGCCCGGCAGGAGCAGGAAAAAGTACGATTGCAAAGCTGGTTGCAAAAGAAAAAGGATATATTTATGTAGATACTGGTGCAATGTACAGAGGGCTTGCAATTCATTTTATAAAAAAAGGACTTAAAGCAGAAGATATAAAAGGAATCGTGGAAGCCTGCAAAGATGCAGAAGTGAGTATCGTTTATGAAAACGATGTACAGCAGATATATTTGAATGGTGAAAATGTAACAGCTATGCTTCGAACGGAAGAAGTTGGTAATATGGCTTCTAAAACATCGGCAATTCCGGCAGTACGCGAGAAATTATTAGAACTTCAAAGAACACTGGCAAGAGAAAAAGATGTTATTATGGATGGTCGTGACATTGGCACAAATATTCTGCCGAATGCAGATGTGAAAATTTATCTGACAGCGAGCGTTGAAACAAGAGCAACACGCAGGTACAAAGAACTTCTGGAAAAAGGAGAAAACTGTGTGTATGAAGAAATCGCGCAAGACATCAAGGAACGAGATGAACGCGATATGAATCGAGAGATTGCTCCGTTAAAACAGGCAGAAGATGCTATTTTAGTAGATAGTTCAGAAATGACAATAGATGAAGTTGTAAAAACAATCTGCAGCTATTGTAAATAGGAGGAGCTTATGGAAGTGATTCGTGCAAAAACCGCAGGATTTTGCTTTGGTGTAAAACGCGCAGTAGATACCGTATATGAACAATTAGAAAAGGCTTCGGAAAGTACAACGATATACACATATGGTCCGATCATTCATAATGAAGAAGTTGTAAAGGATATGAAACAAAAAGGAGTTATCGTACTTCAAAGTGAAGCAGAACTGGATGCGTTGACAGAAGGAACGGTGATTATTCGTTCACACGGAGTGGAGAAAGCGATTTATGACAAGTTAAATGCGAAAGGAATTAAGATTGTAGATGCAACCTGCCCTTTTGTGAAAAAGATCCATAATATTGTACAAAAAGAAAGCACAAACGGAAATTATATTATTATAGTAGGAAACCCACAGCATCCGGAAGTAGAGGGAATTCGTGGCTGGGCTGGTATAAAAGCTGTGGTGGTACAAACGAAAGAAGATATAGACAAGTTGATAATTCCGGAAAATGAAAAGGCCTGTGTTGTTTCTCAAACGACATTTAATTACAATAAATTTAAAGAATTAGTTGAAATTATTTTAAAAAAGAGTTATGATGTAAGTGTTTTAAATACAATCTGTAATGCTACAAAGGAGCGCCAGACAGAGGCACAACGCATTGCAGAAGAGGTGGATGCTATGATCGTGATTGGTGATAAACATAGTTCCAATACCCAGAAGTTATTTGAAATATGCAAAAACGCATGTAAAGATACGTACTACATA
Organism: Mediterraneibacter sp. NSJ-151; assembly: GCF_022487435.1. NCBI lineage: Bacteria > Bacillati > Bacillota > Clostridia > Lachnospirales > Lachnospiraceae > Mediterraneibacter > Mediterraneibacter sp. NSJ-151. Next base: position 46,300 of record NZ_JAKVPP010000002.1, on the reverse strand, counting down.
CAGACACTTGACGATTTGGATATGAATCAATTAGGGTCAGTGGAAACAGTAGGTATTACAGCAGGGGCATCCACGCCCAACAATATAATTGAGGAGGTTCAAAATAATGTCAGAATTATCTTTTGAACAAATGTTAGATGAGTCATTCAAAACAATTCATAATGGAGAGGTTGTAGAGGGTACAGTTATCGATGTGAAACCTGAAGAGATTATCCTTAATATCGGATACAAAGCCGATGGTATTATTACAAAGAGCGAGTACTCAAATGATCAGTCTGTAGACTTAACTGAAGCAGTAAAAGTTGGAGATGCTATGACTGTAAAAGTGCTAAAAGTAAATGATGGTGAAGGTCAGGTGTTACTGACATATAAGAGACTTGCAGCTGAAAAAGGAAATGAGAGATTAAAAGAAGCTTTTGAGAACAAAGAAGTATTAAAAGCAACTGTAACACAGATTCTTGGCGGTGGACTTTGCGCAGAGGTTGAAGGTGCAAGAGTATTTATCCCGGCAAGTCTGGTATCTGATTCTTATGAAAAAGATTTGAGCAAATACGATGGACAGGAAATCGAGTTCGTGATCAGTGAGTTCAATCCAAGAAGAAACCGTGTTATCGGTGATAGAAGACAGCTTCTTGTTGCAGAGAGAGCTGAAAAACAGAAAGAACTTTTTGCAAAACTGAATGTTGGTGATGTAGTAGAAGGAACAGTTAAAAATGTAACTGATTTCGGTGCATTTATCGATCTTGGTGGTGTTGATGGCTTACTCCATATTTCAGAGATGTCTTGGGGAAGAGTTGAGAACCCTAAGAAAGTATTCCGTGTAGGAGATACAGTAAAAGTTCTTATTAAAGATATCAATGATACTAAGATTGCACTTAGCTTGAAATTCCCAGAGACAAATCCATGGGCTGATGCTTCAGAAAAATTTGCAGTAGGTTCAGTAGTAACAGGTAAAGTTGCTCGTATGACAGACTTCGGAGCATTTGTTGAGTTGACACCAGGTGTTGATGCATTACTTCATGTATCACAGATTTCAAGAGCACATGTAGAAAAACCTTCAGATGTTCTTGCAGTTGGACAGGAGATAACAGCTAAAGTCGTTGATTTGAACGAAGCAGATAAGAAAATCAGCCTGAGCATGAAAGCACTTGAGAGCACTGATGATTCTCAGGAAGCGACAGAAGAATAATTTTAGTTGTAAAAAGATATATACAATAGAAGAGGTCTGCTAGATCTTTTCGAATTCTTTGAAGAACGTAAAGGACCAGCATCCGTTAGGAGCTGGTCTTTTTTAATGCAAAAATGATGAAAAATTCACAATCTAAAAATGAACGAAATTAGCTTTATGTACATCAAAAGATACAAAGACTTATCAAAATATACTGGATTTTGTATACATAATTTAGTAAAATTGTGATTAACGTAAGGGAAAGGAGAAAAAAGAATGGGATTGTTAACATTTAAAGGTGGGATTCATCCAAATGATGGTAAAAGTCTTGCAAAAGATCAGTCAATTAAAGAAGTAATTCCAACAGGAAAGATGATTTATCCATTGTCTCAGCATATAGGCGCTCCGGCAACTGCAATTGTCGCAAAGGGAGATGCTGTGTTAAAGGGGCAGAAGATTGCGGAAGCAGGTGGATTTGTCTCAGCGCCAATCTATTCATCTGTATCAGGTAAAGTACTTGCATTGGAAAAACATTTGAACCCGACAGGAAACAGTGTGGATTGTATTGTGATTGAAAATGATGGTGAATATAATGAAGTGGAATATTCTTGCTCAAAAGCATTAGGAGAACTGTCAAAAGAAGAAATTCTTAACAAAATTGGCGAAGCGGGAATTGTAGGTATGGGAGGTGCAGGTTTCCCAACACGTGTTAAGTTGTCACCGAAGGAACCAGATAAAATTGAATATATTATAGCAAACTGTGCAGAATGTGAGCCATATATTACAGCAGATTACAGAAGAATGCTTGAAAATACAGAAGAACTGGTAAGTGGTATGCGTGTTGTATTGTCATTGTTTGAGAATGCAAAAGGAATTTTTTGTGTAGAAGATAATAAAAAAGACTGTATTGAAAAATTACAGGAAGCAGTTAAAGATGAACCTCGTATGGAAGTGCGCATTTTGCAGACAAAATATCCACAAGGAGCAGAGCGTCAGCTTATTTATGCTCTGACAAAGCGGGCAATTAATTCATCAATGCTGCCAGCCGATGCAGGATGTATTGTAGATAATGTGGAAACATTGGTGGGAATCCATAATGCGGTTATAAATGGAAAACCTTTAATGGAACGAATTGTGACTGTCAGTGGAGATGCTGTGGTACGTCCGGGAAACTTTAAAGTATTATTAGGAACAAATCATCAGGAAGTAATCGAGGCAGCAGGTGGCTTTAACTGTTCACCTGAGAAAGTAATTTCCGGTGGCCCGATGATGGGATTTGCAATGATTTCTCTGGATACTCCAATTACAAAGACATCGTCCTCTATTCTGGCATTTGAGAAAGATGTTGTTGCAGCAAGTTCTGAATCAGCCTGTATTAACTGTGGACGCTGTGTAGAAGTCTGTCCTAGTAGAATCATTCCGTCCAGATTGGCAGATTTTGCTCAGCGATTTAATGAAGAGGCATTTTTGAAATGGAATGGACTTGAATGTGTAGAATGTGGCTCTTGCAGTTATGTGTGTCCGGCAAAACGTCAATTGAAACAATCCATTGGTGCGATGAGAAAAATTGCACTTGCAAATAAGAGAAAAAAATAGAGAGGTGAAAGACAGTGAATGAACAGTTAAAAGTATCATCTTCTCCACACATTAGGGATAAGGTGACAACCAGCAACATTATGCTGATGGTAGTGATCGCACTGTTACCAGCAACTTTCTTCGGAATTTATAACTTCCGTCATGAACATGCATGGGTACTTGTGGTTGTTACAACTTTAACGGCGGTAGCTACAGAGTATATTTATGAGCGATTAATGCATAAAACTATTACAATCAAGGATTTTAGTGCAGTAGTAACCGGATTATTGCTTGCATTAAACCTTCCTCCTACACTTCCTGTATGGATGGGAGCTTTAGGCTCGATATTTGCAATTCTGGTTGTAAAGCAGCTTTTCGGTGGGCTTGGCCAGAACTTCATGAACCCGGCACTTGGAGCCAGATGTTTTCTTTTGATTTCTTTTACAGGAAAGATGACGTATTTTGTATATGATGGTGTAACAGGAGCGACTCCGTTAGCTGAATTAAAGGCGGGAGAAACTGTTAATACAATGAATATGCTTATTGGAAATATTCGTGGAACAATCGGAGAGACATCTGTACTTGCAATCATGATCGGTGCAATGTTTTTAATTCTTCTTGGGATTATTGATCTTAGAATTCCGGGTACTTATATTGTAACATTTGTGATTTTTATTTCTATTTTTGGTGGACATGGTTTTGATCCGCAGTTTATCACAGCACATCTTTGTGGTGGTGGTCTGATGCTTGGAGCCTGGTTTATGGCTACCGATTATGTTACATCACCGATTACAAAAAGCGGACAGATAGTATATGGTATCTGCCTAGGTGTGCTAACTGGATTATTCCGTTTGTTCGGAGGATCTGCAGAAGGAGTTTCTTATGCGATTATTATCAGTAACCTTTTAGTTCCATTGATTGAAAAGGTTACTCTTCCAAAACCATTCGGTAAAGGAGGAGAAAAATAATGAATAAGATTATAAAAAATACAGGGATTTTGATGGCAATCACATTGGTTGCGGGAGCACTTTTGGGTCTGGTATATGAAGTAACAAAAATACCAATCGCACAGGCTCAGGAAGATGCAAAACAAGAAGCCTATAGAACAGTTCTTGCAGATGCAGATACATTTGTAAATGAAGAAGGTTTTAAAGAAAGTAAGGCTCAGAAAATTTTGAATAAAGCAGGCTATGTAAGCGACGATATTTCAGAAGTTGTTGTCGGACAAGATACTTCAGGAGAAACTGTAGGATATGTTATTACTGTTACATCTCATGAAGGATATGGCGGAGATATTCAGATTTCAGTTGGTATTGAGACAGATGGAACAGTAAAAGGTATTGAAATGCTCTCTATCAGTGAAACAGCAGGTCTTGGTATGAAGGCGACAGAGGCTGATTTTAAAGATCAGTTTAAAGATAAAAAGGTTGAAAAATTCTCTTATACAAAATCAGGAGAAGAAGGCGATGATAAAATTGATGCATTGAGTGGTGCAACAATTACAACAAATGCAGTAACAAATGCAGTAGATTCTGCGTTGGCGTATTTTCAAGAAGAGTTAGGAGGTAGTGTAAATGAATAAATATACAGAACGTTTATATAACGGACTAATCAAAGAAAACCCTACCTTCGTGTTAATGCTTGGCATGTGTCCGACATTGGCGGTTACAACATCTGCTATTAACGGTGTTGGTATGGGACTTTCAACAACAGTTGTATTGGTGTTATCCAATATGTTGATCTCTATGCTTCGTAAAATCATTCCGGATTCGGTGAGAATGCCGGCGTTTATCGTGGTAGTTGCTTCTTTCGTAACAATTGTACAGTTTCTTCTCGAAGGATTTGTTCCAAGCCTTTATGACTCATTAGGGTTATATATTCCGCTGATCGTTGTAAACTGTATTATTCTTGGAAGAGCAGAAAGCTATGCTTCAAAGAATCCGGTTCTTCCATCCATTTTTGATGGACTTGGTATGGGACTTGGCTTTACAGTTGGTTTGACATCAATTGGTATCGTCAGAGAGTTAATCGGTGCCGGAACACTTTTTAATTATCAGATACTTCCGGATTCTTATCAGCCGATTACAATTTTCATTCTTGCACCAGGAGCATTCTTTGTTCTTGCATGCCTGACTGCATTGCAAAATGTAATGAAGAAAAAAGCAATTGCAAAAGGTGATCCGAATGCAGCAAAAATCGGATGCGGAGCAGGTTGTGAATCATGTGGAAAGCGTTTGGAGTGTGGTGGCAGTACTACAATAGAGACAGATAAGAAAGAGGAGGAACAGAAATGAAAGAATTATTGTTAATTGCAGTAGGTTCTGCATTTGTAAACAATGTCGTATTGAGTCAGTTCCTTGGAATTTGTCCGTTCCTCGGTGTTTCAAAGAACACAAAGACTGCGGCAGGTATGGGAGGTGCCGTTATCTTTGTTATTACAATATCTTCCTTTGTTACTGGTTTGATCTACAAGTTTATTCTTATTCCGACAGGCTTTGAATATTTACAGACAATCGTATTTATTTTAGTTATTGCAGCTCTGGTTCAGTTTGTAGAAATGTTTTTGAAGAAGGTTATGCCTCCACTATATAACGCACTTGGAGTATTTCTTCCATTGATTACAACAAACTGTGCGGTTTTAGGTGTTGCGTTGACAAATGTGCAGAAATCTTATTCAATTTTAGAAGGTGTTGTAAATGGAATTGCAACAGCATTTGGATTCCTTGTCTCAATTGTATTGATGGCAGGTATTCGTGAAAAAATTGAATACAATGATATTCCGGAAGCATTTAAAGGAACACCAATCGTGCTTGTAACTGCAGGATTGATGGCGATAGCATTTTTTGGCTTCTCAGGATTGATTTAGGAGGGAAAATATGATTACAGGTATTATACTGGCAGCCGTTATTGTCGGCGGAACAGGATTGTTCATCGGTGTTTTCCTTGGAGTGTCTGGGAAAAAATTTGCCGTTGAAGTAGATGAACGTGAAGAAGCAATTCTCGGTGTACTCCCGGGAAATAACTGCGGTGGTTGCGGGTATGCAGGATGTTCAGGTCTTGCAGCAGCAATTGTAGCAGGAGAGGCAGAAGTAAGCGGATGTCCTGTTGGTGGTTCTCCGGTTGCAGTCAAGATAGGTGAAATCATGGGTGTTTCAGCAGACGGACAGGAAAAAATGACAGCATTTGTAAAATGCGCGGGAACTTGCGAGAAAGCACAAGATGAGTATGAGTATCATGGAGTGAGAGACTGTGTTATGGTTAATATGATGCAGGATGCCGGACCAAAAGGCTGTGATTACGGATGTCTTGGGTTTGGAAACTGTGTGAAGGCATGTCCATTTGATGCAATCCATATTGTAAATGGAATTGCAGTGGTAGATAAAGAAAAATGTAAGGCATGTGGAAAATGTATTGCTGCATGTCCAAAAAAATTGATTGAACTTGTTCCATACAAACAGCAGACATTTGTACAGTGCAATTCTAATGATAAAGGAAAAGCCCTGATGGATGTCTGTGCAGTAGGGTGTATTGGATGTAAGCTGTGTGAGAAAAACTGTGAAGCAGGAGCTATAACAGTTACAAATTTCCTGGCACATATTGATGCATCTAAATGTACTAATTGCGGAGTTTGTGCAGATAAATGTCCACGAAAAGTCATTGTTCCGAGAAAAATTCCGGTATCTTAATAGATTTGTAATTAAAATAATAGAAAGAATAAAAAAGTCTTTGCCATATAAGGTAAAGACTTTTATTCTTTCTATTATTCTACTGTAAGAAGTTTGTAATCAGATGTAATAAAAATAGCTTTTATGTTATCTAACTGTTTGATTAATTTAGAGGCATCTTCGTAGCCAAGAGCATAGCAGGTCGTACTAAGGGCATCGCCATCTACAGAGTTGTCAGAAATAATAGTTACTTGATAAAGATCATTTTGACATGGATAACCGGTAGAAGTATCCAGTATATGATGGTAAATGGTGTCGCCTACTTTGAAATAGCGTTCATAATTACCGGAAGATACAACGGACCTATCTGTAATTTCAAGTTGTGTGATAGGTTCATTTTGTTTGTCAAAAGGTTTTTGGATTCCGATATGAAAAGGCTGTCCATCGTAACGATTGCCTACTGCCAAAATATTTCCTCCTAGATTAATCAAGGCGTGATGGACGTTCATACTGAGTAAATATTCCTTTAAACGATCAGCAATATATCCTTTGGCAATTCCTCCTAAGTCAATTTGTGCTTCTGGATCTAATAATGTTACAGAATTGCCATTGAGGACAATATTTTGATACCCTACATGAGTTAATGCATTGGAAATGTCTTCGTTGTTTGGTAGTGTTCCACTGTGTTCACCATTAAAGTCCCAAAGTTTACTGACAGGAGCAATTGTAATATCAAATTTCCCATTTGAAAGTTTACAGTAATACAAAGCAGTTTTTAGAATATCGATGGTTTCATCAGATACATTGACAGGATTTCCATGTGCGGAATTAATCTGAGCAATTTCACTTGTTGGAATTTCTGTGCTGAATTTATTTTCATATTCCTGACACATTTCTTTGCAGTTTTCTAACACATCAGGGGCTGCATCCCATGCCTGGATTTGAATGACGGTATCAAAATAAACACCAGATACTTGAATAAGTTCCTCTTTTTTTGGCGAAGTACAACCCAAAATCGAACAAAAAGTAAAAAAAGTAAGTAACAATGCGATATATTTTTTCATATGCACCTCAAATTCTATTTCTTTATTGTATAATATAAAAAATACACTTTATTATAACGGAAAACAGAAGGTTATACAATCGAACATGTGGTTGCATTTCTGAAAATGCTGTGCTATGATGGTATGCAAGAGGTAGAGTATGAAGAAAAAAGATTGGATATTGATTACTGTGATTCTTGCGATTGCAGGGATTTTTTTTGTCCTACATATAACAAGCGGCAGGACAATACAGGGAAAAGCAGAAGTATATGTGGCCGGCAAAATATATGGTACTTATGATCTTTCCAAGGAACAAAAGATTGTTATACAAGATTCGAATGTATTAATGATAAAAGACGGGAGGGCACAGATGGAAAGTGCAGATTGTCCGGATCAGATATGTGTAAGGCAGAAAGCTATTTCGAAAGAAGGCGAAAGCATTATTTGTCTGCCTAATAAAGTAGTTGTGTCGATTGTTGGTGGAGAAGAGAAAGAATTAGATGCTGTAACGAACTAGAAGGAGGCTGGCAATATGAAGAACAGAGTGGCTTATTTTGGTGTTTTTACGGCACTTGCTTTGATGTTTAGTTACATTGAAACTATGATACCTATTCGATTTGGAGTTCCCGGTATTAAATTGGGGTTTGCTAATATAATGATCGTAATTATGCTTTATAAAGGCAGTGCTAAGGAGGCTTTATTACTTTCAATTGTTAGAATTATGCTCTCAGGTTTTTTATTTGGTAATTTATCAAGTATTTTATATAGCATTGCCGGAGGTGTATTAAGTCTGGGAATTATGACGCTGTTAAAGAAGCAAGGCGGCTTTAGTGTAATTGGAGTCAGTGTAGCTGGCGGTGTGAGTCATAATGTAGGTCAGCTCATTGTTGCTATGCTGGTGGTTGAGACATATCAAGTGGGATATTATTTCCCTGTGTTACTTGTAGCAGGTGTTTTAACCGGATTGGGAATAGGAGTTGTATCACAAGAAGTTTTAAAGCGTATCAGGAACATTTGTTTTGAATAGAGGAAAAAGGAGTTCTATTTATATGATTTCTTATATAAGAGGAGAATTGGTAGCAGTTGAGAAAGATAAAATAGTGGTGGATGTGAATGGTGTAGGATGGGGAATTTATATGCCGGAACAGACAATGGGACGTTTACCGTCAATTGGCGAAGAAGTAAAAATTCACACCTATCTGAATGTGCGTGAAGATGCGATGCAGTTATATGGATTTTGCACGAGAGATGATTTGGAAATTTTTAAATTAGTTATAGGAGTAAGTGGTATAGGTCCGAAAGGCGGATTAAATATTCTATCAAGTTTATCAGCAGATGATCTTCGATTTGCAGTGCTGTCTGGGGATGCAAAAGCGATATCAGCAGCACCTGGAATTGGGAAGAAGACGGCAGAAAAGTTGATCATTGAATTGAAAGACAAATTGAATTTAGAAGAAGTATTAGAAAACAAGGCGAATGGGGATGGCTTTCAGGAGTCAAATACATCAGGCGGTACAAGTGAAATCCAATCAGAAGCGGTTCAGGCATTGGTTGCGCTTGGGTATGGAAGTACGGAAAGTCTTCGGGCGGTCAAGAAAGTATCAGCAAAATGCGAGACAGTTGAGGATGTGTTGAAGGCGGCACTTAAAAATTTGTTTTAGAACGGCTGATGTTATTATATTACCAAAGCACATATAAGCACTGGTCAAAATCTAAATACCGGCAAAAGCAATGACAGAGGGATAATATGGGAAAACGAATTATTACAACGGAAAATCTGGAAGAAGATATAAAAATAGAAAATAATTTGAGGCCACAGTATTTGAAAGACTATATTGGTCAGGAAAAAGCAAAGAAAACACTGGAGATCTATATTAAAGCAGCAAAAGAACGTGGAGACGCCTTAGATCATGTGTTATTTTATGGTCCTCCGGGGCTTGGAAAGACAACACTTGCTGGTATTATTGCAAATGAAATGGGTGTTAATATAAAGATTACATCTGGTCCTGCTATCGAAAAACCTGGAGAGATGGCAGCAATTCTGAATAATCTGCAAGAAAATGATATTTTATTTGTTGATGAGATTCATAGATTAAATCGGCAGGTTGAAGAAGTTCTTTATCCGGCAATGGAAGATTATGCAATTGATATCATGATCGGAAAAGGGGCATCAGCAAGATCTATCCGCTTAGATCTTCCTAAATTTACATTAGTAGGTGCAACAACAAGAGCAGGAATGCTAACAGCACCCTTGAGAGATCGTTTTGGAGTTATTCATCATCTGGAATTATATACAGAAGAAGAATTAACTACGATTATATTGCGTTCAGCAAAGGTGTTGGAAGTTGAAATAGAAGAAAGCGGAGCTGTGGAGTTGGCAAAGCGTTCAAGAGGAACTCCGCGTCTTGCTAATCGTTTATTAAAACGAGTACGAGATTTTGCACAAGTAAAATATGATGGAGTGATTACAGAGGAAGTGGCAAATTACGCACTGAATTTGTTAGATGTTGATACGTATGGACTAGATCACATAGACCGAATGATCTTACTTACAATGATTGAAAAATTCCAAGGTGGACCGGTAGGACTTGAAACTTTGGCTGCATCTATAGCAGAAGATGCGGGAACACTGGAAGATGTATATGAACCATATCTCTTGAAAAATGGATTTATACAGAGAACTCCGAGAGGAAGAGTTGTGACGGAGTTGGCATATAAACATCTTGGGATTGAGATATAATTTAAAAAATGGTTGGTTTTTGTGTTTATATAGTTTATAATAGCAATGAAGAAACGCAAGGAGGAAGCTATGAGTTCAGCAAAACATTTTACAGAAGTTTTAATAGGTGGAAAAGTATATACGTTAAGTGGATTTGAGGGAGAAGAGTATTTACAAAAAGTATCTTCTTATCTGAACCATAAAATTACAGAATGCACGAACAGTGAAGGATATCGAAAACAGAGTGCAGATACAAGAAATGTGCTCCTTGCTCTGAATATTGCAGATGATTATTTTAAAGCAAAAAAACAGGGCGATTCGCTGGAGAGTGATATTGAACTGAAAGATAAAGAGATGTATGATTTAAAACATGAGTTGATTTCTGTTCAGATTAAGCTGGAGAATGCAGAAAAAGAACTGGCGAAGATGAAAGAAGAGAATAATGATCTGCAGATGCAGATTGTAAAATTGGAAACTGAGATGAAGAATCACAGAAAGTAAAATATAGTAGGCTGTCTGGTTCAGACAGCCTATTTAATATATCAACCATATATTGATATAGAAAAGGGAGTCTATATGAATTTAAAGTATGATTTAAATAAAAATCAAGACAGAAAAATAGAAATTCTTGCACCGGCGGGTTCCTACGAAAGCTTTCATGCAGCGATTGTGGCCGGAGCGGATGCAGTCTATGCCGGCGGACCGAAGTTTGGTGCAAGGGCATTTGCTGAGAATTTTACGGAAGATCAGCTTTTAAATGCAATTGATTATGCACATTTACATCAGAGAAAATTTTACCTTACAGTAAATACCTTGTTGAAGGACTATGAAATTGAACAGCTTCCGGAATATCTGGAACCGCTTTATCAAAGAGGGCTGGATGCAGTAATTGTTCAGGATATGGGAGTTTTAAATGTAGTGCGGCAATATTTCCCGGATATGGACATACATGCAAGTACACAAATGACGGTTACCGGAGTAAATGGGGCACAATTTTTAAAAGAAAACGGGGCAGTGCGTGTTGTTCCGGCGAGAGAAATTTCATTGGAAGAAGTTCGTAATATAAAATCTGTAACAGGTATGGAGATGGAATGTTTTGTACATGGAGCATTGTGCTATTGCTATTCCGGACAGTGTTTGCTTAGCAGTCTGATCGGAGGGCGGAGCGGAAATAGAGGGCAATGTGCTCAACCTTGCAGACTTCCTTATACAGTAGATGGAGAAAAAGGATATCTACTTAGTTTAAAAGATATTTGTACTTTGGATATCATTCCGGATTTGATTGAGGCAGGGATTGATTCTTTTAAAATTGAAGGTCGAATGAAACGTCCGGAGTATGTTGCCGGTGTAACATCAATATATCGTAAATATGTAGATTTATATCTGAAAAATCCTCAAAAACCATATTTGGTGGATGATAAAGACAAAGAGATGCTGATGGATTTGTTTAACCGAGGCGGGTTTCACACCGGATATTATAAACAGAAAAATGGTCGTAATATGATTACAATTCAAAAGCCGAATCATATTGGAGTTAAAGTCGGGGCGGTGCTTTCTCAAAAAGGAAGAGAAGTTCAGATGAGAGCTCTGACTGATATAGCTGCAGGTGATTTGATTGAATTTAAAAATGAGGCACAGCGTTATACCACTGGAAAATCTTGTAAGCAGGGAGAAGTGATAACAATTCTTGCGCCAAAAGGAATGAGACTGCCTGCGGGTGAAGTTTTATATCGTGTTCAGAGTCCGGAATTACTGAATACTTTAGAGATAATGTATTCAAAAGGAAAGGTAATCGAAAAACTTTATGGATACATTTCAATGGAAGCAGGAAAAGCAGCAAAATTAGTAGTTTGTAAAGATGAATATAGCGTAGAAGTAGAATCGGAACAACAAGTTGAAGCAGCAAGCAGCCGTCCACTTGATGAAGAGCGAATAAAAAAGCAGCTACAGAAAACAGGAAATACGGAATTTGCGTTTGATATGTTAGATGTCGAATTACATGGGGAAGTCTTTCTTCCGATGCAGCAACTTAATGAAATGAGACGAAAAGCGTTAGAAGAATTAGAAAAAAAGATACAGGATTCTTTTCATAGAAAAACAGCCGAAAAGAAAGTTTTACAAGAAGAAATATTGGATACAGTATCGGTGAAATTTAGTAAGAAAGAGAATAAGCTGTCTGTTTTGGTTGAGACACAAGAACAATTAGAAGCAGTTTTAGAAAATGATAATTCAGTTGCATGTATCTATGTTGACAGTAATCTTGATACAACAGGATTAGATGCGGAACTATGGAATGGAATATCGGACAGGATTCATAAAAAGAATATAGAAGTATTTTTAGCAATGCCACGTATTTTTCGAAATCAGACGATAGAGATTTTTGAACAGGCATATGACAGCATTTTGACAAGATACTTTGATGGAATGTTGATTCGAAGCATGGAAGAATATCAGTTTTTAAAATCAAAAAATTATTCGGGCAACATTCGTTTGGATTATAATTTATATATTATGAATAGATTTGCAAAGCAATTCTGGAAAAAGCAGGGTATTACTTATGGTACAATACCGGTTGAATTAAATAAAAGCGAAATTGTAAACCTGGATTCAAAACAGGATGAGATGATTGTATACGGGTATATTCCGGCAATGGTGACAGCCCAGTGCGTGACATCTACGGTTCACGGGTGTAAAAAAGATTGTAAGATCACGATGTTAAAGGATCGGTATCAGAATGAATTTCCGGTCAAAAATCAGTGTAGAGATTGTTATAATGTAATTTATAATACAGCGCCACTGTATCTGATAGACCTGAAAGAAGATTTGGAAGAATTGAATGCAGAACGGTATCGCATTCAGTTTTCAATAGAAAACAGAGACGAAGTGAAGCAAATTTTGAACCAATGTAATAGCATGTTTAGTGACGAAAAGGGAGAGCTGTTTTCACAAAAGGATTCTATTACGAGAGGACATTTCAGAAGAGGAGTTTCTTGAAAATTTTAGAAAAGATTATTATTAGGTAGGTGGAAAAGTGGTTAATATTATAATAGAACTTTCAAAATATATTATTATATTTTTGATGACTGCATATACATTTTCGTGCTTTTCTATCTTTGTACAAGAATACGAAGAGAGCGAAAGACACATTCTGATTCGTCAGAATATATTAATGTTTTTAATACATTTTATGGCTTATATGGTTATGTATTTAAAAACAGGAGAACAGAAACTAATTGTTTTTTACGGATGTCAGGTTGTATATTTTATTGCAGTAATCGTATTGTATCGGATTATCTATCCGAATGTATCCAGTTTGATTGTAAACAATATGTGTATGTTGATCAGTATTGGATTAATCATGATCACAAGACTGGAGTTTGCAGATGCAGTAAAACAGTTTATTTATGCAATTGTAGGTGCGGTGATTGGACTTGTTGTTCCGGTTATTATTCGTAAGATGAAGACATTGATAGATTGGACATATATATATGCGGGTGTAGGATTTGCACTTTTATGTCTTGTTGCAGTGTTTGCTGCAACTTCCGGAGGTGCAAAATTAGGATTTACGATTGCAGGATTTGGAGTGCAGCCATCAGAATTTGTAAAAATATTGTTTGTGTTTTTTGTTGCAGCGAGTTTGCAAAAATCAACAGACTTTAAAAATGTTTTGATTACAACAGCAATTGCGGCAGCACACGTACTTATTTTAGTTTTATCAACAGATTTGGGAGCAGCACTGATTTTCTTTGTCGTATATCTGGTTATGCTGTATGTGGCAACAAGACAACCACTGTATGCAATAGCAGGAATTGGTGCAGGAAGTGTTGCAGCTATGCTGGGATATCGTTTGTTTGCACATATTAAAGTACGAGTATCTGTATGGAAGGATCCGTTCGCTTCATATAACGAGGGCGGGTATCAGGTAGCACAGTCATTATTTGCGATTGGTACCGGCAGCTGGTTTGGAATGGGACTGATGCAGGGAAGTCCGGATTTGATACCGGTAGCAGAGTCTGACTTTATATTCGCAGCGATTGCCGAGGAGATGGGGCTGATTTATGCGTTATGTATGATTTTGATTTGTGTAAGCTGTTATGTTATGTTTTTAAATATTGCAATGGAAATTAGAAATCAATTTTATAAATTGGTTGCACTGGGATTGGGAACCTGCTACATTTTCCAGGTGTTTTTGATGATCGGAGGAGTAACGAAATTTATTCCTTCTACAGGAGTTACACTGCCATTGGTAAGTTATGGTGGAAGTTCCATGTTAAGTACAATGATTATGTTTGGTATCATACAAGGTTTGTACATAGTCAGAGAAGATGAAGTTGAAAAAAGAGAATTAAAAAGAGCAAGAAAAGAGAGAGTAGTAAGAAATGAAACGGGAAGAACGTCCAAAAAGAACAAAACAAAATTCGAAGAAGTCCCGAAACAAAGAATTCGCTAGAGTTACGTATATTTTTGTATTGTTGTTCCTTGCGTTGATGGGATATCTTGTTTATTTTAATCTTGTGCGTGCACAGAAAATTGTGAACAACCCACACAATGAACGACAGAATAATTTTGCACAACAGGTAGTCAGAGGCAATATCACAGACAAGAATGGAGTTGTGCTTGCAGAAACGCAAACGGATGAAGCGGGAAATGAATCGAGAGTGTATCCATATGGAGATGTATTTGCACATGTTATAGGGTATGATTCCAGTCTTGGAAAAACCGGATTGGAATCAGTAGAAAATTTCGAACTTTTAACATCGAATGCATTTTTCTTGGAGAAGATTAGAAATGAGTTTCAGGACACAAAAAATATCGGAGATACAGTTGTAACAACGTTGGATGCCCAGCTTCAACAAGCGGCATATGATGCACTTGCAGACAATAAAGGTGCGGTAGTTGTCTTGGAGCCAGCTACAGGAAAGATACTGGCAATGGTGTCAAAACCGACTTTTGATCCGAATCAGATTGAAACAGAGTGGGATTATTTGAATTCGGATAGTGATAATAGTCCGCTTTTAAATCGTGTGACGCAGGGAGCATATGCTCCGGGATCAACATTTAAAATTGTAACGGCGTTAGAGTTTATGAGAGAAAATCCAGATTATGCAAATTATACATATGATTGTCAGGGAGCTATTACTTGGGGAGATACTACAATTCATTGTTTTGCAAGTACTGTTCATGGGCTGGAAGATTTAAGAAGCTCTTTTGCAAATTCATGTAATTCCTCTTTTGCAAATATAGGGTTGTCATTAAATAAAACATCTTATAGACAAACAGCGGAGGAATTATTGTTTAATAAAAAACTTCCATCGGTATTGGATTATTCTAAGAGTTCTTTTGCGGTGGATGAGAATACCGGAGAAGCAGAGATAATGATGACAGCGATGGGGCAGGGAAACACCCTGGTCAGTCCTTATCACATGGCACTTATCACATCAGCAGTGGCGAATGGAGGAACACTGATGCGCCCATATCTGGTTGATAAAGTGACGAACCATACTGGTAATGAAATTAGTAAAAATGTACCAAAGAGTTATAAAAAGCTTATGACTTCAGATGAAGCGGCTCAGCTTAAAGAATATATGCGTGCGGTAGTAGAAGAAGGAACCGGAATGGATTTGAATTATGGCTCTTATACGGTTGCCGGAAAGACCGGAACAGCAGAGTACAGTATGGATGATGGTGAAAAAACCCATTCTTGGTTTGTTGGTTTTACCAATGTAGATAATCCAGAGTTGGTGATCAGTGTTATTATCGAAGGATATGATGGAAACAGTGGTGCAAAAGCAGTGCCGATAGCAAAGCAGATTTTGGATTCATACTATAACAGATAATGAAAGAGCAGGGAAAAGAATGCAGATTAGATGTTTTTGTGACTTATATGTTAGTGAACGATTTGAAAAAAAGAAGAATCAAGTGCTGAAAAAATTAATGGAAAGGAAATTTCAAACACCTTTTTACTTGATTACATTGGCACAGGGAGAACAGAATCATCTTGATATATATTCTTCTCTGCTGTTACAACAAGGAATTTATGATGATGAGACAATATTTATTGTTGGGATAGCCGAAGATTATACATCAGCAATGAGTCTTGTTGAATGTATCACACAGGACACAGTTGAAAAAACTGGTGGTGTAGAGATTAGGGCGTATATAGTAGAACAACAAAGAAGATTTGAAGAAAGCAGAGGGTGAAAAATGCTCCATGTAATCCTGTTTATATTAAAGTTAATAGGGTATCTGATACTGGGAATTATCGTGTTACTTGCTTTAATGCTTATTACAGTATTGTTATCACCATTTTGTTATCAGGCAAGAGGCAAATGTGATAAAGAAATAAAAAATCTTGATGTTCATGGGTCATTTACGTATCTGTTTCATCTGATTTCGGGAGAGATAAATTACAAAAAAGAGCAATTTACCTGGAAAATACGAATTGCCTGGATACAAAAAAGTAATATTGCCGAAACAACAGATGTAAAAAAAGAAAATGTAAAGAAGAGCGATGTACTACAATCAGATAATGATAAAATATTGACTGCTATGGAAGAAAAAGAGGGAGAACAACCAATCCACAAGCCGAAGGCTGTGGTGTCAGAAACAAAGGAAGAGCATGTGCAAGAAGAGACTACTTCAGAAAAAAAAGCTGAAATCAAGTCAAAAAAAGAAAAAAAATCAAGTCTTTATGAAAGAGCAGTCTCTAAATTGCGGACACTTAGGTGTACAGTTCAAAAGGTTTGTGATAAGATAAAATTACTTATTCAAAAAAAGAATATCTTAATGGCATTTATAACAGAAGAGACACACGTGGCAGCATTAAAAAAGCTTATTTGTGAATTAAAGAAATTGTTGAAAAAATATTGCCCCAAAAAAGTAGAGGGAGATATCCATTTTGGATTTGAAGAGCCTGATTTGACAGGGAAAGTTTTAGCAGTGCTGGGAATGATATATCCGTTGATTGGAGAATATCTAAATATCAGTCCGGATTTTGAAAAGTCTGTTTTGGATGGAAGATTATTTATAAAAGGAAAAATCAGAATCTCGAGTATCGTAAAGATGGCATGGAATCTTATTTGGACAAAAAATGTCAGAATAACAATTGGAGATATTAGGAAATTCAGTTTTGATGAAGGAGGAGTACAAAATGGCTGATACAAATAATTTTAAAGATACAGTAGGTGCTTTGTTTAAGGGGATGGATGGAGTAGTATCTTCAAAGACAGTAGTAGGAGAGGCAATTCATACAGATGGAGTGACAATACTTCCGCTCTTAGATGTTTCGTTTGGACTTGGTGCCGGTGCATTTGATAACGATAAGAAAGAAAGAACCGGTGGAGGTATTGGTGGAAAAATCACACCAAGTGCTGTGCTGGTGATTAAAGATGGAACAACACGATTGGTAAATATTAAGAATCAAGATACGATGACAAAATTGCTTGATATGGTACCTGGAATTTTAGATAAATTTACAACAAGAAAAGAAGACACTGTAACAGAAGAAGACGTTGCAGAAATGTTGGATGATGCAGAATAAAGACAGAAAGAACTGCATAAGCATAAATAAGAAGTGGATATGATAGATGGAATAGAATGAAACGAGTGATAGGGTTTGCATTTTTTTGTGCAGCAATAGGGATGGTAATCGCATGGATGATGCCAGAGACTTTGTTTTTTCGTATAATGCTGTTTCTTGGATTTATGATAGCGGGATATATATTATTCTGTAAATAAGAAACCAAAAAGGGTTATTGAACAGTAATCTGTTTGATCATATGCTTGACAGAAAAAAGAAAAGACTCAATATTCAAAGAGAATACTGAGTCTTTTTTAATCCGTGTCTGTAAAGCGGTCATTTACAATCCGCTCTGTCTGAAAACGATACTTAAATTAAGCACGTTCTACGCGTCCTGATTTCAGGCATGATGTACATACGTACATTCTTTTAGCTCCGCCTTCAGTCTGAACTCTAACAGACTTTACATTTGATTTCCACATTTTTGGTGATTTTCTATGAGAGTGACTTACGTTGTTTCCGAAGTGAGCACCCTTTTCACAAATAGCACATTTAGCCATCACAAACACCTCCTAACAATTTGAAATAGTCTATAATTAGACTCACAACACTGATATTCTAGCAGAAAGCTGCAATGAATGCAAGCGTTTTTTTGAATTAGTGACATTTATTTTTAATTTTCTCGATATTTTTTAAAGAAAGATGGTTCACAGAATATAGTTTTCATGCTAATATAATCATATCTGTATTAAAAAGTATAGGTTTGAAATCCATTTGAAATTGGAGGTATATAGAAATGAAAGGTAGTATGAGTACAGATCTGGGGATTATTACAATCAACCCGGAAGTAATTGCGAAGTATGCAGGTTCCGTTGCAGTAGAGTGCTTTGGAGTTGTAGGTATGGCAGCGGTGAATATGAAAGACGGTCTTGTAAAATTATTAAAAAGAGAGAGTCTGACTCATGGGATTCAGATTGAGATTTCAGATGAGAACAGTTTAACTCTGAATTTTCATGTGATTGTTGCTTATGGTGTAAATATTCTGTCTGTTTCAGATAATTTGATGAATAATGTAAAATATAAAGTAGAAGAATTCACCGGTATGACAGTCGATAAAATTAACATCTTCGTTGAAGGTGTCAGAGTGATTGATTAAGGAGGATATTGATCGTGGCAACGAATTCGATAAATGCAGAGCTGCTTACAAAGATGTTTCTTGCAGGAGCAGCAAATCTGGAAGCTAAAAAAGAATATATTAATGAATTGAATGTATTCCCGGTTCCAGACGGAGATACAGGTACAAATATGACACTTACAATTATGTCAGCTGCAAAAGAAGTACAAGGTTTGGAATCTGCAGATATGACAGCACTTGCGAAAGCAATTTCGTCTGGTTCATTAAGAGGAGCAAGAGGTAACTCAGGAGTTATTCTTTCCCAGCTTCTTCGTGGATTTACAAAAGAAATCAAAGAACATAAAGAAGTAGATGTGCAGGCATTGGCGTCAGCGTGTGAACGTGCAACAGCAACTGCTTATAAAGCGGTTATGAAGCCAAAAGAGGGAACAATTCTGACAGTGGCAAAAGGTGCATCAGAGAAAGCCCGTGAGATGGCTGAGACAACGAACGATTTGGAAGTATTCATTCCAGAAGTTATCGCATATGCAAAAGAAGTTCTTTCTAAAACACCTGAGATGCTTCCGGTATTAAAAGAAGCAGGAGTTGTGGATTCTGGCGGACAGGGTCTTCTTGAAGTGCTGAATGGTGCATATGATGCTTTCCAAGGTAAAGAGATTGATTATAGTGCAATTGAATCCGGTGTGGGAACAACGATGGTTAAGCCGGATGCACAGGCACAGACAGATATCAAATTCGGATATTGTACAGAATTTATAATTATGACAGAAAAAGCATTTACAGAGAAAGATGAGCATGAATTTAAGGCTTTTCTGGAATCTATAGGTGATTCGATTGTATGTGTAGCGGATGAAGATATTGTTAAAATCCATGTGCATACGAATGATCCAGGACTTGCAATTCAGAGAGCTCTTACTTATGGACAGCTTTCGCGTATGAAGATTGATAATATGAGAGAAGAACATCAGGAAAAATTAATCCGTGATGCAGAAAAACTTGCAGCAGAGCAGGCAAAAAAAGAGCCACGTAAAGATGTGGGATTTATTGCTGTATCTATCGGAGAAGGAATGAATGAGATTTTCCGTGAGCTGGGAGTTGATTATATCATTGAAGGCGGTCAGACAATGAACCCAAGTACAGAAGATATGTTGACAGCAATTGATCAGGTCAATGCAGATCATATCTTTATTCTTCCGAATAATAAGAATATCATTCTTGCAGCAAACCAGGCACAAGCATTGACAGAGGATAAAGACATTATCGTAGTTCCAACAAAGACAGTTCCTCAAGGAATTACAGCAATCATTAACTATGTGCCTGAAGAGGACGCAAAGGCTAATGAAGAGATGATGAAAGAAGAAATCAAGAATGTTAAGACGGGTCAGGTGACATATGCGGTTCGTGATACACACATTGATGATAAAGAAATTCACGAAGGGGATATCATGGGTATCGGGGATGAAGGAATCCTTTCAGTAGGGCAGTCTGTAGAAGCAACAACAAAAGAGATGTTGTCCTTGATGGCAGATGAAGACAGCGAATTGATCAGTATTTATTATGGACAAGATACTCAGGAAGAAGATGCAGAGAAACTTGCATCTGAAATTGAAGAATTATATCCAGATGCAGATGTAGATCTTCATTGTGGTGGACAGCCAATTTATTATTATGTGCTGTCAGTAGAATAAAAAGTAAGAGGGTTCTATAAAACAAAAACAGAGACCAAAAGAGATTGAATAACAGATCGGTTTTCTATGTGAAGACTGATCTGTTTTAAAATATAAGGTGATATAAAAGATGAACGAGACAGCAAGGATCAGTACCCTGAAAGGAATTGGAGAGAAGACAGAAAAGATATTTCAAAAAGCAGGAATCTATACAATTGGAGATTTGATCAGATATTTCCCGAGAGGTTATGATGTGTATGAAGAGCCTGTGCCAATCAGTGAATTAGAAGAAGGAAAAACAATGACTGTTACCGGGAGTATTTATGGGAGAATCCAGGTTGGCGGAAGTCCTAAGATGCAGATTACAACAGTATATTTAAAAGATATTTCAGGAACACTAAAGGTTATATGGTTTCGCATGCCGTTTTTGCGAAATACATTGGCAAAAGCAGGGACAATCACACTTCGAGGGCGTGTTATCCGAAAAAAAGAAGGGCTTGTAATGGAACATCCGGAAGTGTTTTGCCCTGCATCCAAATATGATCTGAAACAAGATACGCTTCAGCCGATTTATCCATTAGTTACCGGGCTTACCAATCACGCAGTGATGAAAGCAGTCAGGCAGGTGTTGGAAGAGTGTGATGTGGGAGAGGGAATCTTGCCAAAAGATATGGTGAGGGAATATCAGCTTTCTGATTATCGCCGGGCAATTTATGGAATTCATTTTCCAAAAGATAAAGAAGAATTTTATCATGCGAGAAAACGACTTGTCTTTGAGGAATTTATGTTGTTTATTCTTTCACTTCGTATGCTGAAAGAAAGCGAGGAACGTGTTTTAAATCCGTATTGTTTTCGCAAGCAACCGCAAATTGAGAAATTTTTAAACAGTCTGCCATTTGAACTTACGGATGCGCAAAAAACAGTCTGGAGAGAAATAAAAAATGATATGGCAGGAATCCATGTGATGTCGAGACTTGTGCAAGGGGATGTAGGTTCTGGAAAAACGATTGTTGCATTGCTTGCAATGATGTATGCAGGACTAAATGGATATCAGGCTGCGATGATGGCACCAACAGAGGTTTTGGCAAGACAACATTTTGAAAACATCAATCATATGTTGCAGGAATATGAGATTTCATTGAAAGTGGGACTTTTGACGGGCTCTATGACAGCCAGACAAAAAAGAATGGTTTATGAAGCAGTTGAAGCAGGTGAAATTCAGTTGGTTATAGGCACACATGCATTAATCCAGGAAAAGGTGATTTACAAAAATCTGGCGCTGGTCGTGACAGATGAACAGCATCGTTTTGGAGTAAAACAGCGTGAAAGTTTGGCAAATAAAGGTGTAAGTCCACATATTCTTGTGATGAGTGCGACACCGATTCCAAGAACTCTGGCAATTATAGTGTATGGGGATTTAGATATTTCTGTAATAAACGAGCTCCCGAAAAATAGACTTCCGATAAAAAATTGTGTCGTTGATACGGGCTATCGCAATACAGCATATCGGTTTATAAAAAATCAGATAGCACAGGGAAGACAATGTTATGTGATTTGTCCTATGGTTGAAGAAAGTGAGACACTTGAAGTAGAAAATGTTACAGATTATACGGAAAATTTGCAGGAAATAATGGGTGTGAACATTAAGGTACAATGCCTTCATGGTAAAATGAAGCAGTCTCAGAAAGACGAGATTATGGAAGCATTTTCAAAAAATGAAATTCAAGTATTAGTCTCAACAACTGTAATTGAAGTCGGAATTGATGTGCCGAATTCGACAGTCATGCTGATTGAAAATGCAGAACGATTTGGACTTGCACAGTTACATCAGTTGCGCGGGCGAGTCGGAAGAGGAAAGTATCAATCATATTGTATTTTTATGAGTGCGTCAAAATCCAAAGAGACAAAAGAACGCTTGGATATTTTGAATAAATCAAATGATGGATTTTTTATAGCGAGTGAAGACTTGAGGCTTAGAGGTCCCGGAGATTTATTCGGAATCAGGCAGAGCGGTATTCTTGATTTTAAGCTTGGGGATGTCTTTCAGGACTCGCAGGTGCTTCAACAGGCAAGTGAAGTTGCAAATCTGATTCTGGAAGAAGATCCACAACTTGAAAAAGAAAAATATGAATCTTTAAAACAACAAGTTCAAAAAATCATTCAGGGAGGAATGCTTGAGACAACACTGTAATAAAAAGATTTGAGTGTAGAAATTAAAATAGGAAAAATTCCCAGTGTAAAAGTTTGAATCCTTCATATACTATGAGTGTAACAACACAGTTACAACAAAAAACGTAACGAAAAGAGAGTTACAAAAAGACGCAAAAGGAGGAAACAAACATGGCAAATCGTTCATCAAACAGAGCAGCTGTGCCAGAAGCGAAAGGTGCATTAGACAAATTTAAATATGAGGTAGCAAGTGAACTTGGAGTTCCGTTGTCAGATGGATACAACGGGGATCTGACATCAAAACAGAATGGTTCTGTTGGCGGTTATATGGTTAAAAAGATGATCGAGCAGCAGGAAAAACAGATGGCAGGTAAATAACAACCATAGAAAATATGAAGAAAAGGCACTTAGGAATTGACCTAGGTGCTTTTTTCTGCTAAAATTCACCATGTTAGACAGGAGGAGTCTTATGAGAGTAATAGCAGGAAGTGCAAAACGATTACAATTAAAAACACTGGATGGGATGGAGACGAGACCGACGACGGATCGAATTAAAGAAACATTGTTTAATATGATATCCCCATATATTTATGATAGCATATTTTTAGATTTGTTCAGTGGAAGTGGAGGAATCGGGATAGAGGCGCTTAGCAGAGGTGCGAAAGAAGCGGTATTTGTGGAAAAGAATCCTCGTGCGATGGAATGTATTAAAGAAAATTTAAAATATACAAAATTAGATAAGAAAGCGATGACTATGACAAAGGATGTCATGACAGCGTTGTATCAATTGGAAGGTGAAAAAACCTTCGATTATATTTTCATGGATCCACCATATAATCAGGAACTGGAGAAGATGGTGCTATCTTATTTATCGAAATCAGAACTGGTTTATGAAGATACCGTAATTATCGTAGAAGCTTCATTAGATACAGAGTTTTCTTATCTGGAACAGATGGGATTTCGAATGATTAAAACAAAAGAATATAAAACAAACAAACATGTCTTTATAGAAAAAGAGGGGAAACAAGAAATATGTTAAGAGCAATATATCCGGGAAGCTTTGATCCGGTTACAAATGGACATCTGGACGTGATCAGAAGATCTAGTAAAATGGTTGACGAATTGATTGTCGGAGTGCTGAATAATAATGCTAAAATGCCGTTGTTTTCTGTCGAAGAACGTGTTAGAATGTTAAAGGAAGTGACAAAAGATATACCAAATGTTCGGATTTATCCTTTTGATGGGTTGTTGATTGATTTTGCTGCCAAGATGGAGGCAGGGGTTGTAATTCGTGGCTTGCGTGCAATCACAGATTTTGAATATGAGTTACAGATGTCCCAGACGAATCACAAACTGAATCCGGACGTTGAGACCATATTTTTGACGACTAGTATAGAATATTCATATTTAAGTTCTACAACTGTAAAAGAAATTGCTTCTTATGGTGGAGATATTACACAGTTTGTGCCGGAAGCGGTAGTTGGAAAGCTTGAACAGAAGATGAAAGAAAAAAGGAGAGTATAATCATGAGCAGTCGTATTGAACAGATTATTGAAGAGATTGAAGAGTACATAGACAGAGATTGTAAATATCAGCCATTGTCTACTACTAAAATTATTGTTAACAAAGAGCATTTAGATGAATTGTTAAGAGAGCTTCGTATGAAAACGCCAGACGAGATTAAACGTTATCAGAAGATTATCGCTAATCGAGATGCGATTCTGGCAGATGCACAGGCGAAAGCTGATGCTATGATTGAAGAAGCACAGGTACAGACAACAGAACTTGTAAGTGAACATGAGATTATGCAGCAGGCATATGCACAGGCAAACGAGATTGTAACACAGGCTACTGCACAGGCGCAGGAGATTGTTGACAATGCTACTTCTGATGCAAATGCAATCCGTATGGGAGCAATTCAGTATACGGATGACCTTCTTTCTAATGCTGAGAACATTATTGGACATACTTTGGACAGTTATTCTACAAAATATGATGGACTGATTAATTCATTGCAGGAGTGTTATGATGTAGTACGTTCAAATCGTGCAGAACTTGTACAGGATGATGGACTTGTTCCGGAAGATGTAGATGCATAGAAGTGCTCATATTGATTTAAAATAGAAAGACAAGTATGAATTAAATTTTACAATAAAGCATACATAGAATACTGGCGGTCACTGCGGCTGCCAGTTTTTGTTTTGTATAGGAACATATGGACAGACCGGTATCATGAAGCATACAGTTAGTTTGAGCAACAGAGCATAAACCGCCAAAGGCTGTAAGTCCTACACATAGAATATATCGTGTCTGGAATGAAAACGGAAGATTCGCAAGAAGTTTGAGTCCGTTTGTAATTTCAAGAGAAGAAAA
The DNA here is from genome assembly GCF_022487435.1 of Mediterraneibacter sp. NSJ-151. NCBI lineage: Bacteria > Bacillati > Bacillota > Clostridia > Lachnospirales > Lachnospiraceae > Mediterraneibacter > Mediterraneibacter sp. NSJ-151. Next base: position 21,267 of record NZ_JAKVPP010000002.1, on the reverse strand, counting down.
GATTATCTGGAAAACAGGGGAACGGAATGGAATCTGCTGACAAAGTGTTAGCAAGACAGAAAAAAATATGATATATCCGCCTATTTTTACAAGTGATTCAAAGCTATCAAGAACTGCAAGGTCAAAGGCCTCTATAGACCAGACAGGTTTGTGGAATGAAAAATGCCTATTTAAAGGTGTAAAATGATAGTGTTTACGTTCGAAAATACTGATGAGGTATGATGAGAAAAATAAAATAAAGAGAGTAGGGAGTAAAAGTTTTTCTTTGTTTAATGTTTTAAGTACAAGATAGTTCATAATAAAAGAAGGGCTTGTATTGTTACAGAAAGACAACAAATAACGCCCTTCTTCTTGTGAGATGAGCCCATCACGTACAAAGTCCGCAACTGTTTTCGCGCCGAGAGGATAACCACACAAAAATCCAACCAGAATACAATAACTGGAAGGTTTGGATACACCGAATATATAAGAAATAAAATTGCCAAACATGTTTGTGATGTAGCAGATATTTTTTGTAGATAAAAGAAAAGTGCTTAATAAGAGAAACGGAAACAAAGTGGGAATAATAATATGAAACCAGAGCAAGAGTCCGTTTGAGGCTCCAAGTAAAACTGCTTTTGGAAAAATAAGCATAGATATAAACAAGATAACACTGGAAATACCAAGAAAAGTTTTTTGCATAAAGACTACTCCATTCGGATGACCTAAGAGAAAGTGGGTTGGTAAAGATATATGAAACAACTTGATTTTTTATGATTCCTGTGACACAATGAAGTATGATATGATTATTGTATATACTGTAAAAAACAGTGAAAATAAAGACACGAGGAATGCAATAGAATGATAAAATTACCGGAAAAATTTGAGAATAAAATGAAAGAATTACTGCAGGATGAATATGACAATTATTTGCAGTGTTATGATGAACCGCGCTATTATGGACTGCGTGTGAATACAAATAAAATATCAGTAGAAGATTTTTTGAAGATTGCGCCATGGTCATTAACACCGGTTCCATGGATACCAAATGGATTTTATTATGATGGAGATAAAATACAGCCGTCGAAACATCCATATTATTTTGCCGGATTGTATTATCTTCAGGAGCCGAGTGCAATGACGCCTGCAAGCCGTATTCCGGTTGAACCAGGAGAACGTGTTCTGGATGTATGTGCTGCTCCCGGTGGAAAAGCTACAGAATTAGGAGCAAAATTAAAAGGAGAGGGTGTACTGATCGCCAATGATATCAGCAATTCAAGAGCAAGAGGGTTGCTCAAAAATCTGGAATTGTTTGGTATTGGAAATATGATGGTGATCAGTGAGGAACCGGGAAAACTTGTGGAATATTTTCCGGAGTATTTTGATAAAATACTGATTGATGCACCATGTTCCGGAGAGGGAATGTTCCGAAAAGATAAAAAGATGGTAAAAGCGTGGGAAGAGCATGGACCGGAGTTCTTCTCTAAATTGCAAAGAAGTATCATTACACAGGCAGCAGCGATGTTGAAGCCGGGGGGAATGATATTATATTCAACTTGCACGTTTGATCCGTTGGAAAATGAGAAAACAGTAGAATACCTGCTAGAGACATGTCCTGAGTTTAAAATTTGTGAAATGGAGGGATATGAGGGCTTCTGTGAAGGAATTCCGAAATATGTTGAAAATCATAGTGAGGAATATCGTAAGACAGTTCGTATTTTTCCACATAAGATGCAAGGCGAAGGCCATTATCTTGCTTTAGTAAAAAAAGGTGATGACAATGCAGAAGGAAAAAATGAAAAACCAGCAAAACCAAAAGGCGGGGTGAAAAAACTTCCAGAAGAACTGGAACAGTTTTTAAAGGAGCTGTCATGGGATATTGATAAATCTCGATTGGATATTCGCGAAGAGCGTGTTTACTATATGCCAGAGAATCTTCCGATGTTAAAAGGAGTGCGTTTCCTTCGTTCAGGACTTTTGTTAGGAGAAGTGAAAAAGAACCGTTTTGAGCCGAGCCAGGCACTGGCAATGTGTTTAAAAAAGGAGGAATATCCACGCATATTAGATTTGCCGGTGTCGGACGACAGAGTAATAAAATATTTAAAAGGGGAAACACTGGATGTAGAAGATATTACTTCAAGGAAAGAAAAAGGGTGGTATCTTGTCTGCGTGGACGGTTATCCGTTAGGTTTTGGAAAACTTGCAAACCAGACGTTGAAGAATAAATATCTTCCGGGTTGGCGTTGGATGTCATAATAAGGAACACTTTTAAAGGCCGGTGTTAAGCATTTAAAGCAGGGGAGAAGAAAGATGAAAATTAGATTGGATAAGTATCTTGCTGATATGGGGAAAGGTACACGAAGTGAAGTAAAGAAAGCAATCAGTAAAGGACTTGTCCGGGTGAATAATGTGATTGTCAAGAAACCGGAAACAAAGTTGGATACAGATTCAGACCATGTTTTGTTTGACGGAGTTTTGGTGGGTTATGCACAGCATGAATATTATATGTTGAATAAACCGGCCGGTGTGATTTCAGCAACGGAAGATAAACGCGAAAAAACAGTAATAGATTTAATTATAGAAAGGAAGAGAAGAGATCTTTTTCCTGTCGGAAGACTTGATCGAGATACAGAAGGATTGTTGCTTATTTCAAATGATGGTGAACTTGCACATAGACTTTTGTCACCATCAAAGCATGTGGATAAAGTGTATTATGCAAAAATTGATGGGGAGGTAACAATTGAAGATGTAGAGGCATTTCAACAAGGGGTTGACATAGGGGAAGAAAAATTGACTCGTCCTGCAAAGCTTCGGGTTTTAAAATCAGGAACACAGTCAGAAATTGAGCTTACGATATGTGAAGGTAAGTTTCATCAAGTAAAGAGAATGTTTCAAGCAGTAGGAAAAGAAGTAGTATATTTGAAACGTCTTCAGATGGGGACATTGATTTTAGACGAATCATTGAAGCCAGGAGAATATCGTGAATTGACAGAACAGGAGATTGCAGATTTATGTTTTTACCAATAAGTAAAGAAGATATGAAAAGGAGAGGATGGAAGCAGGTAGACTTCGTATATGTAATTGGAGATGCCTATGTGGACCATCCTTCTTTTGGTCATGCAATTATAAGCAGAATATTGGAATCCAGGGGATATAAAGTGGGGATTATATCACAACCAGACTGGAAAGATAAAAATAGTGTAACGATTTTTGGAGAACCAAGACTTGGTTTCCTCGTATCGGCAGGAAATATGGATTCTATGGTAAACCATTATTCTGTTTCGAAAAAAAGAAGACCATCCGATGCGTATACACCAGGAGGGGTGATGGGAAAGCGACCAGACTATGCGGCGGTTGTATATGGCAATCTAATTCGTCAGACTTATAAGAATACACCTATCATTCTTGGCGGAATCGAGGCAAGTTTACGCCGATTGGCACATTATGATTATTGGTCAGATAAAGTAAAGCGTTCTGTTCTGCTGGATTCAGGGGCAGATATGATTTCTTATGGAATGGGTGAGCGCTCTATTGTAGAGATTGCAGATGCATTGAATGCAGGAATTGAAATACAGGATCTTACGTATTTAGATGGAACTGTTGTAAAAGTGAAAGATCTCGATTCTATATATGATGCCGAGATTTTACCTGGTTTTGAAGAAATAAAGGAAAGCAAAGAAACTTATGCCAGAAGTTTCTATAAGCAATATTGTAATACAGATCCTTTCTCCGGGAAAAGATTGGTTGAACCATATAACGAACATTTATATGTGGTGCAGAATCCACCGGCAAAACCACTTACACAGATGGAAATGGATGATGTGTATGCACTGCCTTATATGAGAACCTTTCATCCGTCCTATAAAAAAGATGGTGGGATTCCGGCAGCAAAGGAGATACAATTTAGTTTGATCAGTAACAGAGGGTGTTTTGGAGGATGCAGCTTCTGTGCATTGACCTTTCATCAGGGGCGTATTATTCAGACACGTAGTAAAGAATCGCTGGTCCAGGAGGCAAAATTATGTATTCAGGAGCCAGAATTTAAAGGATATATTCACGATGTGGGAGGACCAACAGCGAATTTTAGACAACCTGCATGTAAAAAGCAATTAAAATATGGGGCATGTACAAATAAGCAATGTTTGTTTCCGGAACCATGTAAGAATTTAGTTGCAGATCATAAAGAATATATTGATATATTGCGTACATTGAGAAGTCTGCCAAAAGTGAAAAAGGTATTTATCCGTTCTGGTATTCGATTTGATTATTTGCTTGCGGATAAAGATCCGACATTTTTAAAAGAACTCTGCGAATATCATGTCAGCGGACAACTAAAAGTTGCTCCGGAGCATGTTTCAGATGCAGTATTGCAGAAGATGGGAAAACCGAAAAATTCAGTGTATGAGACATTTACAAAGAAATTTTATAAGATGAATGAACAGCTTGAAAAAAAACAATATCTCGTACCATATTTGATGTCTTCACACCCGGGTTCGACACTGAAAGAAGCGGTGGAACTTGCTGAGTATTGCAGAGATTTAGGCTATATGCCGGAACAGGTACAGGATTTTTATCCAACTCCATCAACAATATCTACATGTATGTATTATACAGGATTGGATCCAAGAACAATGGAAGCGGTTTATGTACCAAAGAATCCGCATGAAAAAGCAATGCAAAGAGCACTCATACAATATCGTAATCCGGCAAATTATAATCTTGTAAAAGAGGCACTAGTTAAGGCGGGGAGAACAGATCTGATTGGATTTGACGAACAGTGTCTGATACGGCCTAGACAATTTGCAAAAGAAAAGCAGGATGCGGCGCCAAAACGTAAAGGCACAAATGTACAAAAGAAAAAAGCAGGGACTCGTGTAAATTCAAAAAACAGAGTAGATACTAAAAACAACAGAGTACGCTCTGGAAAGCGGAACAAAACAGAGAAGAGACGATAGGAGGTTGAATATGAAAATAGCAATCGTTACAGGAGCTTCTTCTGGAATGGGAAGAGAATTTGCAAAACAAATTACACATTTCTATAAAAATTTAGATGAAATTTGGGTAATTGCCAGACGAAAAGAACGGCTGGAAGAATTAGAAAAAACATTGCTGGTACCAGTGAGAATATTTTGTGGGGATTTGCTTCATCCTCCGGTTTATCATGAATTAAGGGCAGCGTTAGAGGAAGAAAAGCCAGATATACGTATGCTGGTAAATGCGGCCGGATTCGGGAAAAGTGGGCTGGCAGAAGATATTTTAAAGGAAGATCAAAAAGTGCAATTAAAAATGATCGACCTGAATTGTATTGCGTTATCAAGAATGACATTTTTGTGCCTGGAATATATGAAAGAAGGAAGCAGGATTATTAACCTGGCTTCTGCGGCAGCGTTTTGTCCACAACCAGAGTTTGTTGTGTATGCTGCTACAAAATCCTATGTTTTGAGTTTTTCGAGAGGATTAAACCGAGAGCTGAGACCACGCAATATTTATGTAACGGCAGTATGTCCCGGACCTGTAGATACAGAGTTTTTTAAAGTATCAGGTGAACTGGAAAATGTGTTGAAAAAATTAACCCTTGTAAAAGCTTCAAATGTAGTCAAAAAAGCACTGCAGGATTCAAGAAAGAAAAAAGAAGTTTCAGTTTATGGAATAGCAATGAAATGTGCCTGGGCAGGGACAAAAGTGATTCCACATTCTGCGATATTAAAAGCAATGACGAGAAAGAAGTAAGGAGATAGTATTACAAATGAAGAAAAGAAAAAAAGGTTCTCCGGGATATCTGGATTATAAAAAAAGAATGGAGATTCTTCGCGCAGTGATTTATTTTTTAATCGTTGCAGCAATTATACTACTGGGGTACAGCCAGACTCATACTAAGAAGAATTTACTTACAGTGGTTGGAATTGTAGGATGTCTGCCGGCCTGTAAAGTATTGGTCGGGGTGATTACAAGGTGGCCGTATCATTCCATTGCTGCGGATAAGGCGAAAGAGATTACTCAGAAAGCATCTCTTCTTACTTTAGCATTTGATCTTGTCGTGACAAGTACAGAAAAAATCATGCCAATCGAGTGCGTTGTGATTTCAGGAAATAAAATATTTGGATATGTTTCCAATTCAAAAGTAGATTTGAATTATGCAGCGAAGCATATTAAAACAATTTTGAATCAAAATCAATATGAAGGATTAACAGTAAAATTGTTTGATCAGTATTCCGCATTTCTGGCAAGAGCAGAAGGCCTTAATAATATTCAGACGATTGAGAAAAGTGATATGAAAGAGTATGAAGAAGGCATAAAAAATATTATTTTAAATATTTCTCTATAAAACAGATAAAGAAAAGGATATGTTATGCAAGAATTACATGTGACAGCGAATGAAGCAGGACAACGGTTAGATAAACTTTTGGCTAAATTTTTGAATCAGGCTCCAAAAAGTTTTCTATACAAAATGATGAGAAAAAAGAATATTGTCCTGAACGGAAAAAAATGTACAGGAAATGAGAAACTGAAACAAGGTGACAGTATAAAATTATTTTTTTCAGATGAGACAATAGAGAAGTTTTCAGCAGGAACTTATGTAACACCGAAGAAAGAAAAAATAAATATGCTTCCGATTATATATGAAGATGAACAGGTTTTGCTTATGAATAAACCAGTAGGTGTATTATCGCAGAAAGCAAAGGATTCCGATGTATCTGCAGTTGAGATATTGATAAATTATTTAATAGAAACAAACCAGCTTTCTAAAGAGCAGTTCAGAACCTTTCATCCATCCATTTGCAATCGTCTGGATCGGAATACAAGCGGAATTTTGGTGGCCGGAAAAACATTACCGGCACTTCAGGAGATGAATCGTTTCTTTAAAGAGCGTACAATTGCAAAATATTATCGGTGTCTTGTAAAAGGCAGAGTAATAAAAAACGAGGATTACATCAAAGGATATTTGGTAAAGGACCAGAAAACAAACAAGGTGAGTATAACAAAGAAAAAGACCGAAGAAGGTGTTCCAATAGAAACAGAATATTGTGTTATTCAGAGCAATGACGAAGTGAGTTTGCTGGAAGTGCATCTTATTACCGGAAAGACACATCAGATTCGAGCTCATCTTGCATCCATAGGACATCCTATTATTGGAGATTACAAATACGGGGATAAGCAGATCAATGAGATGTACCGACAAGAATATGGTCTAAAATCGCAGCTTTTACATGCATACCGTCTGGAAATGCCGTCATCGGATGGAAGTCTGGCATATTTAAATGATAAAAAATTTGTTGCCGAGCTTCCTGATAAATTTATTAAAATCTGTAAGGATAAGGGTGTGTTATAATGGGAACATGGAATTCCAGAGGACTTAGAGGATCTACACTGGAGGATTTGATAAACCGGACCAATGAGCAGTATGAAGAATTGGGACTTGCATTGATCCAGAAGATTCCAACACCAATTACTCCGGTACAGATAGATAAAGAACATCGGCATATCACACTGGCATATTTTGATAAAATCAGTACAGTAGATTATATCGGTGCAGTGCAGGGGATTCCCATCTGTTTTGATGCAAAAGAATGTAGTGCGGATACATTTCCGCTGCAAAATGTACACGAACATCAGATTTCTTTTATGGAAAAATATGAAAAGCAGGGAGGAATTTCATTTCTAATCATATATTATACGGCGAAAGACGTGCTGTATTATATGAGATTTGAAGAAATAAAAAAGTTTTGGGAGCGTGCAATACAAGGGGGGCGAAAGAGCTTCCGGTTTGACGAGCTGGATTCCCAATATATTATTCAACAGAAAAACAGGGCGTTTATTCCGTATTTAAATTATGTTCAAAAGGATTTAGATACAAGGGATTGACATTCAGAAGGAAAATTCGTATAATAACGTAAGATTTTAGTGTTTTAGCACGATAAAGTGAAGGGGCAAAGAATTATGGAACAGAAATTACATACACCGGAAGGTGTCAGAGACATCTACAATTCAGAATGCAAGAAAAAACTGGCAGTTCAAGATAAACTACATCAGCTTTTGCATTTATACGGATATCAGGATATTCAGACACCTACATTTGAATATTTCGATGTATTCCGAAAAGAAATCGGTACAATTGATTCCAGAGAATTATATAAATTTTTTGATCGCGAGGGTAATACACTTGCACTTCGTCCGGATATGACACCATCTATTGCAAGGGCAGTTGCAACATTATTTGAAACAGACCGTGTGCCACTTCGTCTCTGTTATGTAGGTAATACATTTATCAATCGCACAAGCTATCAGGGAAGACTGAAAGAGAATACACAGCTTGGAGCTGAATTGATCGGAGATGATTCTATTGAAGCAGATGCAGAGATGATTGCGATGGTTGTAGATGGAATGAAACAGATAGGACTTTCTGAGTTTCAGGTGAGTATCGGACATGTTGATTTTTTGAAAAGTCTGATGGATGAGACAAAATTGTCGGAAGAAATTAAGGAAGAATTATATTCATTGATCTTGAATCGTAATTTCTTCGGAGTAGATGAAGTACTTACAGAAAATCATGTGAGCAAAAAAATCCGTGATGAATTTCAAGTGCTGCCTGAATTAATGGGTGGAGTAGAAGTGTTGAAAAAAGCATCTGCTGTAGCTACAGACAATAAAGCCAAAAAAGCAGTCGCACGTATGCTTAAAATTTACAAGATCCTTGCTTTTTATGGAGTGGAAGATCATATTACATTTGATATGAGCATGTGTGGTAATTATGGGTATTACACAGGGGTTGTATTTAAGGCATATACATATGGAACCGGAGATGCAGTTGTGAGTGGTGGACGTTATGATCATTTGATAGAAAAGTTTGGAAAGCAGACACCATCGATTGGATTTGCAATTATTATTGATGAACTGATGAGTGCACTCAGCCGTCAGAAAATTGCAGTTGAAATAGAAAAGACAAATCTTATTGTATATACAGATACCACATTAAAATGGGCCGTTTCTCTTGCAAAAGAATTCCGTCTCAGAGGAAAATGTATGGAATTAATAAAAAGAGAAGAACTGGAATCAAAAGAAGTTTATGTGGAGTATGGAAGACAGATGCATGCAGTTAGTTTAATGTATCTGAATGAAAACAGAACGATTACAATGGTGAACCTGCGAAGCGGGAAAGAACGAGTAATTGATGTAGCAAAGAGGACAAAAACAGAATCAAATTAAGAAATAGAGGGAACACAGATGAGATATTTAACATTTGCTCTGACAAAAGGACGACTTGCAAAGAAAACATTAGAGATGTTAGAAAATCTTGGAATCACTTGTGAAGAAATGAAAGATAAGGATTCCAGAAAATTGATTTTTGTCAATGAAGAGTTGAAACTTAAGTTCTTCCTTGCGAAGGGACCGGATGTTCCGACTTATGTAGAATACGGAGCAGCCGATATCGGAGTGGTCGGAAAAGATACAATCGTGGAAGAAGGGCGTAAAGTACATGAGGTGCTGGATCTTGGTTTTGGAAAATGTAAGATGTGCGTATGTGGTTACGAAAGCGCACGGGAATTGTTGCAGCACCATGAGTTGATTCGTGTTGCCACAAAGTATCCTAATATTGCAAAGGATTATTTTTATAATAAAAAACATCAGACAGTTGAAATTGTAAAAATGAATGGTTCTATTGAGCTGGCACCAATTGTTGGACTTTCTGAAGTGATTGTAGATATTGTTGAAACCGGAACTACGTTGAAAGAGAATGGTTTGGTCGTGTTAGAGGAAGTGTGCCCACTTTCTGCAAGAATGATCGTTAATCCGGTAAGCATGCGTATGGAGAATGAAAGAATTAATGAATTGATTACAAATTTACGTAATCTCTTACAGGAGGAGAAAAATGCGAATTGAGAAATTAGACGAAAATACGAAGAAAAATCTTCTGGAAGATCTTTTGAAACGTAGTCCGAACAGCTATGGTTCTTATGAAGCAAGTGTGCAGGAAATCCTGGATACAGTCAAAGAAAAAAGAGATGCTGCCTTATTTGAATATACTGAGAAATTTGATAAAGCAGTGATTAACGCACAGAATATTCAAGTGACTGAAGAAGAGATAAAGGAAGCTTATGAATGTGTAGATGAAGAGTTACTGAGAATCATAAGAAGGGCATTAAAAAATATTGAATCTTACCATGCAAAACAAATGCAGTATAGTTGGTTTGACAGCAAACCTGATGGAACAATACTTGGACAGAAAGTTACGGCTCTTCAACGTGTCGGAGTTTATGTTCCGGGTGGAAAGGCGGTTTATCCATCTTCTGTTTTGATGAATATTATGCCTGCAAAAGTTGCCGGAGTTGAGGAAATCATTATGGTGACACCTCCCGGAAAAGACGGAAAGGTAAATCCTACAACACTGGTTGCTGCAAAAGAAGCAGGAGCAACAGCAGTTTATAAGGTTGGTGGAGCACAGGCAATTGCAGCACTTGCGTATGGAACAGAGAGTATACCAAAGGTAGATAAGATTGTCGGACCAGGTAATATTTACGTCGCACTTGCAAAGAAAGCTGTATATGGACATGTAAGTATTGATTCTATTGCCGGACCAAGCGAGATTCTTGTTTTGGCAGATGAGACTGCAAATCCACGTTATGTCGCAGCAGATCTGCTCTCTCAGGCAGAACATGACGAACTGGCTTCTGCAATTCTTGTGACAACAAGTAGTGAACTTGCAGAAAAAGTATCAGCAGAGACGGACAAATTTATCCAGGAGTTATCCAGAGGTGAGATTATTCAGAAATCACTGGATAATTATGGACACATTTTAGTTGCAGATACAATGGAAGATGCAATTGATGCTGCAAATGAGATTGCATCAGAACATTTAGAGATTATGACAGCAAACCCATTTGATGTTATGACAAAGATTCGCAATGCCGGGGCTATTTTTATCGGAGAATACAGCAGCGAACCTTTGGGAGATTATTTCGCAGGACCAAATCATATCCTGCCTACAAATGGAACTGCAAAATTCTTTTCTCCATTGTCAGTGGATGATTTTTTAAAGAAATCCAGCATCATTTCTTATTCAAGAAATGCGTTAAGTGAGATTCATGAAGATATTGAAAAATTTGCAGAAGCAGAACAACTGACAGCACATGCAAATTCTATTAAAGTAAGATTTGAATAAAAGAGCTGACATTATTATTGTTAATAGAAATTAGTAGATAAGGAGATTATCTCAGTGGAAAAAAGAATCGGAAATTGTATAAGAAAAACAAAAGAAACAGATATTGCAATTACAATTAATTTAGATGGACAGGGAAAGAATCAAATTGATACAGGTATTCCGTTTTTTGATCATATGTTAAATGGATTCGCAAGACATGGACTGTTTGATCTGGATGTAAAGGTTGTTGGTGATCTTGAGGTGGATTGTCACCATACTGTAGAAGATACAGGTATTGTGTTAGGACAGGCAATCGCAGAAGCTTTGGGAGATAAAGCAGGCATCAAACGGTATGGTTCATTCCTGCTTCCAATGGATGAGACACTTGCACTTTGTGCAATTGACCTTTCAGGTCGTCCGTATCTGAATTTTCAGGCTGAATTTCCAACCGAGCATATTGGTGGATTAGACACTGAGATGATCAAAGAATTCTTTTATGCCGTAAGTTACAGTGCAGCCATGAATCTGCATTTGAAAATTATGGATGGCGGAAACAGTCATCATATGGCAGAGGCTTTATTCAAAGCATTCGGGAAAGCGTTAGATGCTGCAACTATGGAAGAGCCTCGTATGAAAGACGTCTGGTCTACAAAAGGCAGCTTATAGGTTACTGCTTGGAGGAATCCAATAACAGTAACACTTATAAAGGAGTGGTAACATAACATGAGTTATAAAAGACTGACCCCATGTATTTTGATCGATGGGGGTAAAGCAGTTCGCTGGTTTGATGACAAAACAGTGATTGCAGAAGACGTAGTAGAATTGGCAAGGCAGTATAGCGAGCATGGTGCGGATGAACTGCTTATATTTGATTTGTCCAATTCAGATGAAGAGCACGATATGACGATCGATCTGATGAAAAAGATAAATCGCGTCATTGGAATTCCAATGGTGGTAGGCGGAAATATTTCCCGACAGGAAGATGTGAAAAAAATTCTATATGCGGGTGCAAAACGTGCAATGTTAAATATGTCAAAACCAATATCTGTAGAATTATTAAAAGAAGTGTCACAGCGGTTTGGCAAACATCGTATTGCTGTATCTATGAATGATTTTGATCAGTTGTTTAAGCACCAGCATCTGATTGATGAATCGGCCTCGGAATTAGTATTTATGCATCGTTTGGATCTTGCATCTGTAGAGAATATTACAGATATACCATGTGTTGTTGTGACAGACACAATGGAACAGGCAGAAATTGTGAAAATATTAAAGTCACAGGGTGTAAAGGGAGTATCTGGTAAATTTATCAGTCAGCAGGATATGGATTTCAATCAGTTTAAAAATGTCTGTTTAGAAGAAGGAATACAGATGACTTCTTTTGAGAGTATGATGGATTTTTCAGAATTAAAATTAAATTCAGATGGTTTAATCCCGGTTATTGTCCAGGATTATCAGACAAATGAAGTGCTGATGCTTGCATATATGGATAAGGAAGCATTTGAGCATACGATGATGACTGGGCGGATGACATATTTTAGCCGGAGCAGGAAGGCACAGTGGGTAAAAGGAGAAACTTCAGGACATTACCAGTATGTAAAATCGTTGACAGCAGATTGTGATAACGATACTCTTTTGGCAAGAGTGCATCAGATAGGAGCAGCATGTCATACTGGAAACAGAACTTGTTTCTTTAAGCCAATCGTAGGAAATGATGTCGAGCAAAAGAATCCTCTTCAGATTTTTGAGGCAGTATATAATACGATAGTGGACAGAAAGAAAAATCCAAAAGAAGGTTCCTATACGAATTATCTTTTTGATAAAGGGTTGGATAAAATTTTAAAGAAAGTTGGAGAAGAGGCAACAGAGATTGTAATCGCTGCAAAGAATCCAAATCAGGAAGAAGTCAAGTATGAAATTTCTGATTTCTTATATCATATGATGGTGCTGATGGTTGAACGCGGAATCACATGGGAAGATATTATAAAGGAACTTTCTGAAAGATAGAAAAACGATTTGTACAGATAGTTCTAGTGAACAAAAAAAAGACATAGTATGCAGTAGGGAATACGGTATACTATGTCTTTTTTGGAGGTGTTTTTATGCTCAGTGAAACAGAAGAACGCAGAAAACAATTATTACACCAGGTGAGAGGAGTAAAGCAATATCAGGGATGGGATATTCCGGCAATACATCCGAGATATAGAAATAGCTATCAATCACTTTACGCAAAAGAAGAACGAACAGAAAAAAGTACTTTTCAGCTGAGATGCGTCATTGCAATTATATGTTTTGCCGGATTTGTATGGATGAAACAAGAGGATGTGAAGATTATCAATGTAACTAGCACTCAGATTGTTAATCAGATTGGAAAAACGTTTTTATACAGCTCTTTTATTGGACAGTAAAATATCAATTTGCTCAATCATAGTAAATTGGAAATAGAGGTTGCAAATTTTTCAACTAAAAGCTATGATTAAACAAGTGACTTTTACAAAAAATAAAAGGAGGACTTCATGAGAAAACTAGCATTAGATGATGAGATATTAATGAAAATCGAGAAGCCTGCCCGTTATATCGGAGGGGAAGTGAACTCGGTTATGAAAGATAAAGAGAATATAGATGTGCGCTTTGCCATGTGTTTTCCAGATGTATACGAAATTGGAATGTCACATCTGGGTATACAGATTTTGTATGATATGTTTAATCGAAGAGAAGATGTCTGGTGTGAACGTGTGTATTCTCCATGGACAGATCTTGATAAGATTATGAGAGAAGAACAGATTCCGTTATTCGCACTGGAATCTCAGGAACCTGTTAAAAATTTTGATTTTCTTGGAATTACGATTCAGTTTGAAATGTGTTACACAAATATTTTGCAGGTATTAGAATTGAGTCAGATTCCGCTTCATAGTACAGAACGAACAGAGGAAGATCCTATTGTGATTGGAGGCGGTCCGTGTGCTTACAATCCGGAACCACTTGCAGATTTCTTTGATTTATTTTATATAGGTGAGGGAGAAACAGTATATGATGAACTGTTAGATACATATAAAAAATGCAAGTCAGAAGGAAAGAGCAGAAAAGAATTTTTGGAAATGGCAGCCGGGATCGAAGGGATTTATGTGCCACAGTTCTATGAGCCGGAATATAACGAAGATGGGACTTTAAAAGCATTTCATAGAATAAATGAGCATGCGCCTGCAAAAGTGAGAAAACAGGTCGTTATGGATGTGACAGATACGACATATCCGATGAAGCCTGTTGTTCCATATATAAAAGCTACACAGGATAGAGTGGTTCTTGAAATCCAGCGTGGATGTATTAGAGGGTGTCGTTTCTGTCAGGCAGGTATGATTTACAGACCGGTTCGCGAACGTAATGTAGAGACATTAAAAGAATATGCAAGAACAATGTTAGATAGCACCGGGCATGAAGAAATTTCACTGAGTTCGTTGAGCTCAAGTGATTATTCACAGCTAGAAGAACTGGTTAATTTCTTAATTGAGGAATTTCCGGGAAAAGGAATTAATATCTCACTTCCGTCTCTTCGAATTGATGCATTTTCATTAGATGTTATGAGCAAGGTTCAGGATATCCGAAAGAGCAGTCTGACATTTGCACCGGAGGCTGGTTCTCAACGAATGAGAAATGTTATCAATAAAGGACTGACAGAAGATGATATTATCAATGGTGCAGGACAGGCATTTGAAGGCGGCTGGACAAAAGTAAAGCTTTATTTTATGCTTGGTCTTCCAGGAGAGACGGAAGAAGATATGAAAGAAATTGCACATTTGTCAGAGAGAGTAGCAAGACGTTATTATGAGATTCCGAAAGAAGAACGTCATGGTAAATGCCAGATTACAGCAAGTTCTTCATTCTTTGTACCAAAGCCGTTTACGCCATTTCAGTGGGCACAAATGTGTACAGCAGAGGAATATATTGAACGTGCACATATAGTACGACATGAATTTCAGGAACAGTTGAACCGTAAGAGTTTGAAATACAACTGGCATGAAGCAGATTTAACTGTGTTGGAAGGTGTATTTGCAAGAGGTGATAGAAAAACAGCAAAAGTATTAGAGGAAGCGTATCGTTTAGGATGTCTGTATGATTCTTGGTCAGAAAGCTTTAACAATGAGTTATGGATGCAGGCTTTTGAGAATACCGGAATCGATCCGGCATTTTATAATTTGCGTAAACGTGAGATGGATGAATTATTCCCTTGGGATTTCATTGATATAGGTGTGACGAGAAAGTTCTTAGAAAGAGAATGGAATCGTGCCATGAATGGAGAGGTAACACCGAACTGCCGTCAGCAGTGTTCAGGCTGCGGGGCAGCACAGTTTGGAGGAGGTGTCTGTTATGAAGGCAAGAATTAAATTTAAAAAATATGGTGCACTTCGTTTTATCGGACATCTGGATGTTATGCGCTATTTTCAGAAGGTTATGCGTCGCGCACAAATTCCAATTGCATTTACGGGAGGCTATAGTCCACATATGATCATGTCATTTGCAAGCCCGCTTGGAATAGGATTGACTAGTGAGGGTGAGTATTTTGACATTGAACTTACAGAGCCAATTGAAAGTGAAAAGGCTGTACGTCAGATGAATGAAGTTGGTGTAGAGGGAATTGAAGTACTTAGTTTTCGTCAGATTGCAGAAGAAAAGAAAGCCACCGGTATGGCAATTGTTGCAGCAGCAGATTATCTGGTAGGACTTAGAAAAGGATTGTTTCCGGATAATTTAGAAGAACTGGTTCAAAATTTTATAGCTCAGGATCAGATTGAAGTTTTGAAACAAACGAAAAGAAGCGAAAAAGTCGTAGATATTCGACCGATGATCTATCAGATGAAAATGCAAAAAAATTGTTCGGATTGTTTCGAGAGTCCGACAGATACCCGTGTGGTTGCACTTCAACTTGCGGCAGGAAGTGTAGAAAATTTAAAACCTGATTTGGTTATGTCTGCGTTTTTGAATTTTGCAGGAATCAAAGATTCCGATGTAACATGTGCATATCATCGAATGGAAATGTATGCAAATACAGCAGAAGAGGGACAACCGCGGAATCTGGTTTCCTTAGAGAACCTTGGAAAAGAAATTGTAGGAAAGTAGTGAAGAAGATGGAACGAAAAATTCTCATGACAAGAGAAGATGGAATTGTTTGGACATATTTTCAAGAGAATGATGAAATAATTGAAATTCATTGCAATGATATGGAGCAGACAGAGCAACAAACTCCTGTGCTGGGGAATATTTATATTGGTAAGGTGCAGAATATTGTAGCCAATATCGGAGCAGCTTTTATTGATATTGGAGGCGTAAACTGCTATTACGATATGAGTCAGGCTGAGACTGCACTATTTACAAATAAAATCGGAAAGAAACCATTGTGTATCGGAGATGAGCTTGTGGTTCAGATAAGCCGGGAGGCGGTAAAAACAAAGGCACCTACGGTGAGCAGTAATCTGAATTTTACAGGCAGATATGCAGTTTTGACATCGGGCAACACAAGAATCGGAGTATCTGCAAAGCTGGCAAAATCAGAACGTGAAGAGTACAGGCGAAAGCTTGGAGATCTTGCGAATGAAGAATATGGGATTATTGTGCGGACGAATGCAAAAGATGTTCCATTTGATATTGTTCTGGATGAGATTGAGCAGTTGAAGAGACGATATGAATCAATTAAAGAGCATGCAGTACATAGAACCTGTTACTCTTGCTTAGAGATGGCTATGCAGCCATATTTGTCAGGACTTAAAAATGTGTATACGAATGGTTTGTCAGAAATCCAGGTGGAATGCGAAGATTTGTATGAAGAAGTGCGGTCATATTTTGAAAAAGAACAGCCGGAATTATTAGAAATATTACATTTTTATGAAAATGATAAGCTGTCGCTTTCAAGTTTGTATAATCTGCATACAATCAGAGACAGGGCAATGAATGAACGTGTTTGGCTTAAGCATGGCGGATATCTTGTGATACAGCCAACAGAGGCACTGACAGTAATTGATGTGAATTCAGGAAAATGTGTTTCGAAGAAAAAGACGCCGGAAACTTATTTGAAATTAAATCTGGAGGCAGCACAAGAGATTGCAAAACAGCTTCGACTTCGAAATATTTCCGGAATTATACTGGTTGACTTTATAAATATGGATGACGATGAATTGATGCAGCAGTTAATTAAAGAAATGCGTATCCTGTGTGGCAAGGATCCTGTTCAGACAACAGTGGTGGATGTAACAGAATTACAGCTTATGGAAATTACAAGAAAAAAAGTACGAAAACCATTATATGAATGTTGGAGAAAAAGATGAGTAAGAAAGAATTAAAAACCAACGCAATGCGTTTGTTAGACCGATTAAAAATACCATATGAATATGAAACTTATGAATGCGATGAATTTGTCAGTGGCGTGCAGACAGCAGAACAAATCGGGCTGCCACATGAACAGGTATATAAGACATTAGTTACAACCGGTAAGAGCGGAGAGCATTATGTTTTTGTGATTCCAATAGAAAAAGAATTAAATCTCAAAGAGGCAGCAAAGGCAGTACATGAAAAATCAGTTGAAATGCTGCATGTAAAAGACATTACTAAAGTGACCGGATATGTTCGCGGCGGATGTACTGCGATTGGCATGAAAAAGCAGTTTCCGACAGTGATAGACAGCTCAGCAAAGAGCCTGGAAGAAATCTACGTAAGTGGTGGAAAAATCGGAATGCAGTTAAAACTTGCACCCGAAAATTTGAAAAAAGCTGCAAATGCAGAGTTTGCAGATATTATTTTTCATTAAAAAGTGGATTTACAACTTTGAATTTAGCAGTTATAATGTTGAACTGCGGATGCACCTTGCATTCATGAAGAAGTAAACCAATGCTTCCGAACAGAACAGGATGATAAAGTGTTGTAAGTATGTATACAACAGTACGTTGGAGGATTGAAAATGAAAAAAGTAGTAAAATTTGGTGGAAGTTCACTGGCAAGCGCAGAACAGTTTAAGAAAGTCGGAAAGATTATTCGTGCGGATGAATCAAGAAAATTTGTGGTTCCGTCTGCACCAGGAAAAAGATTTTCAAATGATATAAAAGTAACAGACATGTTATACAGCTGTTATGGAGCGGCGATCCGAGAGAAAAAATTTGTAAATCAATTAGACGATATTCATGCACGATATCAGGAAATCATAGAAGGACTGAATCTGACATTATCTTTAGATAAAGAGTTTGAAACGATCCGTGAAGATTTTGGAAAGAAAATCGGCAGAGAGTATGCAGCATCAAGAGGCGAATTTTTAAATGGTAAGATTATGGCAGCATATCTCGGATTTGAATTTGTTGATGCAGCAGAAGTAATCCGATTTAACGAAGATGGGACATTTGATGATGACACTACAAATGAATTGCTTGCAGAAAGACTGAAAGAATCAAAAGGGGCTGTAATCCCTGGATTCTACGGAGCAACTGAAGCTGGAAGAATTGTTACATTTTCAAGAGGCGGTTCTGATATTACAGGTTCACTTGTTGCACTGGCTGTTTCAGCAGATTTGTATGAGAACTGGACGGATGTATCAGGATGCTTGATCGCAGATCCAAGAATTGTAAAAAATCCAAAGCCAATTGATACAATTACATACAAAGAACTTAGAGAGTTGTCATATATGGGAGCAAGTGTATTACATGAAGATGCCATTTTCCCAGTAAGAAAAGTAGGAATCCCTATCAATATTCGTAATACAAACGCACCGGAAGATAAAGGTACGCTGATTGTAGAGGGAACATGCAGACAGCCTAAATATACAATTACAGGAATTGCAGGTACAGATGGTTTTGCTTCTGTAACAATTGAAAAAGCAATGATGAACTCAGAAATTGGATTTTGTCGTAAGGTACTGCAGGTGTTTGAAGATAATGATATTTCTATCGAACATATGCCATCAGGAATCGATACAATGACAATTTTTGTACACAAAGATGAATTTGAAGAGAAAGAACAGAAAGTACTTTCAGAGATTCATAAGGCGGTTAAACCAGATCACATTGAGTTAGAATCAGATTTGGCATTGATTGCAATTGTTGGACGTGGTATGCGTGCAACACGCGGAACAGCAGGTCGTATTTTCTCTGCATTGGCACATGCACATATCAATGTAAAGATGATCGATCAGGGTTCAAGCGAGCTTAACATCATCGTCGGTGTAAGACATGATGATTTTAAAAATGCAATTCGTGCTTTATATGAGATTTTCGTTGAAACACGAATTTAATACAATTAAGGTGGGATATTGAGAAATGAATATTTTGTTCTTTTTGAAGCCGAAGAATGACGTGGCATATATTTATGACTACTGTACACTTCGGCAGGTGTTGGAAACGATGGAATTTCACAAATATGCAAGTATTCCAATGCTGAATAAAGAAGGCGAATATGTTGGGACAATGACAGAAGGGGATCTTCTTTGGGGAATTAAGAACTATACTGATTTGAATGTAAAGAAATCAGAAACAATCTTTATTAAGGATTTTCCACGTAGAGCAGACTATGATGTAGTACGTGCAGATTCTGATATGGAAGATTTGATAAAGAAAGCAATGAATCAAAATTTTGTCCCGGTTGTAGATGACCAGAATAAATTCATAGGAATTATAACAAGAAAGAGCATCATCGAGTATTGTTTTGAAAATATGAAGCAGATGGAAGAAGCCAACTAAAAACGGAAGAACTTTTGATGAAAAAGCTAAAGAATTTTACAGAACGCTAGAAAAGAATTGACAGAGATTGTGAAAATAGTGTATATTAATATCGTTGTCACATAAGTGGCAACGATATATGCTGCCTTGGCGCAGTCGGTAGCGCGTCGCCTTGGTAAGGCGGAGGCCGGGGGTTCAAGTCCCCTAGGCAGCTTTGAACTTAGCCCCGGAAACACTGATATATGCGGTGTTTCCGGGGCTTTTTGGATTTTGAAATAGAATTCGTAGGAAAATAATTAAATATATAGTAAAAAATACAGTGCACAAGCTGTGTCAAAGCCTGAGCACTGTAACTTTTTTGTAGAAATTATTATAATTTTTCAGAATCTAAAATAATTGTAAACGGGCCATCGTTTATGAGAGAAATCTTCATGTCTGCACCAAAGCTTCCAGTTTGTACAATGCCAACTTGTTCCTTGCACTTGGAGATAATATATTCGTAGAGTGCGTTTGCTTTGTCTGGATTGCCGGCATCTATAAAACTCGGACGATTGCCTTTTTTACAATTTGCGTAAAGGGTAAATTGTGAAATTAAAAGAAGTTCTCCGTCGACATCTGCTAAGGATAGGTTTGTCTTTCCATTTTCATCTTCAAAAATACGAAGCCCGATTAATTTGCGGATTAATTTATCAGCAATTTCTTCCGTGTCTGATTCAGCTACACCAATTAAAACCATAAAGCCCTTTCCAATCTGCCCAATGACCGTACCATCAACAGAAACAGAAGATTCGGTAACTCTTTGTATTACAAATCTCATCTTAAATAAATCCTCCTTGGATAAAAATAAAGCGTTGAATTTATTTTATCGTGTGCTGTGAAAAAAGTCTATAAAAACATGAAACATTTTGTTGCAAAATATAATTTGTAAGTAAGTAAAATGCTAAGCGATTGTCCTAAAAATAAAAGGCTTTTGTAAGCCAGAAAGATATGGTGAGCATATGGAACATTTCGAACGAAACCAACTTATTCCTCTTCGTGATGCATTAAATTCTTTGATGAAATTTGTAAGGGAAATACCGAGTGTCGGAATTCCGCAATTTTATTGTTTTCTGGATTACATGAAGAACAATATTGAAATCTATTTATACGCCCCAATGGATGCAAATGAATGGGAAACGTTATTTTTGCGTTTAAAAGACATCTTGATCCGGGATTGGCGAGAAGCCAATCATAGCGTATGGGGAATTCCTGCTTTTGATTTATTGATAGGTGAACGTGAAAATAAAACAGAACTTTGTTTAGAATTCCTTCAATTAGTGTCGGTTATAGACGGGTTTTTCTGCAGGGTTGTTTCATGAAGGATTTTTAAAAACATAAAAAGATCAGATTTTATCGGGGGTTATGCATGTTATACAAAACATGTGTAACTCTTGATTTTTTGTGCCTGTAGAGGTATAATAT